>DXEN01000054.1 GCA_019114945.1 Candidatus Parabacteroides intestinigallinarum | reverse complement strand
TCTCGTGGGCCGTTGACCAATTGTTCCCCATCATGCCCATCCAGCGGCTCGGCGTGAAGGAATCCGCGGGTGTTTCTTATCCTAACGGATTGGCGGGAAGAATGTTTAACAAATAAAGATAATAGTATGAGCACAGAGATTCAAACAATTCGATTGACCGCGATGAGCAACGGCGCGCATTACAATTTCATACATGCGACTATCGATCGGGTAGAGGCGGACGAGACGATCAAAACGAAGGTAGCCGCTGAGTTGGCGGCATTGAAAACCGCGCTGGCGGTGGAGGACGCGAACCTGAAGGTATCGCGGAAAAGCTCGCTGACCGACAGCATCGCGGAGTGGGACGAGAGCCGCGATGATTTCTACATCGGCTACAAGTCCGCCGTGAGCGGATTCTTGAAATTGCCGACGGGCGATATGCGGACGGCCGCGAAGGCGCTGTGGCAGCACATCATTGATTACTCGATCGACCCGAAGATGCAGCTGGACCGCCAGACGGGTATGATGACGAATTTTATCGCCGACTTGGAGACGAAATTCGGCACGCAGGTAGAGGCGCTGGGGCTGACGGTATTTCGCGAGCAGATGAAGGAGGCGAACGATAAGGTGCGCGAGCTGCTGAAGGAGCGGGATACGGAGCTGGCCCCCCGCGAGGTGGGCGCCACGAAGACGGCCCGGCGCGCGACAGACTCGGCTTATCAATCGCTGGTAAGGAAGGTGAACGCCTACGCCGTTATCGAGGGCGCGGCGGATTACCAGGCGTTTATCGACGCGATGAACGCGCAAATCAAGCGTTACAAGCAAGAGGTATTGGGACAAGGCGTTTCGGGCGCTTCCTCCGCGGACACGCCCGCCGACCCCTCGGAGCCGACCGACCCGACGGATCCCACCCCCCCCTCGGAGCCGACGGAGCCGGAGCCGGGCGAGGAGGGCGGCGAGGAGGTGGACTCTCCCTCCGAGATATAGCGTCAGAAGTAATACATCAGGAGCGCGAGGACGCGATGGTTCGTCACGGCGCGCGTGTGGCGCGCGCGGCCGGTGGCGAGCTCCGTCGTGCCATAGAAGGCGGTCGACGGGCAATACTCCACGCCGAGTTGCCAGTGCGGCAGGTTGTACGAGATGTTCACGTTGCACGTGATGAGCTGGTCGATGTCCAGCCCCATGCCATACACCTGCTCGCGGTCGATGAGGGCGTCGTCCGTCCCGAGATTCTTGCTGTAACCCAGGAAGAGCGCCGTTTTCCACCGCGTCCCGTAGGTCACGTTCAGCCACGAGGTGGAATGACGGAAGGGCGTATAGTCGCGTCGGCCCGTCGCGGCGTCCTCGCTTCGCGCGCCGAAGCCGCCAAGCATGGCCAAATGGTCGAGCCCGGAGGCGAGGAACGTTTTCGCCGCCACCATCCATTCGCCCCGCTTCAGGCGGGCGTGCGCGCCGAGGGTGTAGGTCGTCATCCGCTCGTCGACGCGCCGCGTGACGCCATCCGCGGTCGCCTCCACGCGGGGCTTCAGCGAGATGAGATGCGCGTCAGCGCCGTACGTCAGTCCCTCGGCGGGCGCTACCTCCGCCCCGAGGTAGAACTCCGGCACGAGGCTGTTCTTGATGTAATCCTCGCTCGCCCCCTCGGGCCCGTTCGACAGGTATTGAAGCTGCCACACGGCTGCGGCCGTCAGCCGGAGCGCGGGCGCGGGCCGGAAGCGATAGCGTATTTGCGGGCTTCGGTTGAAAGGCTGGAAAGGCGCGCCGGTGGAAAGATTCAGTACGTCGGGCACCACGTCGCCGAAGAGCGGGTGCCACGTCACGCCGGCCAGCACCTCGTGCCGTCCCGCCCAGTCGAGGGCGGCGTAGGCTTGCCGGATACGCAGCAGATAATGGTTCCCCGTGAACCCGCCGAAATCCACCTCTATCTTGGCGGACGATGAGGCCTTCCCGACGCGCGGCCCGGCGATGTCGAGGCCGAGCCGTGTGGTGAAGGTATAGAAACTCCCGTTGGGCGTGGCGTTGAGGTCGTTGCCATCGGCGTCGGGCTCGCGGTCGAGGGGATAGAGGTAGAAGTTACCGTCGATGGGCGCTTGGTTGGCCCTCGTGTTGTAAAAAAGGTCGCCTCGCACGAAGCCGTAGAAGGTGTACGAGAAGTCGGGCTTTTGCGCCATCGCCATCGTGCTCGCGAGAAGGGCCGCGAGCGGCCACAGGAACCGTCTCATTTGTCTAAAACGTATAAGATTCAAAATTTAACCGAAAGAGCGACAAATATACGCGAAATCGTATATAAAACTTTCGCGAGGGAATAAAAAAAGTGCGGAATTGTATCAAATCGCGGGAAAGCGCCGATGGATAATTGAAATAATGCGTATATTTTCCCCGTATAATTAAATGTAAAAGGAGGAATTAGCATGAGAAAACGTTACTTTTTGGCTTTAGCGGCCAGTGTGTTGTGTGGAATGAGCGTCGAGGCGCTCGTGCCGGTGGGCGAGAAGGCTCCCGCGGCTCCGGGGAAACCCGTTTCGCTGCTGCGTAGCGACGACGCGAAGACTTGCCCGACAGTATGATCCGGGTGATAGACGGCGAGAATTATCTGAAGTTCGTTTACGCGTACACGGACGAGGGCGCGCTTTCCCTCATGACCGCGATCCGCTGGGACGCGGACGCCGCGAGCTGGGCGGGCGAGAAGACTTATTCGGAAGCCTATACGTACGACGAGAATGGCCGGCTGACCCGCTCGGTCCGCGAGGATGTCTTGGACGATGGCACGATCAGCGCCGGGACGACGACCAACACGTATGACGACCAGGGCCGCTTGACCTCCACGTATTTCGTCGCTGACGACCTGCGTATGATGGATACTTATTCTTACGAGGGGGACAGCGTCTGCCATTTCAGCTCCATCGATACCACTTATACGGATGGCGTTTGTGTGCCCGGCACGCCTTCCCGCGAGACGCGCACGCTTGACGAGGCGGGCAACGTTGTCAAATATGAGTACTTGGGCTTCGACGAGTGGCTTGGCGATACGACGGTATGGTATATGAAGGGACTGCGGGGTGTAGAGTACGATTCCCTGAACCGGAAGGTAGCCGAGCATTTAACGTGGATGGATAGCGAGGGCGTGGCCACGACCACGACTGACGCTACTTATACTTATTTGGACGACACGGATGATAGTTATATAATGGAGCAAGTGACGACGGAAAATGGCGTGTCGACCTATTGGGCCAGCAAATTTGAGTGGACCGGCGACAACCCGAGAACGTTCGTGAGCGCCGAGAAGAAATCCGAGGACGCGGATTGGGTAGTGACGGATAGCTGCACGGATACTTACTATTATTCGACCACTGTCGCCAACGAGCGCGTCGCCGACAACGCCGAGCCTGCTTTTAAGGCTTACGCCGCGGATGGTTCCCTCGTGATTACCACGACGGATGCGCGGGCCGTCCAAGTATATGGCATCGCGGGCGCTTGTTACTATAGCGCGACGGTCAGCGGCCGCGTGACGATCGCCAACCTGCCGGCCGGCATCTACGTGATCGCGTCCGGGGACGAGACGGTGAAGGTGAGCGTGCGATAAGTTCGCCTACATATTAGTGGTATTAAAGGAAGAGGGTGTGTCGCTCATTACGACACACCCTCTTTCTTGATTTTGCCTCCAGTCGCCATTCGTGGCTGAACCGGGATTATTCCTCCAAGGTGGCTATCAGGTTGCGGTCGCCGAAGGCGTTGTCGACGCGTGCGACGTTGACCCAGAACTTGCCGTCGTGCAGCCAGTCGAGCGGGAAGGCGGCCTTGCTACGCGGGTAGGCGTGGCGCCATTCGTCGGCGGTCACCTCGTACTCCGGGTGCGGGGCGTTGCGCAGCACGTTGTCGTCCTTCGACGCGGTGCCTTCCTCCACCTCCTTGATCTCGCTCCAGATGCACTCCATTACCTCCACGAAACGATCCAGCTCGGCCTTGCTCTCGCTCTCGGTGGGCTCCACCATCAGCGTGCCGTGCACGGGGAAGGAGAGTGTGGGGGCGTGATAGCCGAAATCCATCAGCCGCTTGGCGATATCGCTCTCGTCGATGCCGGAACGCTCCTTCACGCCGCGGCATTCCAATATCAGCTCGTGGCCCACGCGGCCGGTCGTGCCGGTGTAGACGATGCCGTAGGTATCCTTGAGGCGCGCTGCCAGGTAGTTGGCGTTGAGGATGGCGATTTGGGTGGCCCGCGTCAGCCCCTCCGTGCCCAGCATGCGGATGTAGGCGTAGGTGATGGGCAGGATGCCCGCGCTACCGTACGGCGCGGCGGCCACGGTGTTGAGGTCGCTTCCCCACAGCACGGGGTGCTGCGGCAGGAAGGGGACGAGGTGCTCGGCCACGCAGATGGGGCCCACGCCCGGTCCGCCGCCGCCGTGAGGCGACGCGAATGTCTTGTGCAGGTTCAGGTGGCACACGTCGGCGCCGATGGTGCCCGGGTTCGTCAGCCCTACTTGCGCGTTCATGTTGGCGCCGTCCATGTAGAGCTGTCCGCCGCAAGCGTGCACGATGTCACACATCTCCTTGATGTCCGGTTCGAAGATACCGTGCGTGGAGGGATAGGTAATCATGCTGGCGGCCAGGCGGTCCTTGTTCTCCTCCGCCTTGGCGCGGAAGTCGGCGAGGTCGATGTCGCCGTTAGCATCGCATTTCACGGTGACGGTCTTGAAGCCGCACTGTACCGCCGAGGCGGGGTTGGTGCCGTGGGCCGAGGCGGGCAGCAGCACGATGTCGCGATGTCCCTGCCCGATGCTCTCCAGGTAAGCGCGGATGACGCGCAAGCCCGTGTACTCGCCGGCGGCGCCGGAGTTAGGCTGCAGCGTGCATCCCTTGAAGCCCGTGATGACGCACAGGTAGGAGGAGAGGTTCTCGATTAGCTCCTTGTAGCCCTCCACTTGCTCCTCGGGGGCGTAGGGGTGTATGTTCATGAATTCCGGCCGGCTCAGCGGCAGCATGGAGGAGGCGGGGTTCAGTTTCATCGTGCACGAGCCGAGCGATATCATCGATTGCGCGAGGGATACGTCCTTGCGTCCCAAGCGGGTGATGTAGCGCATCAGTTCCGTCTCCGTATGGTATTTCTGGAAGACCTCTTGCCGCAGGAAGTCGGACACGCGGGCGAATTTCTCGTCGAAGTAGCGCCGTGTGGGGATGCTCTCGTTCAGCATATAATCCTGTCCGGCGGCTCCGGCGAAGATGTAGAGCAGCACGCCGATGTCGGTGGGTTGCGTGGTCTCGTCGATGCTGACACCCACTTGTCCGCCCTCGAAATAGCGCAGGTTCACCTTGCACTCCAAGGCGATCTCGCGCAGGGCGTTGATCGATACGTGCGGTGGCAACTGTATCTTCAGTGTGTCGAAATAATCGCGGTTCAGCTGCGTGTAGCCTAATTTCTCCAGCTCGCCGGCCAGGAACCCGGCGTAGGCGTGGATACGTCCGGCGATGTCGCGCAAGCCCTCCGGGCCGTGGTATACGGCATAGAATCCCGCCATCGTCGCCAGCAGCGCCTGGGCGGTGCAGATGTTGGAGGTCGCCTTCTCGCGTTTGATATGTTGCTCGCGGGTTTGCAGGGCGAGGCGGAAGGCCGGATGGCCGTAGGCGTCTTTCGAGATGCCGATGATGCGTCCCGGTATGGCGCGCTTGTATTCGTCCTTGACGGCGAAGTAAGCGGCCGAGGGTCCGCCGTAGAACATCGGGATACCGAAGCGCTGGCTGCTGCCGAACACCACGTCGGCGCCCCATTCGCCCGGAGGCGTCAGCAGCACGAGGCTCATCAGGTCGGCGGCCACGCCTACTTTCGCTCCGGCGGCGTGCGCACGGTCGATGAATTCCTTGTAGTCCTCTATCTGTCCGTCGCCGTTTGGGAACTGCACGATGGCGGCGAACACGTCCGGCGTGAACTCGAATTGTTTATAATCGCCCGTCACGATCCGGATGCCTTGCGGGATCATGCGGGTGTGGATTACGGCCTGCGTGGAAGCGAAAACGTTCTCGTCTACGAACACCGTGTTGGCTTCCGCCTTCACTTGGGCGCGGCTGCGGGCGCCATGGAACATCGTGACCGCCTCGGCCGCGGCGGTCGCCTCGTCCAGCAGCGAGCAGTTGGCCAAGGGCAGGCCGGTCAGCTCGCAGATCACGGTCTGGAAGTTCAGCAACGCCTCCAGCCGTCCTTGCGACACTTCCGCTTGGTAAGGGGTGTATGAGGTGTACCACACGGGGTTCTCGAACACGTTGCGCTGGATGGGCGCCGGGCAGACCGTGTCGTACCAACCCATGCCGATGTAAGAGGTGAATACCTCATTCTTCGAGGCCAGCTCGGCGATATGCTCGGCGAACTCGCGTTCCGTCATCGCCTCGGGCAGGTCCAATGGCTCCTTGAGGCGGATGTTCGAGGGGATCGTCTGGTCGATCAGTTCATCTATCGACCGTACGCCAATCGTCTTCAACATGGCGGGGATATCTTCCTCGGATATTCCCACGTGGCGATTTACAAACTTGTTCGTGTCCATAATGATTGTATTTAAATAGCTTGTGTTTTATAAATAGGGATTATTTAATTTCTCGTCGATGACGCGTGTCTCCGGCCCGTGCCCGGGATATACGATGGTCTCGTCGGGCAGCGCGAGCAGCTTGTCGTTGATGGAGGCGATCAGTACCTCCTGGTTGCCGCCCCAGAGGTCGGTGCGCCCGATGCTCCCGGCGAACAGCGAGTCGCCTACCATCACGAAGCCGTTCTTCTTGTTGTAGAACGCCAATCCGCCCGGCGAGTGCCCCGGCACGGTGAGTACGGTCAGCTCGGATTCGCCGAAGGTCACGGTCTCGCCGTTCACCAGGTAGTGCTTCACCGGGATGTCCGTTACTTTCATCGGGAAGCCGAATCGTTTCGCCTGCTCGCCGGCGGACGGTAGGTTGTCCACGTCCATCTTGTGCGCCTCGGGGCTAAGCCCATAGGTGTTGTAGACGAACTCGCATCCGAAGATGTGGTCCAGATGGAGGTGCGTGCAGAGCAGTCGCTTGAGGGTCAATCCTTTTTGGGCGATGAAGTCGCTCAGCGCCTTCTGCTCTTGCGGGAACAGGCACCCGCAGTCGATCAAGACCGCCTCCTTGGTCTCGTCGTATAATACGTAAGTGTTCTCGGAGAAGTAATTCACCTCGAACGGTTGGATCGTAATCATAATGGTACGTATACTACTTTTTTAGTCTCGAAATAGGGTTCCTTGAAATAATCTTTCAGCTCGATGCTGATCGCCTGCTTGCGGAACGGGGCGATCTCGCGCTCCAGCTCGCCTCCCTTCAGGCAAATCAGCCCGTTGGGCAGGGCGTTGATCTGTTGCTTCCGGATGTTCTTGCGGACGATGCGCGCCAAGTCCGCCAAGGGCATCACCGCCCGGCTGACCACGAAATCGAACAAGCCCTTCTCCTCCTCGCCGCGGGCGTGGCTGAAGGTTACGTTCTCCAGCCCGATCGCCTCGGCCACGGCTTGCGCCACCTTGATTTTCTTGCCGATGCTATCCACCAAATGGAAGTGGGAGTCCGGGAAGAGAATCGCCAGCGGGATTCCCGGGAAACCGCCTCCCGTGCCTAAGTCCATGACCGACGAGTCCGTCTTGAAGCGTAACATCTTGGCGATGCCCAGGGAATGGAGCACGTGATGCGGGTAAAGGTTCTCGATGTCCTTGCGCGAGATGACGTTGATCTTCGCGTTCCAATCCGTGTACAGGTCGTAAAGGGCGGCGAATCGCTCGGTCTGCCGCTCGTCCAGGTCGGGGAAATATGTCTTGATCAGTTCCATGTCGTTCATTTGTCTATCAGGTGCGCAATGGGGCTCTCATCTTTCAATAAATGGCGGATGTCCTGGTAGGGCAGGCGCACGTTCGTGACGCCTACCACGTAGGCGGCTATCTCGTACTCGTTGAACGAGTAGGTGATGCCCTCCTCGTCCACGAGGAAGTTACCGTTCGGGTAGATCTCGTCGACGCTAAAGAAACCGATGTCCTCCAGCTCCTTGATGTCGGTGAGGTTGTTTTGCCGTGCGATGCGGTCCACCAATATCCGCGCGAGGCTGTCCTGGTAGTCCTCCACGAATATTTCCTCCTCGGTGATGGGCCGGCCCGTTCGCAGGTTCAGCGCATGGTTGTTGTACGCGTGCGCCCCGTGCGCTCCGCCCGTATAGTTCTCGAAGCTCACGGTGTAGCTGATGATGTCGGCTTGGTTGAAGGCGATCGTGTTGGACGACATCTCGTAATAGGAGTACCAGGCGCCCACGGGTCGTTTGTCCGCGTTGGCGAGGTCGTCCTTGTAATCCTCCTCCAGGTCCTTGTAGGCGGATAGGTAGTCGTCCGTATAACGCCGCGTGGCTTCCTCGGGGCTGAGGTCCTCGTAGTCCTCCCCGAAGTAGGAGACGACGAATTGCTTCCTCAGTTTCTCCAGGATGGCCTCGTCCGCGTACGCCTGGGGATACACGAACTTAATCTCTAAATCGCAGTTGGGATTGTCGGGGTTGTCCAGCAGGTGGTAGATTTTCTCCACCGTGATGGAATCGAACCGGATGTCATTCTCGGCGGCCTTTTTCGTCCCCATGTCGCAGCCCGTGGCTATGAGGCCGAGCAGCAGGCAGGCCAGCGTGCTTTCGCGCAGATACGTTTTCATACGAACCAGTGTTTACTATATTTCTACGCGAATGTACCATAATTCTATTAGATTCCCTTATCTTTCGCTTTAAACTTTAGGGGCGGGTGGTTGTCCCGGTGGCTTCCCGGCGATATATTTTATCGGGACGCTCCCACTACTATCAGACCCGCGGCTTGCGCCTGCCTTGATGAGGCATGATGATAAAAAGTGCTCAGATCGCGGGATTGGTGATGAAAATCGCTCTATATTTGTGGAATAATCGGAAAAAGGATTTTTAGAAAGGTTTCTTATGGAACGGAAATATACGATTGATAGCGTAATGCGGATGTATGCTCCCCGGTTTCTTTTCTTTTGGGGGCATACGGAGAAAGGCGGAAACGTGTCCGACGCTTGTCTCAGCCAGTGGTATACGTGTTATTTTTTCGTGGATGGGGTTTCTTATTGTTGCGCCGAGCAGTACATGATGGCTCGCAAGGCGTTGCTTTTCGGGGATAGGGAGGCTTATCGCCAAATCTTGGAAACGACGGATCCGATGAAGATGAAGAAGATCGGCCGTTTGATACAAGGCTATGACGACGCGACTTGGGGACGGCATAAATTCCAGATCGTGGTGGAGGGGAATTACGCTAAGTTCTCGCAGAATCCGCATTTGTCGAGCTATCTTTGCCGGACGGGCGATAAGGTCCTCGTAGAGGCGAGCCCTTATGATACGATTTGGGGGATTGGAATGAGCAAGGACGATAAGGACGTCTGTTTTCCACGGCTTTGGGAAGGAGAGAACCTGCTGGGATTCGCCTTGATGGAGGTGCGGGATTTGTTGAATGGGGAGTCCGCGGGGTAATAATGCGTGGGAGTAGAGACGATAGGTTATGCTGGTGATACATCCGAGAGATAAGACGACGGCGATGCTTTCCGTCCTTTACGAAGGGCAGGACGCCCATCGGCTGGATCAGGACAGTAGCAATAAGCGGATCCGGGAGGCGCTGAACCGGGTGTCGGCTTGCGAGCGTATCCTGTTGTTGGGGCATGGCTCGGACAAGGGCCTGCTCTCCCGCGAGGCGGACGGGCGCGATTTCGATCGCCTGATCGTGAACCATTCGCACGCTTTTTACCTGCGGAAGCATCCGGGGAATATCGTGGCGATATGGTGCCACGCCGACTTATTCGGCCGGGCGGAGGGGCTGCACGGGCTTTTCTCGGGGATGATTATCACCGAGCTGTCGGAGGCGCTATTGTACGAGGTGCCTACCACCGGCGAGGAATTGGCGCGCGAGAACGACCGCTTGTTCCGTCGCCTCCGCGCATTGCTGGACGAGGGGGTGCCGTTGCGCGAGATACCGGGGCGGCTCCAGGCGTTGGACGATGCCCGTACGCCGTTGACCGATTTTAATTATAGTCACTTTTATTATTTATGAGAGGTAACACTTCCCTTGCCGCGAATACTGTCGGGTGAGTCCGACTATGTAAAGATATTTTCCCGTGGGATTGCCAGAGGATTTGGGGGATTACGAGAATACACAGCCTATAACTATCTTACGACCCTGATTCACTGCATTATATTAATAAAATTAATTATGGCAACATCGAAAAAGAAATTGAAGGTATCCCATAAAGGGGACGAAGGAAGTGTTTTCTTTTGTGCACCCGAGCGAGGAACAGGCGACGATTCCCCCGCCGAATTCGTGCGAAACTCAAAATAAAAAGCTACATTCGCGGGAAGTAACATAAATTAAATGGAGTCATCTAAAAAAAATAACATGAAAAAGACTGTAATCGCCGCGAGCGTATTGCTCGCCTACGCGTTCACGACAACGGCGGGCGCGCAAGAAGAGAAAAGAGACGGGTATGTGTTCACGCCCGTGAAAGAGGTGAAAATATCGCCGGTAAAGAACCAGAATCGCACCGGCACGTGCTGGTGCTTCTCCACGATGGGATTCCTGGAGTCGGAATTGCTACGCATGGGGAAAGGGGAATACGACCTCTCGGAGATGTTCATCGTAAACCACTCGTATAAAGACAAGGCGGAGAAATACGTGCGCCTGCATGGCTACCTGAACTTCGCGCAAGGGGGCTCGTTCTACGACGTGCTCTACGCGTGGAAGCACTACGGCATCGTGCCGGAGGAGGTGATGACCGGCTTGCGGTACGGCGAGAACATGCACGTGCACGGCGAGATGGAGCAAGCCGCCCTGGCGTATGTGCAGGCCATCGTGAAGAACCCGAACCGGAAGCTCACCACGGCATGGAAGAAAGGCTTCGACGGGATTATCGACGCGTACCTGGGCGAGCTGCCCACGACTTTCACCTATAAAGGGAAAGAATACACCCCGAAGAGCTTCGCCGCCGAGCTGGGCTTGAACCCGGACGATTACGTATCGCTGACGTCGTTCACGCACCACCCGTTCTACACGGCCTTCCCCATCGAGGTGCAGGACAACTGGCGCTGGTCCGACTCGTACAACCTGCCGCTGGACGAGTTTATGCAAGTGTTCGACAACGCGATCAACACGGGCTATTCCATCGCCTGGGGCTCGGACGTGAGCGAGACGGGCTTCACGCGCGACGGCATCGCCGTGGTACCGGACGTGGAGTCGATGGAGCGGAGCGGCTCCGACCAGGATCGCTGGCTGGGCTTGAGCCAGAAGGAGAAGAACGAGGAAATCAAGAAGCTGATACAGAGCCCTTGCGAGGAGCTGACCATCACGCAGGAGATGCGCCAGGAGGGGTACGATAATTACCAGACGACCGACGACCATGGCATGCAAATCTACGGCATCGCCAAGGACCAGACCGGGAAGAAGTACTACATGGTGAAGAACTCGTGGGGAACGGATAGCAAATACAAGGGCACGTGGTACGCCTCGGAAGCGTTCGTGGCTTACAAGACACTGAACATTATCGTGCATAAGGACGCGATTCCCGCGGCCATCCGGGCGAAACTGGGCATTTAACAAGCGAGGATGGGAAGAAGCGAGCCGTGGGTCGTAAACCATACGATCGTGATATGGGTCCTGTTCGTGGCCGGTAGCGTCCTGTTTTTCGGCAGGAACTATGGATATTATTATTGCTTCCTGGAGCAATACATGATGTTCCAGACCACTCCCGGCTACCTCCACGCGCGATGGGCGGAGCCGGGCGGGATGAACGAGTACGTGACGGAGGCGCTGAGCCTCCTCTTCACGCGCCCGTATGGGGCGGCCATGGTGATCGCCTCGCTGCTGGGAGGCATCTCCGCCTGCTTCTACGCGTACCTGAGGGCGTGCCGCCTCCGGGCGACGATGTGGCTCGCCTGGGTGCCGGCCTATTTATTCTGGCTCTACCCGCAAGAGTCGATCGCCCCGCTCACGGCCATTCTTCTCGGCTTGCTCACCGCGCTGCTTTATACGGCGATCCGCGCTACGTGGGTTCGCTACGCGGCGGGGTTCCTCGCGCTGACGGCCACTTATTTCCTATCCGCCCCGGCGAACCTGCTGCTCGCGGCGCTCATCGCCATCTACGAGGCGCGCGCGGGCAAGGGCAAGGCTCGTTGGGCCGTGGCGGCGCTCTCGCTCGCCTGGGCTACGCTCCTGCCCCTGATCGCCCTGCGCACGGTCTACATCCTGCCCACGCGCGAGGCGTATTTCAGCAAATACATGTGCCACCCGGAATATCCGGTGCCCCCGTCCCTCTGGGTATTGGGCCTCTCTTTCCCCGCGATCGCCTTGGCGCTCGCTTGCCTGAAGGAGCGCCGTACGCCGACACGGAAAGCCGCGTGGCGGGCGATCGGTCCATACGCCATCGTGTCGCTCGCCATGGCATACGGGCTCCTGTACCGGGAAGACCCGCTGGCACAAGCCTACCGATACGACTATTACGCCCGGCAAGGCCAATGGGAGGCGATAGCCGACCACGCCCGCGCGCACGGCGTGCGCGACAAGGACGCGCTGATTTACCTGAACCTGGCCTTATCGCGCACGGACCGCTTCACCGACGAGTTGACGCGCTTCCCGCAGATTGGCGAGGAGGGATTCATCCCCCACGACCCGCGGAGCAGGCTGGGACTGATCGAGGCGAGCGAGGTGGCGTGGCAAGTCGGGCAGGTGAACGCCGCGCAGCGGTTCGCCTTCGTCGGCGTGCTGAGCGCGCAGCGCCTCGTGCAACCCCGCTTGATGAAACGGCTGGTGGAGACCTACCTGGTGACGGGCGAGTACCGGGCCGCCGAGAAGTACATCAAGCTATTGGAATCGACACCGCGCTACCGGGCATGGGCCTCCGCCCAACGCCCCTTATTGGACTCCGCCGTGTGCGCGCGGACGGATTGGGTAGCGGCGAAGCGGGCGACGCTCCCGATAACGGACAACCCGTTCGACCTGACAAAGGCCTTCCCGAGCGCCTTGGCTTACTTGGTGGACGACCATCCGGACAACCGCCCTGCCTTCGAGTACGCGATGGGCTACTTGCTGCTGCGCAAGGACCTAACGACCTTTATGCACTACATGCGGCAGAGGCGGGATCGCGGCGAGGCTTTCCCGAGGCTTTACCAAGAGGCGATCTGCCTCTTCTTCTCGTCGGTACGGCCCGACCCGGAGGAATACCGTAGCTACAAGGTCGACAAAGCGGTACACGAGCGCCTCTTGCGTTTCCTGAAGGTAGCCCGCTCGATGCCTCCGGCCGTGCTGAAGGAGCAATTCGGCGATACCTATTATTATTACGCCCAATTCGTACCGGGGCCTAAATAAAATGACCATGAGGAATGAGATGAAACGACAGATCACCCGGCGCCTCGTAATCGGATATATCATCGCGCAAACGATAGCCTTGGCGGGAGCGTCGTTATCGGGCTGCTCGGGGGAAAGCGCCCCGGTGGCGACAGACGCACGCGCGGAGCGACCCGCCATATTCCCGGATTATACGGGCGTGACAGTGCCCGCGAATATCGCCCCGCTGAATTTCCGCGTCGATATTCCCGCCGACGAGTATCACGTGCGGATAGGCGACCGGACATACACCGGCGGCGCCACCATCCGTATCAAGCCCAAAGACTGGGCGCGCCTGACCCGCGCGCATCGGGGCGACTCCATCCCGGTAGAGATAATGACGCGGCACGGGGACGCATGGACGCGCTGGACCTCGTTCCCGATCTACGTGAGCGAGCGCCCTATCGACTCGCGTTTGGTGTATCGCCTGATCGAGCCGGGTTACGAGAAATGGCACATCGTCGGGCTTTACCAGCGCGACCTGGAATCGTTCGAGGAGAAACCGATCATCCGCAACGACATGACCGGCTACAACTGCATCAATTGCCACTCCTTCCGCATGAACGACCCGGAGCAAATGATGTTCCACATGCGGGCGGCGTATGGGGGCACCTACATCGTCCAGGAAGGGCGAATCAGTAAACTGAACACGAAAACCGACGAGACGATCAGCCACCTGACCTATCCTTACTGGCATCCTTCCGGACGCTATATCGTGACCTCGGTGAACGAGATCCGGCAATTCTTCCACGCCGTAAAAGAACGGAAGATGGAGGTGTACGACCTGGAATCGGACGTAGTGGTCTACGATACGCGCGGCCGGGAGATCCTATCGAAAGCCTCGTTTCTCTCGAAATCCGATTTCGAGACGTTTCCCGCCTTCTCGCCCGATGGCGAATGGCTCTATTACTGCACGGCGCCGGCCCAGAAGATGCCCGAAAACTACGACCGGATACGATATAGCATTTGCCGGGTGCCTTTCGACGCGGAACGGGGCGAGATCCGTTTCCCCGCCGACACGCTGGCGCGGGCGGACAGCCTAAGCTACACCTTCCCGCGCGTCTCGCCCGACGGCCGCTTCCTGATGTACACGGAAACGGCATACGGGCAGTTCCCCATTTGGCACACCGACGCGGAGATCCGGATGCTGGACCTGCGTACCCGCACGCAAGTGGATATGACAGCATTGAACAGCTCGGACACGGAGAGCTACCACTCGTGGAGTAGCGGGAGCGATTGGGTGGTGTTCAGTACCCGGCGCGACAATGGTTTATACACGTTGCCTTACATTTGCGCGATCGACGAGGCCGGCCAACCCGCCAAGCCGTTTCTCGTGCCGCGAGAGGATCCGGACGAATACGACTATCTGCTCTATTCCTACAATATACCGGAGCTGGTACGCGGGGAAGTGACGGTCAGCCCCTACGCGATCCAAGAGGCGGCGCGGAAGAATAAAGCGGAGCAGGTACGGTTCAAATAAGCGGAAATCCGCTTATCTTCGCGTATAAAATAGATAAGCTATGACAACAGATATGATGGCAGCGTCCGTAGAGGGCGATTTGCGTTACTTGCGCCTCCTGGCACGGAGCTTCCCGACAATCGCCGACGCGAGCACGGAGATCATAAACCTGGAGGCGATCCTGAACCTGCCGAAAGGCACGGAACATTTCCTGAGCGACCTGCACGGGGAGGACCAGGCGTTCGACCACGTGCTGCGGAACGCCTCCGGCGCCGTGAAACGCAAGGTGAACGAGATATTCAGCAACACGCTCCGGGAGTCGGAGAAGAAGGAATTGTGCACCTTGATTTATTATCCCGAGGAGAAACTGGAGCTGATCAAGAGCCGGGAACAGGACTTGGAGGATTGGTACCCGGTGACGTTGAACCAATTGGTACGCGTCTGCCGCAACGTGTCGTCCAAATATACGCGCTCGAAGGTACGGAAGGCCCTGCCCAAGGAGTTCTCCTACATCATCCAGGAGTTGTTGCACGAGTCGTCGGTGGAGCCGAACAAATCGGCGTACGTGGACCAAATCATCCGCACGATCGTCTCGACCGGGCGCGCCGACGATTTCATCATCGCGCTCTGCAACCTGATCCAGCGACTGACGATCGACCTGCTGCACATCATCGGGGATATTTACGACCGCGGCCCGGGCGCGCACCTGATCATGGATATCCTGTGCGATTACCACAACTTCGATATCCAATGGGGCAACCATGACGTACTGTGGATGGGCGCCGCCTCGGGCAACCTGGTCAGCATCGCGAACGTAATCCGCATGTGTCTCCGCTTCGGGAATATGGCGACGCTGGAGGATGGCTACGGCATCAACCTGCTGCCCCTCGCCACCTTCGCGATGGAGGCGTACGGCGACGATCCCTGCGCCTTGTTCATCCCCAAGACCAAATACGCCGACATCGAGCCGGACGAGAAGACCATCCGCCTGATCGCCCAGATGCACAAGGCGATCACGATCATCCAATTCAAACTGGAAGGCGAGATCATCCGGCGACGGCCGGAGTTCGACATGGACGACCGGATGCTGTTGCACCTCATCGACCTGAAGCGGGGCACCGTACGCGTGAACGGGAAAGAATACGCGCTGAGGGACACGAACTGGCCAACCTTGGACCCCAAGGACCCGTACCGCCTGTCGATCGAGGAGGAGGACCTGATCCATAAGATATGGCATTCGTTCGAGAGCAGCGAGAAGCTGAAGAAACACATGCGCTGCTTCTTCCGGCACGGGAGCATGTACCAGGTGTGCAACTCGAACCTATTGTTCCACGCCTCGGTCCCCATGAACCCGGACGGCACGTTCAAGGAAGTGTCCATCTTAGGAAAGACCTACAAAGGACGGGCGTTGCTGGACCGAGTGGACCAACTGATCCGTACCGCTTATTTCAAGACCGGCGACCAGGAGGAAGTCGAGTACGCGAGCGATTATATCTGGTATTTGTGGGGAGGCAAGGACTCGCCCCTGTTCGACAAGAGCAAGATGGCGACCTTCGAGCGGGCTTTCATCGAGGATCCGGAGACACACAAGGAGGAGAAAGGGGCTTATTACGCCTTGCGCGAGCGCGAGGATATCTGCGACAAGATATTGGACGAGTTCGGGGTGACGGGTCCGCATCGCCATATTATCAACGGCCATGTGCCGGTGCGCTCCAACATGGGCGAGAACCCCATCAAGGCGAACGGGAAGATGCTGGTGATCGATGGCGGCTTCTCCCGCCCCTATCACCTGGAAACGGGCATCGCCGGTTATACGCTGGTTTATCACTCCCGCGGTTTCCAGCTGGTGCAACACGAGCCGTTCGAATCGCGCGCCAAGGCGATCGCGGAAGGATTAGACATCAAGTCCACGACCATCGTGGTAGAGCTAAGCTCGCACCGGCAGATGGTGAAGGACACCGATAAAGGAGCCGAGTTGCGAAACCAGATCAAGGACCTGGAGAAACTGCTCTTCGCCTATCGGCACGGCCTCATCAAAGAGAAGGAGTGAATGTCGAAATTTGATATTGGCACGCAGACGCAGATTAAGCGGATTTGCGCAGATTTATTTAATTATAAATCAATAAAAACGATCTGCGTTCATCCGCTTAATCCGCGTCATCCGCGTGCTTTTCCTCGATTTGACACATCTTCCCAACGTTTTACCACCGCTCGATGAAGCCGGGAGCGGGCAGATGCATACCCGCCAAAGTCATGCCGTTCTCTTTCGCATAAGCCATGAGGCGCTTGCGGGTCTCGACGGACTTCGGCACGTCCATATCAAAGCGGGCGCACAACTCCGGATGAGCTAATTGGAGAGCCGCGCCGTGCACGAAATCGCCCCCGATCAAGCATTTGTCGACCACGAATGCCGCATGACCGGGCGTATGTCCCACCGCGTCCATCGCGAGGATGCCGCCGGGCAGGGTGTCGCCAAAAGCGAACTTACGCAACCGCGCCTCGTAGGCTCTCATCGTGGCCTCGGCTTGCGCACGCCGCCCCGCGAGCGCGGGGCTCGTCATCCACGCGTCATACTCGGGCGCCGAGACATAGACCTGGGCGTTCGCGAAGACCGGAGCGCCCTCTTTCATCATGCCTCCGAGATGGTCGCCATGGAAATGGGTGATATAAATATAATCGATCGCCTCGGGCTGGATGCCCAACGCGGCGAGACCGGGCAAGAGGCGGCTGTCCGGCTTGCCGTTGGCCGTATCGATCAGGATACGTTTCCCGTCCACCTCCACGAGATAAGCGGCGATCGCCGTGGGAACGCCTCCTTCCGGAGCCCACTGGGCGATTCGCGTGCTATCGGCACCGACAAACATCTGATTCGCCCGCATCTGTCCTTCCTCATTATCGCGGATCCAAGTGATCTTGGCGGAACCGAATCGCCGACTGACCACGCCATCGGGCAACGCGGCCCGAACGTCGCCCGACGTTCCCGTACCTTCGGCGGCATCCGAAGCGACATCCGCTCCCGATTTCTTACTTCCGTTCGCGCATCCGGTGGCCGCCAACAGCACGGCCGCGCTCGCAACACTACGTAACCATTCTCTTCTTCTCATATACTTCCTTATTTAAAACGATTCATGCCTTCCTTTTCTATCGGATCTCCGGAGCCTCCGCCTCATGCGAGGGCTGTTGGCCATTTATCACGGGCCATCCCGCGTCGTCCCATAAGACGCGGTCCAAAAGGACTTGCCGTTGCGCCCCCAAATTCGACAACTCGAACGCGTGATACAACATCCACGTCTGCCCGGCATCGTCCAACTGCAACAAGGCATTATGCCCGGTGCCTACGAAGCGGTCGTCCTTATGCACCACCACCTCGTGCGCGTTGTCCAGCATCCGCTCGCCCGCTTTATTCACATACGGTCCCCACAAATCGCGGCTACGGCCCACCACCGTCGTATAGGTGCTCTTCTCGCCCTCGCAACACGAGCCGATCGAGCCGAACAAGTAATAATAGCCATCCCGTTTCCACAGGTTGATGCCCTCGTAGGCGTTCCCGGCAATCTGTCGCTTGGTATCGAACTTAGGCGTGATCGTCAAATCATCGGCAATCTCCAATTCCATGATATAAATACCAAAGAAACTTCCCCACAGGATATAATACCGACCTGCCTCCTCGTACACGAACTGGTCGATCGAGTTCTCCACGTCCACATCGCGACTATTGAAGATCTTCCCTTTCGGTGTGAAAGGCCCTTCCGGGGAATCCGCCACCGCATAGCCGATCGTGCTGATCCAATGGTTTCCCCACTCCGCCAGCGAGTACGTCAGCAGATATTTTTCTTTAACAAAATGGATATCGGGCGCCCACAAAGCTGCCTTCTTTCCCTCCGGATTGTTATCCACGAAGTCCGGACGGGTCGCGTCGGTAAACGCCGTGCCGACCTCTTCCCAATCCACCAAGTTCCTTGACTTGAAGATCGGTAAGTTGCGGATGTCCTCCGTCGCGTAAAGATAATACGTCCCGTCCGCCAAGCGGATCGCCGTCGGATCCGGCGCGGAGATACGTATCACGGGATTCCGGTACGTCGCTTTCACCTCGATAGAATCCGCGGACGCGGAGGAAGCCTCCGCCTCACGTGCGCTTTTAGGGCCGCATGCCACCACGCCGCCCAACACGCTTGCCAATAAGATATAATTCAATCCTTTCATAACGCTCCTTTATAATGTTTCTACAAAGGTAATGAAACTCGCGGATTCCACATCCCATTCACGCGAAACATCTCCATTTCTTATTCCGCGGCCTCCCGCACGGCGAACAACGGCGCCAACCACTCGGGTACATCAATCCCCCGCTCCTTGATACGCTCCAGGCGGCTCCTCCCTTTCCGGGTCAGCGCGAAATACATCTGTCGCCTGTCTTGCTTGCCCAGCTGGCGCGAGAGCAGGCCCTTATCCTCCACGGAGCGGATGGTTTTCGAGGCGTGCGAGGAAGTCATGCCCGTGCGGGAAGTGACGTCGCCGGCCGACACGATCTCTTTGCCCACGGCGCACAACACCATCGCCTCGTTGAGCGTGATGCCATAGGTTTCCTCCAACCGGGTCTCCAATTCGGAGAGAGCCCTTATCAGGTCTCTCATCCGACAAATGCATTGAATCTTCTCCATCGCGTCAGATAAACAAGTTCACGTTCGCCTCATCGGCACGACTCATATACGTAGCGACACCACCGACGCTTACCTCATCCAGCAATTCCTCGCGCTTCACGCCCATCACGTCCATCGACATCTGGCAAGCGATAAACTCCACGCCGTTATCCAACGCTTGCCGGCGGAGCGACTCCAACGAATCCACGCCTTTTTGCCCCATCAGGTGGCGCATCATCTTCGCCCCAATACCGCCCATATTCATCTTCGAGAGCTTCAGTTTCGTGGAATTGGACGGGAGCATCATCCCGAACATCTTGCCGAACAGGTCTTTCTTCACCGCCGGCTTTCGCTCCTTCTTGATCGCGTTCAAACCCCAGAACGTAAAGAAAATCGTCACCTTCTCGCCCGTAGCCGCCGCGCCGTTGGCGAGGACAAAAGTCGCCAACGCCTTATCAAGATCGTCACTGAAAAGGATAAATGTCTTGCCTTTTCCTCCGCTCGCCATAGCGGTTGCCGGCCGGGGAGCCGCCTCTTCCTTGGCGATCCGCACCCGATACACCCCTTTCTCCTCTGTCGTCGAGAGGAAACGATTCCCCGTCGTGCGACACCACGCTTCCGCGTCACGCGGGAAGCCGGCGTCGGTGGCGCTCACCTCCAGGCATTGACCGGGCCGCAGCGACTCCATCCCTTTCTTCAGTTTCAAGATAGGACCGGGGCATTGCACGCCGCAAGCGTTCACCTTTATCACCTCGGCCGCCGTTTCCTCCGCCGACACGCAGGCACGCCTCGCCCCGTCTTTCGGATCGGACGCGCACGTCCCGCTATCCGCGGGCAGGCACACCGGCGCGGTAGCCGCCTTATAGGTCTTGATGCCACCTATCAGGTTGCGCACCTCCTTGAACCCATTATCCTTTAAAATATTACTTGCCAAATAGCCGCGCAAGCCCACGCCGCAATACAGCCACACGGGCTTGTCGCGAGGAATCTCATCCAAGTGCTCCCGTAATTCGTCGAGCGGCAGATTAATGGCACCCGGAATATTTCCCAATTCATACTCATCCTTCGTGCGCACATCCACGAAAGACACCTGGCTCAGGTCGGCGTTTTTCAACTCACGCCAATAAAGAGGCGTCATCTTTCCGCTTAATATATTACCTGCCACATAACCGGCGATAGCCACCGGATCCTTGGCCGAGGAAAACGGAGGCGCGTAGGCATGCTCCAAGTGGGTCAGGTCGTACACCGTCCCACCCTGCTTGATAACCAGCGCGAACTCGTCTATCCGTTTGTCCACTCCGTCGCGGCCCACGATTTGCGCTCCATAAAGCCGTCCGTCCTTCGGCGAGTAGGTGATCTTGATAGACATCTGTAAGGCACCCGGATAATAACCGGCGTGGGAAGCCGAGTGCGTGGTGGAGGAAAGATAGTCGATCCCCATCTGCTTCAGGCGCTTGGCGGGAAGACCGGTAGAGGCCACCGTGAGGTCGAACACCTTGGCGATCGACGTGCCGATGGAGCCCTCGTACTTCACCCGATCGCCAAAGACAATGTTATCCGCCACGATACGCGCCTGCCGGTTCGCGGGACCCGCCAGGAAATTCAGCCACGGCTTGCCCGTGATGGGATGCGGGAATTCGATGGCGTCGCCCACGGCATAGATATTCTCATCCGATGTCCGCAGGTACTCATCCACATAGATGCCTTTCATCTCGCCCAATCGCAGTCCGGCGTCAGAAGCCAAACGAGTCTCGGCACGCACGCCGATGGAAAGAATCACCATATCCACTCGCAGATGAATACCCGATTTGAAAGCCACGCTCAATCCGGCGTCCGTCCGCTCGAACGATTCCACCGCTTGGCTTAAATAAAGCCGCACGCCTTTCCGCGTCAGATGTTCGTGCACGAACGAGGCCATGGAATAGTCGATAGGCCCCATCACCTGATCCGCCATCTCCACCACCGACACCTCCACGCCGGCATGAACCAAGTTCTCCGCCATCTCCAGCCCAATAAAACCTCCGCCGACAATCACGGCACGTTTCACCGGCTTCTCATTCAGGTATTGTTTGATACGGTCGGTATCGGCTACGTTACGAAGCGTAAAGATGCCTTCCGAGTCGATGCCCTTCAGCGGGGGACGTACGGGCGAGGCGCCCGGCGAGAGCAGCAATTTATCATAACTTTCCGTGTACATCTTCCCGTCGGCGGTACGCACGGTCACTTCTTTCCGTTCCCGGTCGATAGCGGTCACCTCCGAAAGCGTGCGCACATCAATGTTAAAACGCTTCCCGAACGCTTTGGGCGTCTGCACGAACAGGCGGTTGCGCTCCTTGATAACACCACCTATATAATAAGGTAATCCACAATTGGCATACGAGATATGCGCTCCCTTCTCGAACAAGATGATTTCCGCGCTCTCTGTATTACGACGGATACGTGCCGCCGCCGTAGCTCCGCCGGCCACTCCTCCTACAATAATGATTTTCATACGACTATTCTTTTTCCTTGTTACTATTATTTTCCATTAGAAACTTTCGCAAAAGTAAATTATTAAATCCAACGAGAAAAGTTTCCACAAGAAAATATACAGCGCATTAACGATTATTGGGCGTGTATTCTTCCTCTATCCGCCCGTTCTCCAACAATAAATATCTATTAATCTCGCCAACAAGTCCGTCTTAACCATTCTTTTCGTTATCTTTGAATGCTATTAAGATAATAGGATGAGAAAGTTTCTGTACATATTGCTCTTATGGGTTGTTATAGGCGGACTTTCCGCCCAAAATGGCAACTATGCAGATATGTCCGCATTGCTGGAAAACAAGGTATGGAAAGTGCAATTACCCCAAGACAAGCAATATACTATGGAAATGGAATTTCGCGACGCAGGATGGAGAAGCGTCTTTTTGTATGATGGTAAAAGAACAGAAACTTTTCATTCTTATTCTCTATGCGATGATACTATCAAAGTTTTTGAATCAAGGGGAAATCACATTATCAAAGAGCTGACCGACAACACATTGGTCTTTCAATATCTGCCCGACACGTTGACTGTCGGTGTCGGCCTTGTCAGATGTATAACAGATAATAGCTTACAAGGACAACGGAAGAATGAAAAACGTTTGGATAGCATTTGGCGTGCAGATAACATTTGGAACTTGGGTGTTTTGGACAGGTCAGGAAAGCCATTTAAAGACCTGTCTGCCATAGAGCCGCCCCGATGGGCAATATGGAATTATGATTTGGAAAAGTATTTCACTTCCCAAATGATATATCCCGAACAACAGTTGAAGAAGAACCAAGCCGGATACTCCATAGCGATGTTCTCTATCGACACATTAGGGTTGCCATGCGACATCAACATTTTGACCTCCTTTCATAAAGATTTCGACAAAGAAGTTGTCCGACTGACAAGGGAATTGCCGCATTGCTTACCATGCAGGGACAAGGACGGCAAGCGGATGGAATGTTTCTATACGGTATATGTACCTTTCTTACCTCAACATTACAGGGACAGGGTGAAGGCGGACAGCATCGCGGAAGAAGAATTGAAACAGTGCTTCGTTGAATGGGAAGCAATCTCTTATTTTCAAGAAGGGAAACCATGGTCTGCGCAAGAATATATCACCCAACGGCTAGTGTACGACCCGGCACCGCTGGGAAACAAGCAGCAGGCGAGAGGCATCTATACGGTGCGGATTAACTCGTATGGAGAAGTATATGAAACCAAAGTCCTGCGAAGCTGCGGTATCGAGGATTGGGATAACCAAGTATTGGAAATCATCCGAGAAATGCCCCGCTGGACTCCGACCATCAATTATTACGGAAAAGGAGAATACCGGGAATCCGTATGGACTATACCTATCATTTTTAGAAAAGGAGAAAACATACAATGAAAACGATTATCTTATTCGTGACACTATCAAGCATCATTTGCCTCAGTTGCACCCGCAAGCGGCAACTGTTCCAACCGGAAGCGACACCGGACAAGGGATTGGCCATCATCGGTGGAGGCGATACGGTCACAAGCATCCGGGTTTCATCGGCTGATAAAGAAGACACCATCGTCTATGACACACCAGAATGCTACCTTTGGTATGTCCAAAACTTGCCGGACGAGTATAAGGACAAACCTGTCTCGATGTGGACTGAGCGGACCGCTTATTGGGAGAATGCACAAACCATCAATGTATTCGTGACGAACCCTACGTCCGATTTCCTCATGTATGGAAGAGGTTGGGTATTGGAACAATGGAACGGGGCAGAATGGGCGATGGCGAAAACAAAAGGTGACATTTCTTGGCAAGATGACGCTTTCGCGAAGGAAAAGGCGCCCTTGCTTTACTGTTTTCGTTTCCCTGTCGGCAGGGATTATTATCTGCCCCAAGGGAAATACCGGATACGTAAATCGTTTCATACGGGAAGAGAGGACATAGAACTGAACGCGGAATTTGAAATCAAATAGTTGATGAAAACAAAATCGAATACGTACATAACACATCAGCCATGGACAAAGACAAGATGATTTACCAAGCGTTGCTTTGGAACGACGCGGCGGAGGATCCTCCCAAAAAAGTGGGAACCCTCATCATACTCTCTTATCGCCACAAGAAATTGGATATGCAAAAAATCAATTGGGGCGCCGAGGAGGATTTCGAGCGATCGCGAGACGGTCGTGTGGAAATGAATTGGGACCTCGACGAGGCAAATACCCAAAAACTGATGACACTTATGAAAGCGAGAAGCGGAAAGGAGCTGATCTACAAAATGTACAGACGCTTCCGAAAGGACAAATACGTCGCCGACTTCGCCATTTCCCATTTCTTCGTGGAGAACGATATCAAGGTCGACTATTATGTGTACTATTAAAGACACATAGGTGCGTTGGCAAACTCACATAGGTGCGTTAGCGATTTCACCTACGTGCGCGATCCGGAGAACATAGGTGCCCCCCTCCTATTCCCCTAATCATCGGATAGGAGGCGGGCATCGCCTCCAACAATCGACAAGCCACCGGCAACCGTCCTCAATCCGCGAGGCGACGCGGCGATAGACAGCCTCGGTCTGGTAATTCGGGTCCTCTATCTCCTCGTCGGTGCCGAAAGCGAGCTGGCTAAACAAAATAATCCGATTCCAATGGGCATAATCCAACACACGAGTGACGGCATCCCGGTGGTGCCGGCTGAAAACGACTATGCTATCAGCCTCCCAAAGCGATTCGCGGGTCACGCAAGTCGTCTCGCCCGTCAACTCGTAACCCATCTCCTTGGCAATCCTCGTCATCATCGGATCCCTTGGATTCCTGCCCCACTCAATCGTACCCGCCGAACTAACCTCAATTCCCATCAAGCCCGCCCGCGACAGCAACGCACGCATCACGCACTCGGCGAACGGCGAGCGGCAGGCGTTGCCCGAGCACACGAAACAAATTTGATACTTCCTTTCCATACCTCTCATAAATAATAAAAAAGCCCTTTTTCCGGTTATTCTACAAATATAGAGCGATTTTCATCACCAATCCCGCGAACCGAGCACTTTTTATTATCATGCCTCATCAAGGCAGGCGCAAGCCACGGGTCTGATAGGTATATCATTTTAAATATTGAAGCTATGACACAAATAGGGTTGGTTATAGGCACCTATCTTCTCCGGTCAACGCACGTACGTGTCTTTGCCCACGCACGTATGTTAAATTGCCCGCGCACGTATGTGTCTTTCCCGTTAAAGTGGCTAAGACTAAAAATCGTAATTGGTAACTCGTAATTCATAACTCGTAATTGTGTATCTTCGCGAGACGAAGAGTGAAATAATAGTGTAAAAACGATATAGCGATATGAAGCGATTAGGATGGAGCGTGTTGCTCGCGGCGGTGATGCTGGGTAGCGCGGGCGCCCAGAATGGGGGCAAGCGTGTGGAACTGAAAGAGATTACGGATGGAAAATTCCGTCAGGTGACGGCGGTGGGGGAGATGCGTTCCTTGCCGGATGGCGAGCATTACACGGCGATGAGTGAGGATAGAAGCATGATTATCAAATACGCGTACCGGACGGGCAATCCCGTGGATACGTTGTTCGACGCCCGTAAGGCCCGCGAGTGCCCCTTTACGGATTTCGAGGGCTACACCATCAGTAGCACGGGGCATCACATCCTGATTTGGCGGGAGAAGGAGCCTATCTATCGACGCTCGTTCCGGGCGAAGGTGTACGATTACGACGTGCGTCGCAATTACGTGAAGCCTATCTCGGACGCGCCGGGCAAGCAGATGATACCTACCTTCTCGCCGGATGGCAGGATGTGCGCCTATGTGCGCGACAATAATATCTGGATCCGGAAGTTCGACTACGATACCGAGGTGCAGGTGACGAAGGATGGCGAGGTGAATAAGATACTGAACGGCATCACGGACTGGGTGTACGAGGAGGAGTTCGCCGTGACGAACCTGATGGCGTGGTCGCCGGATAGCGAGTACCTGGCGTTCGTGCGCTCGGACGAGTCGGAGGTGCCGGAGTACGCGATGCAGATGTATGGCGACGGTTATTATCCGGGTCTCTATACTTATAAGTATCCGAAGGCGGGCGAGAGGAACTCGAAGGTATCGGTACACGCGTATCGCGTGGAGACGCGCGATACCAAGGCGTTGCGGGTGCCCTTGGAGGGCGATTTGTACATCCCCCGTATCGCCTTCACCCGCGACGCGAGCCAGTTGGCGGTGATGGTGCTGAACCGCCAGCAGAACGTGCTCAATATGTATTACGCCAACCCGAAGAGCGGCGTGTTCCGCCTCATCTTGCGCGACGAGAACAAGTGTTACGTGGATTCGGAATGGCTTAGCTCGATCCATTTCCTGGACGACGGCTTCACCTACGTGAGCGAGCAGGATGGCTACGCGCATATCTACCTTTACTCGCCGACAGGCGTGCTGAGGCGGCAGGTGACGAAGGGCAACTGGGACGTGACCGCCTTCCTGGGCGTGGACGAGAAGACGAACAGCTTCTATTACGAGTCCGCCGAGGAGAGCCCGATACGCCGCTCGGTGTATAAGGTGGACGCGAAGGGCGTGAAGACGAGGTTGTCTACCGCCACGGGAATGAATCACGCCGTGTTCAGCGCCAATTTCGCTTACTATACGAATTATTATACCAACGCCAGCACGCCGATGCGGATCACGGTGAACGAGACGAGGAGCCGGAAAGAGCTACGCGTCCTGCAAGACAACGCCGCCTTGCGGAGCCGCCTGGGCGAGTACGCGGTCGCGCGGAAGGAGTTTACCACGATTCATACCGCCTCGGACTACGAGCTGAACGCCTGGATCATGAAACCGGTGGATTTCGACCCCTCGAAGAAATACCCGGTGCTGATGACGCAATACAGCGGGCCCAACTCGCAAGAGGTGCTGGATCAATATGAGTTCGATTGGGAGCAATATTTGGTGGCCAACGGCATTATCGTGGTGTGCGTGGATGGCCGCGGCACGGGCGCGCGCGGCGAGGCGTTCCGCAAATGCACGTACCTCCGGATGGGCGAGCTGGAGTCGAGAGACCAGGTGGAGGCGGCGCGGGCCTTGGGCGAGCTGCCTTATATCGACAAGGAGCGTATCGCCATCTGGGGCTGGAGCTTCGGCGGGTATAATACGCTGATGGCGCTGACCGTGGGCGAGGGCACCTTCAAGGTGGGCATCGCCGTGGCTCCGCCGACGGACTGGCGCTACTACGATACGGTTTATACGGAGCGTTTCATGCGTACGCCGCAAGAGAACTTCGAGGGCTACGACGCCACCTCGCCGCTCCGCAGGGCCAAGGAGTTGCGGGGCAAGTTGCTGTTGGTGCATGGCACGGCGGACGATAACGTGCATTTCATGCAAACGATGGAGTACGCCGAGGCGCTGGTGCAGGCCAACAAGGATTTCGATATGCACGTCTATAAGGACCGGAACCATAGCATCGCGGGCGGCAACACCCGTTATCACCTCTATACGAAATTGTCGAATTACCTGTTCAAGAACTTGTAGGCGATGGGGGAACATGTACGGAAGCCGGATTGGCTGAAGATCCGCCTGGGCGGGAACGAGCGTTTCGCGGAGACGAGACGGATCGTGGAGTCGCGTTGCCTGCATACGATTTGCGTGAGCGGGAAATGCCCGAACCAGGGCGAGTGCTGGAGCCGGGGGACGGCGACTTTCATGATTGGCGGCGAGATATGCACACGCTCGTGCCGCTTTTGCAATACCTTGACGGGCAAGCCGCTGCCCTTGGACCCGGACGAGCCCGAGAACGTGGCGGAGAGTATCCGCCTGATGGGGTTGAGGCACGCGGTGATCACCTCGGTGGACCGGGATGATTTGCCGGACCTGGGGGCGGCGCATTGGGCGCGTACCATCCGGGCGATTAAGGAGCGGAACCCGCGGACGACGGTGGAGGTGCTGATACCCGACTTCCAGGGGCGCCTGGAGCTGGTGGATGCCGTGGTGGACGCTGGTCCGGAGATTATCTCCCACAATATGGAGACGGTGCGTCGCGTCAGCCCGTCGGTGCGTAGCGCGGCGAGGTACGAGGTAAGCCTCTCGGTGTTGCGGCGCGTCGCGGAGCGGGGCGTGGTGGCGAAAACGGGAATCATGGTAGGCCTGGGCGAGACCGAGGCGGAGGTGCTGGAGCTGATGGACGACACCCGGGCCGTTGGCGTCAGCGTGTTGACCATCGGGCAGTATCTGCGTCCCTCGCGGAAGAACATCCCGGTGGTGGAGTATGTGACGCCCGAGCGCTTCGAGGCTTATAAACGAATGGCGCTGGCGAAGGGCTTCCGCCATGTGGAGAGCGCGCCGCTCGTGCGTTCGTCGTATCATGCCGAAAAGCATGTTTGAGGTCCGAACCTTTCTCTTTCCGCGTTTGTTCTTATAATAAACAGCGGAACGTTAAAGGAACGGAGTTATGAATGTTGTCAGGAAACAGTTGGATAATCAAGCCATAGGCGTATTGCCTTTGCTGTTGTTCTTGTTCTTGAACAACTACTTCTCTTATTTGCTTTCGTTTGTTGTCGGCGCGTCGTGTTGCGTCGGCTGTTTCGCCTTGTTCCGGCTGCTGCGGGAGAAAGGGGTCTATCAGTTCCTGTTGCTTCCCGTGGCGGCTACGTTCGTGTTGTATTCTATTTTCCTGTTCCTCAAGGTGGAGCCGACGCTGTTCCTCTATTCCCCCTTGGTGGCCGAGCTCTTGTTCGTGGTGATGCTGACGTTGTGTGGCTTCACGAGGCATTCGGCCCTGCGCTGGGCCCGCGATTCCAAGTGGCCCGTCTATCGGCGGATCGCGGTGCGCTCCGCCTTGAACGAGTCTTATTTCCTGGCGCAGCTCCTTCAGGGGCTTTATACGCTTCATTTGTTCGCGATCTTGTTTTATGCCATCCTGCCCGAGTCGGCGCGGTCGATGCGCGTGGAGCGTTTCCTGAATTGGGAGTTGGGATGGATGATCGGGGTATTGGTGTTCTTTTATGAGCAGGTTCGCTTGTGGTTGATGAACGGGAATTTGCAGAAAGAGATGTGGCTTCCGGTGCTGGGCGATCAAGGGAAGGTGATCGGTTGCATCGCCCGTTCGGTGAGCCGCTCGCTGCCGAAGAAATATTGCCATCCCATCGTGCGGGTGGCGGTGGTTTTCAATGGGATGATTTATTTGGCGCGCCGCCCGAGGGAGGAATATGTCTCCCCGGACACGATCGACCATCCGATGCATAGCTACGTGTTGTTTCGGCACAGCGTGGCGAGCACGTTGAAAGAGACGGTCGGGAGCTTGGCGCGCGATAAGTCGCTGCCGTTGCGCCTCTTGATCCGTTATACCTTCGAGAACGAGAAGGTGAAGCATTTCGTCTCCCTCTATATTATCCGCCTGCGCACGGAAGAGCAGCTCGCGCGCTGCGAGCGCCGGGATGGCAAGCTATGGACGCCCAAGCAAATCGAGGAGAACCTCTCCTCCGGCATCTTCAGCGAATACTTCGTGCAAGAGTTCCCCTTGCTGAGGAACACGGTGCTGGCTACCGCATTTCCACCACCTCCAAATCCTTGATGGCCGGTCCGTCGATGGTGAAGCGTACCAGTGTGCGGACACGCTGGAAGCCGCTGAGCCCGGCGGCGCCCGGGTTGATGTGCAGGCAGCCCAGTCGCTTGTCGAACATCACCTTCAGGATGTGCGAATGGCCGGAGATGAACAGGCCGGGACGGAAGGCGTAGAGCCGGGGACGGATCTCCGGCGCATAGCGACCCGGATAGCCGCCGATGTGCGTCATCATCACCCGCGTCTCCTCTACTTGGAAACAGGCTACTTTCGGGAAGCGCGCGCGGAGCTCTTGCCCGTCGATATTCCCGTACACGGCCCGCAAGGGCTTCAACGCCGCCAGCCGGTCGGCCAATGCCTCGGAGCCGATGTCGCCCGCGTGCCAAATCTCGTCGCGGTCCGCGAAATAGGTGGCGTATCTATCGTCCCAATGGGCGTGCGTGTCGGAGAGCAAACCGATTTTAATCATGGATCTTCCTTTATTTATTGCTTAAAAGTCTTTATATTTACGCGCCGAAGATAAGCATATTATGGAAAATACATACCAATATTTCAAACGAGATCTTAGTTGGCTCTCGTTCAACTACCGGGTCTTGTTGGAGGCGGAGGACGACACGCTCCCTGTTTATGAGCGGATTAAGTTCCTCTCGATCTATTCCTCGAATTTGGAGGAATTTTATGAGATCCGGGTCGCCGAGCATCGGGCGGTGATCATGCGGAAGAATTATGCCGACGAGAGCGCGGAGGAGGCGGAGGAGACGCTGGCCGCCATCACGCGTGAGGTGAATCGCCAGCAGCGGGAATATTACCGTGTCTTCTCGGAGATGATACTGCCCGAATTGAATCGCCAACACATTTATTTATATCCCAATGAGCGCTCGGAGCCTTTCCACGAGGCGTTCGTCCGGGAGTATTTCAACGAGGAGGTCTTTCCGTTCCTCGCGCCCGTGATGATCCAGGCGGGCGATATCCGGACGTTTATCCGCGACCGGCGGTTGTACCTCGTCATCCGGATGCGCAAGCGACGCAAGCGCCCCGATGACGCCGCGGGCGAGAGGCCGCCTTATTCCTACGCGTTGATGAAAATCCCGTATTCGAAGGTCCCACGTTTCATCGAGTTGCCTCCGCGTGACGGCAAGTATTATATCATGTTTGTCGACGATATTATCCGGGCGAACTTGCCGAGTGTCTTCCCGGGTTATGAGATCGATAGTTGTTATAGCATCAAGATCTCGCGCGACGCGGATATTTATATCGGCGATGAGAGCCGGGGCAATCTGGTGGAGAATATCCGGAAGAACGTGCAGCGCCGTAAGATAGGGGCTTTGAGCCGGTTTATGTACGATAGGGCGATGCCCGACGATTTCCTCGCGTTCCTGTGCGATGCGTTTGGCATCCGGACGGACGACCTGGTGCAGGGCGGGCGTTATCACAACTTGCAGGATTTGAGCAAGCTGCCCAACCCCGTGGGCGACCGCTTGGAGTGGCATCCGCCCGTGCCGATGCGTGTGCCTTTTTTGGATGAGATGGGCTCGGTGTTCAAGGCGGTGAAGCGGCGCGACGTGTTGCTGCATTTCCCGTATGAGTCGTTCGATTACCTGATTCGTTTCCTGATGGAGGCGGCGTTCGACCCGAAGGTGGACGAGATCAAGATTACGCAATACCGGGTGGCGGAGAACTCGGCCGTGATCAATACGCTGATCAGCGCCGCCCGGAACGGGAAGCGGGTGACCGTGTTCGTGGAGCTGAAGGCGCGCTTCGACGAGGAGAACAATATGCGCACGGCGGAGCGGATGGAGCAGGCGGGCATCCGTATTATTTACAGTATCCCCGGATTGAAGGTGCACGCGAAGGTGGCCGTGATCTTGCGGAAAGACGCCTCGGATGGGAGCAAGCGACGGGATTTCGCTTACCTGAGCACAGGCAACTTCAACGAGAAGACCGCCAAGATTTATTCGGATATGGCGTTGCTGACCTCGAACGCCGAGATTATCACGGATATCAACAAGGTGTTCGCCGTCTTGGAGGGACGTTTGAGGGAGCCGACATTCCGGCATCTGTTGGTGGCACGGTTTAATATGGTGCCCGAGCTGACGCGGATGATCCAGCGGGAGATCGAGCACGCGCGGGCAGGACGGAAGGGCCGGATCGTCCTGAAGATGAACGGGCTGCACGATACGCGCATGATAGATGAGCTGTATCGGGCCAGCGAGGCGGGCGTGGAGATCGACTTGATCGTGCGCGGCATCTGCTGCTTGGTGCCCGACCAGCCGTATAGCGCCCGGATCCGGGTGACGCGCATCGTGGATATGTTCTTGGAGCACGCGCGGATCTGGTATTTCTACAACGACGGGCAGGAGGATGTGTATCTGACCTCGGCGGACTGGATGAAGCGCAACTTGAGCCGCCGCATCGAGACGGCGTTCCCGATTCTCGACCCGGATATCAAGCGGGAGATTATCGACATCCTGCGCATCCAGTTGAGCGATAACGTGAAAGCGTGCCGTTTGGACGACCGCTTGCGCAACCAGTTTAAGTGGGACGATAATCCGCGGAAAGTGCGCTCGCAGTTGGAGATTTATAATTATTTGCGGAATAGGAAGGAGCGGCGATGAGCGGGGCGACGAAATACCGGGCAAGGAAGGGCACGCGGGCGTGGCCATTCTGCATCCCTTTCCTTATCGGATTGATTTGCGCCGCTTGCGCGGGGCAGAGGAAGCTCGCGGCCGATGAGGAGGCGGCACGGGTGTTTACGGATACGTTGGCGATTCTCTCCTTCAACGATTTCCACGGGGCGTTCGCGGCGGACGAGGCGATTCCGGGTGCCGCGTGCCTGACACGGACCGTCCTCGACGAGCGGCGGCGTTATCCGCGGGCGATCGTGGTGGCCGGCGGGGACAATCTCAGCGGGAGCTATTTCTCCAAGATGACCAAGGGCGAGCCTTTCGACGAGATGAGCCGGACGATGGGCGTGGAGATGTCCGCCATCGGCAATCATGAGTTCGATTGGGGACTCGCTTATTTGCGGGACACCGCCGCGCGGCGGATGCCTTATGTGGCGGCGAATATCACGCGGGAGAGCGACGGTCGCTCGCCCGATTGGCTCGCTCCTTATCGAATCGTGGAGCGACGCTTGCGGGATGGCTCGCTCCTGCGGGTGGCTTTCGTGGGGCTGACCACGACCGAGACGCCCCTGAAGACGACTCGGGCCTATGTGAACGGCTTGCGCTTTGTCAATCCGTCGCGGGCCTGCGAGCGGACGATCGCCCGGTTGAGGCAGGAGGAGCGGGTGGACTTAATCGTCGTATTGGCGCATATCGGCACGGATATGCGGGACCCGCGAGGCTTCGTGGAGGACGATGCCCGCGACTTGCCCTTTATCGAGGGTGTGGACGCGATTATCTCGGGCCACACGCACGAGGTGGTGCTTCGCCGGGTCAACGATGTTCCCATCGTGCAGGCGGGCGTTAACGGGAGCCACGTGGGCAAGTTGCTTTTCCTGATACGCGATTCCGCCGGCATACGCCGCGTCGATTATATGGGCGGCGATACGATACGTGTCGCCGGGAGCGGGCATCCCGCTATCCGCCAGGCGGTGGGACGCATCATGGATAGATATGGACTGAGCGAGGTGCTCGCCACTGCCGGCGAGACCTTGACGCACGATTGGGACGTGAACAGCCTCGACTTCACGCCTGTCGGCGCCTTGGTAACCAGCGCTTACGTCCACTGCTTCCGCGAGCGGATGCCGGCCTATGCCGATGTCCCGGTCGTCGGCGTGAACCACTTCGGCGGCATCCGGGCCTCGTTGCCCCAAGGGCCGATCACGCGGTTGCGGGCGGGCAACGTGTTGCCCTTCGGCTCGCCGGTGGTGGCGTATCGCTTCGATGGCAAGCGGTTGAGGCAGCTCCTGGAGGAAGGGCGTCGTCCCGCGTACGGCTATCTGCAATCCTCCGACCTGACGCTGACCTTCGAGGGCGAACGCATCCGGAAGATGGTGTACACCGGTGGCGGGCAAGCGATGGAGATCGCCGACGACACGCCGTGCGTGGTGGTGCTCGACGCCTTTATCACGAACGGGGGCGATGGCTACGACGCCTCGCTGTTCACCGGCTACGGGATCGAGGCGTTCAACCGTTTAGGTATCGTCACCACCGACGCGTTCTTCGACTATTTACGCGCCCTGCGGGAGCCCGTCACGACGGAATCCACCCGTATGCCGGTTATTTCGGTGGAAAACCGTATCTTCGCGGGCGAGAAAAAGCATTGAGCCATTACGATATGAGTAGTTACACGATCCTGATTATCATCGCCGTCTACTTCGCGATCCTGTTGGGTGTCGCGTGGATCACGGGGCGCAGCGATAGCAACGAGGCGTTCTTCCTGGGCGAACGGAAGTCGCCGTGGTACATCGTCTCCATCGGCATGATCGGCACGTCGCTGTCGGGCGTGACGTTCGTCTCCGTGCCCGGCATGGTGCGGAGCATCGATATGACCTATATGCAGACGGTGCTGGGCTTCTTCGTCGGCTACGTCCTCATCGCGCACGTCCTGCTGCCGCTTTACTACAAGCTGCGGCTGACCTCCATCTACGCCTATCTGGACACACGCATCGGGCGGCGGGGCTATAAGACGGGCGCGTCGTTCTTCCTGCTGTCGAAGATTGTCGGGGCGGCGGCACGGCTGTACCTCGTGGTGCTCATCCTGCAGACGTACGTGTTCGACGCCTGGCACGTCCCCTTCGTCGTGACGGCTATCCTGAGCATCTTCCTCGTGTGGCTCTACACGTTCCGGAGCGGCGTGCGGACGATTATCTGGACCGACACGCTGCAGGCCATTTGCCTCGTGGCGATGCTGGTGGTGATTATCTGGCAGGTGAAGGACCGGATGGAGTTGGACTTCGTGGGCATGGCACGGACCATCGGCGAGAGCCCGCGGTTCCGTATCTTCGAGTTCAGCGACTGGCACAGCACGCAGCACTTCGCGAAGCAGTTCCTCAGCGGCATCTTCATCACCATCGTCATGACGGGCCTGGATCAGGACATGATGCAGAAGAACCTTTCCTGCAAGAGCTTGCGCGACGCGCAGAAGAATATGTACACCTACGGCTTCGCCTTCACGCCGGTCAACTTCCTGTTCCTCTCATTAGGCGTGCTCCTGCTTACGCTGGCGGAGCGGGAGAGCATCCCGCTGCCCGCGCTGAGCGACGACATACTGCCGATGTTCTGCACGTCGGGCATCCTGGGCGATAGCATCCTGATTTTCTTTACCGTCGGCATCATCGCGGCGGCGTTCAGCAGCGCGGACTCGGCGCTGACCGCCCTCACCACCTCCTTTTGCGTGGACATCCTGGGCATCGAGCGGGAAGAGGCGGGAAAGGCGAAGCGGACCCGCCTGAAGGTGCACTTGCTCATCTCCGTGCTGTTCGTGCTCATCATCCTGGCCTTCAAGGCGGTGAACAACCGGAGCGTCATCGACGCCATCTACATGATCGCCTCGTACACCTACGGCCCGCTATTAGGCCTGTTCGTCTTCGGCCTGTTCACGCGGCGGAAGCCCATCGACCGGTACGTGCCGTACATCTGCGTGCTCTCGCCGCTCGTCTGCTTCACGCTGGACTATCTGTCCCAACGCTACGCGGGCTACACCTTCGGCTACGAGATGCTGATGGTGAACGGCGGCCTCACCTTCGGCGGCCTTTACCTGTTGAGCGAGCGAAAGAGTTAATTTTAGATTTATGATTATCCATTGTCAATTGATTCATAACACACCCCCTGCCCCCTCTCAAGAGGGGAATGGATACTCCCATAAATCATAAATCACAAATTATAAATCATAAATAAATTAGATAGAAATGGAAATCAAAAGCGCAAGATTCGTTATCAGCAACACGGACGTACGGAAATGTCCGGAGGGCGATTTGCCCGAGTACGCTTTCATCGGACGGAGTAACGTGGGGAAATCGTCCCTCATCAATATGCTCACCAACCAGAAAGGATTGGCGATGACCTCGCAAACGCCGGGAAAGACGTTGCTTATCAATCACTTCCTTATCAACGACGAGTGGTACCTTGTCGACCTGCCCGGCTACGGCTACGCGCAGCGGGGCCAGGAGGCGCGCGAGCGGTTGCGGCGGATTATCGAGAGCTACGCCCTCTACCGCGAGCAGCTGACCTGCCTGTTCGTCTTGCTCGACTGCCGGCACGCCCCGCAGAAGATCGACCTCGAGTTCATGGAGTGGCTGGGCGAGAACGGTATTCCCTTCGCCATCATCTTCACGAAGATAGACAAGATTAGCAAGGGCCGGCTGGCGGAGAACATAAAGGTCTATCAAGAGAAACTGATGGAGACGTGGGAGGAGCTGCCGCCCATCCTCACTTCCTCGTCCGAGAAGAAGGAGGGCCGCGAGGAGATTCTTGGCTTCATCGAGTCGGTCAATAAGAGTTTGTAAACGGCGAATCGCGGGCCGCGAAAAAAACACAACTGTGTAGTCGCGGCTACACGGTTGTGTGGGTTTGGCCACCCGCCGGAGCTTGTCCGGGAGCCGGGTGGCCGCGCTCGTTATCAGTCGTTGGCGAGCGAGAAGGAGTAGGGGCGGTCGGCGTCAGCGGTGCCGCGGCCCGTGTTGGGCGTGTCGCTCATCTGGAACCGGATGCTCGCTCCCTTTGTCAGCTGCTCGTGCGTCAGGTAGTTGCGTGTGTAATTCTTGCCGTTCAGCTTCATGGCCTGGATGTACGGATGCTCCCAGTCGGCCTTGTCGGCCTGGATGGTAATCTGCTTGCCGTTCTCCAGATGGAGCTTCACGGAGCGGAAGAGCGGCGTGCCGAGCACGTACTGGTCCGTTCCGGGGCACACGGTGTAGAACCCGAGGGCGGAGAAGACGTACCAAGCGGATGTCTGCCCGTTGTCCTCGTCGCCGCAATAGCCGTCGGCCTGCGCGCTGTACAGCTTGCGCATGATGTCGCGCACGTGGAATTGGGCCTTCCAGGGCTGGCCGGAATAGTTATAGAGGTACACCATGTGCTGGATGGGCTGGTTGCCGTGGGCGTATTGGCCCATGTTCATCACCTGCATCTCGCGCATCTCGTGTATCATGCCGCGGCTCTCCATGCCTAATCGGCTGGGCATCTTGAAGACGGAGTCCATCATGTGGTTGAACGCGGCCTCGCCGCCCATCAGGTCGATAAGCCCTTGCGGGTCGTGGAAGACGCAGAAGCTCCAGTGCCAGCTGTTGCCCTCGCAGAAGTCGCGGCTCCAGTCCGTGCCCTCGAAGTCGGGGTTGAACGTGCCGTCGTCGGCGCGGCCCACCATCAGCTTGCGCGTCGGGTCGTAGACGTTGCGGTAGTTCAAGGCGCGCTGCTTGTAGATGTCGGTCTCGCTGGCCGGCTTGCCCAGCAGTTTGCCCAGCGTGTAGATGGTCCAGTCGTTGTAGGCGTATTCCAGCGTGCGGGCCACGTTCTGGCCTACGCCGATGTTATTGGGCACGTATCCCAGGCGGTTGTATTCCTCGAAGGCCACGCGTCCGGAGGCCGTGCGGGGCAGCTGGGCGTTCGCGCCGTGCTTCAGCGCCTCCCAGAGCGTCTCGATATCGTAGCCGCGCAAGCCTTTCGCGTAAGCGTCCGCCACGACGGAGGCCGAGTTGTTGCCCACCATGCAGTCGCGGTGTCCCGGGCTGGCCCATTCGGGCAGGAAGCCGCTCTCCTTGTAGGCGTTCACCAATCCCTCCTGCATCCGCTGGTTCATCTCGGGATACATCAGGTTGAGGAAGGGGAAAAGGCAGCGGAACGTGTCCCAGAAGCCCGTGTCGGTGAACATATAGCCCGGCAGCACCTCGCCGTTGTAGGGGCTGTAGTGCATCACTTTCCCGTCGGCGTCGATCTCGTAGAAGGCCCGGGGGAAAAGGAGCGAGCGGTAGAGGCAGGAGTAGAACGTGCGGAGGTTGTCGATGTTCGGGTCGTCCACCTCTACGCGTCCCATCACGCGGTTCCACGTCGCCTTGCCGTCGGCCTTCAGCTGGTCGAAGCTCTTGTCGCCTAATTCGCGCAGGTTCAGCTCGGCCTGCTCGGGGCTGATGAACGACGAGGCCACGTCGGCATGCACCACCTCGCCGGCCCGCGTGGCGAAGCCGATGATGGCGCCCGCGTGGTTGGCCTTCACCTCCAGCTCGTCGAGACGGATGGCCCCGTTCTTCACGGACGAGGAGAAGGTGAAGTCTTTATCGAAGCGTACGACGAAATAGTTCTTGAAATTACGCGGCACGCCGCCGGAGTTGCGCGTCGTGTAGCCGATAATCTTGCGCTCCTCGGGGATGACCTTCACGTACGAGCCGCGGTCGAATGCGTCGACCACGATGTAGGCCTTGTCGGTCTCCGGGAAGGTGAAGCGGAACTTGGCGGCGCGCTCGGTGGGCGTCAGCTCGGTCGTCACGTCGTGGTCGGCCAGGTAGACGCGGTAGTAATAGGGCGTTGCCACCTCTGACTTGTGGGAGAACCAGCTGGCGCGCTTGTCCTCGTCGAACACCAGCCCTTCCGTCACGGGCATGATGGAGAACTGCCCGTAGTCGTTCATCCAGGGGCTCGGTTGGTGTGTCTGCTTGAAGCCGCGTATCTTGTCGGCGTCGTAGCGGTACGTCCATCCGTTCCCCATCGGTCCCGTCTGCGGCGTCCAGAAGTTCATGCCCCAGGGCATCGCCGTGGCGGGGTAGGTGTTGCCGGTGGAAAGCTCGTACTTCGATTGCGTCCCCACCAGCGTACTAACGTAGTCCACCGGGCTCTCTACCGCCCGGCTTTGCAGGCAGCCCGCCAGCGCCAAGGCCAGCAAGCCGCATCTCATGCGTAGTGTGTTCATGATTCTTTTGTGTGTAATGATTAATTTATGAATGAATGATTCCTATTTCTCCTCGTGCAATCGCCCGTCGCGCAGGCGGTAGCGCTGGCCCGTCTCCGGGCAGGCGGCGACGCCCTCGCCGTCGAACTCCAGCCGGTGGCCGTACTCGCTCACCCAGCCGACCTGCCGGGCGGGATTTCCCATCACCAAGGCGTACGGTGGGACGTCTTTCGTCACCACCGCCCCGGCGCCTATCATAGCGTAGCGTCCGATGGTGTGCCCGCAAACGATGGTGGCGTTCGCGCCGATGGAGGCGCCTTTTTCCACGCGTGTGGGCCGGAACTGGTCCTTGCGGGGCACGTGGCTTCGGGGATTGATGACGTTCGTGAAGACGCAGCTCGGCCCAAGGAACACGTCGTCCTCGCAGACGACGCCCGTGTAGATGGAGACGTTGTTCTGCACCTTCACGTTGTCGCCCAGCGTGACGCCGGGCGAGACCACCACGTTCTGCCCGATGTTGCACGCCTTGCCAATCCGGCAGCCGGCCATGATATGCGAGAAATGCCAGACGCGCGTCCCGTCGCCGATGTGGCACCCGGTGTCGATGACCGCCGTCTCATGCGCTTGATAACTCATCTTGGATTGTTTTTATGCGGTGTGTTATTTATAAAGTAAGAAAATCGTCGGCCGCTTGCTCAGGTCCGGCAGCTTGCCCGCCCATTCCTTCACCGGGCGCGTACGGATGTATTCGTCGGCGCAGGTGATATCGGCGGCCACGCACAGCTTCGTGGACGGGCGGCACACGCGTATCAGCTCCTCCACCAGCCGCTGGTTGCGGTAAGGCGTCTCGATGAAAAGTTGCGTCTGGCTTTCCCCGTAGACGCGGCTCTCCATCTTCTTGATCATCGCCACGCGCTCCGCCGCGTCGATGGGCAGGTAGCCGTGGAAGGCGAAGCTCTGCCCGTTGAAGCCCGACGCCATCAGCGAGAGCAAGATGGACGACGGCCCTACGAGCGGCACCACCGGATAGCCTTTCCGCTGGGCGATGGCTACCACGTCGGCGCCGGGGTCGGCGATGGCGGGGCATCCCGCTTCCGAGATGACGCCTACCGAATGGCCCTCGGCCAAGGGCCGCAGGAAATCGGACACCTCGGCGGGCGACGTATGTTTGTTCAGTTCGCGGAAGGAAAGCTCGTCTATTACGATCGAGGGTTCCACTTTCTTCAGGAAGCGCCGGGCCGTCCGTACGTTTTCCACCACGAAATGCCGGATGGAAAGAATCACGTCGCGATTGTATTCCGGCAGCACGTGGCGCGTTTCCGTATCGCCCAAAGGCACCGGTATCAGGAAAAGAGATGCTCGCATTGTTCTGTTGTTTTCCGCGAATGTAGTACTTTTGCCGGAAACAAACCGAAGATTTATGGAACTTCCTATCGATTTTATCCAACGGACGCGTGCGGCGCTGGGTGGCGATTACGAGGCCTTCGAGGCTTCCCTCCGCGCGGAAGCGCCCACCAGTATCCGTATCAACCGCCAGAAAGGCGCCGCGGCGCCGCGCGGCGGCGAGCCCGTCGCTTGGTGCGACAGCGGCTTCTACCTGCCGGAGCGCCCCGCCTTCACGTTCGATCCCTTGTTGCACGCCGGGGCCTACTACGTGCAGGAGGCCTCGTCCATGTTCCTGGAGCAGGCGGTGAGGAGCTACGCGAGCGGCCCCGTGCGCTGCCTCGACCTTTGCGCGGCGCCGGGCGGTAAGTCCACGCACCTCGCGGCTCTCTTGCCGGAGGGAAGCGTCTTGGTTTGCAACGAGGTCATCCGTTCGCGCGCCTATGTGCTGGCCGAGAACGTGGCGAAATGGGGCCGCGGCGATACGGTCGTGCTCAACAACGACCCGGAGGAAATCGGGCGGGCTTTGCCCCATTTCTTCGACGTGATCGTGGCGGACGTGCCCTGCTCCGGCGAGGGAATGTTCCGGAAAGACCCGGACAGCGTCCGGGAATGGAGCGTGGAGAACGTCCAGCTGTGCGCCGCCCGCCAGCGTCGTATCATCCACGATATCTGGGAGGCGTTGCGCCCCGGCGGTCTCCTTATTTATAGCACATGTACCTACAACCCGGAGGAGGACGAGGAGAATGTCCGCTACATCATCGAGACGTTCGGCGCGGAGGCCCTGTCCGTTCCCACGCGTCCGGAGTGGGGTGTCGCGGGAGCCACGCGCTACGACGCGCCCTGTTATCATTTCTTTCCGCACCGGGCGCGGGGCGAGGGCTTCTTCCTCGCGGCGCTGCGGAAAGCGGAGGGCGAGTGGCGCGAGCCCCGCGAGGCGAAGGCCCGGAAAGAGCGGGGGAAAAACGTCCCTTCCATCCCCAAGGAAGCCCTCGGGTTCCTCAAGGCGGAAAAGGAGTACGTCCTATCGTGGGACGGGAATTGCCTCCGGGCCTACACGCGGTCGGTCTCGGACGCGTTTTCGTTACTTTTGCGAAGTTCGTTGCGGGCCCTTTCCGTCGGGACGCGCCTCGGCGAGGTAAAAGGGAAAGACCTCGTCCCCTCGCACGAGCTGGCCCTGAGCGCGGACGTAAACCCCGATGCCTTTCCCGCGGCGGAAGTGGATTGGGCGGAAGCCATCCGATACCTCCGTAAAGAGGCGCTGACGCTGCCTCCGTCGGTCGGGCGCGGCTACGTGCTCCTTCGTTATCGGGGATTTCCTCTCGGCTTCGTCAAGAACTTGGGCAATCGCGCGAACAACCTTTATCCGCAGGAGTGGCGTATCCGTTCCGGCCATCTGCCGGAGGAAGTCCGGTTGTTCGAAGGCGGAAAAAGCGTCTGACCTCATTTTTGGGGTGGGAGCGAGGGACACCCAAATACGATTTGTCGTATTTTCGCGGCGGAAATAATAACTATCGTTATGGACAAAAGAGAACGTTATTCCGCCTTCGTGAAGGAGATACGCGCGTTTATCCCCGAGGAGCGGATTTATACGGACGAGCTGCGGCGGCTCGCGTGGGGAACGGACGCCGGCTTCTATCGGCTCATCCCCCAAGTTATCGTTCGCTCAGACGACGAGGCGGAGGTGGCGCGTCTGCTGCGCGTGGCGGGGAAATACCGCCTGCCGCTGACGTTCCGCGCCGCCGGCACCAGCCTTTCGGGCCAAGCCATCAGCGACTCCATCCTCGTGGTGGCGGGCAAACGGTGGGAGAAGTACGAGATTTCGCCCGACCACGAGCGGATACGCCTGCAGCCGGGCATTATCGGCCAGCGGGTGAACGAGTTGCTGCGCCCGTTCGGGCGGAAGTTCGCCCCCGACCCCGCCTCGGTACGGAGCGCGATGGTGGGCGGCATCGTGATGAATAATGCCTCCGGCATGAACTGCGGCACGCACGCGAACAGCGACCGGATGCTCATCTCCGCCCGTATCGTGCTGGCGGACGGCACCATCCTCGACACGGGCGACGAGGCGAGCCGCGCGGCGTTCCGCGAGAGCCATCCCGACTTCATCCGCCGCATAGAGGCGTTGCGCGACGAGGTGCGGGCCGACGCGAAACTCAGCGAGCGCATCCGGTATAAATATTCCATCAAGAACGTGACGGGGCTGAACCTTCTGCCTTTCGTCCGTTTCGACGACCCGTTCGACATCATCGCCCACCTGATGGTCGGCTCGGAGGGCACGCTCGCTTTCCTGTCGGAGGTGACGATGCGTACCGAGTACGATTATCCCTGCAAGGCGAGCGCCATGCTCTATTTCCAGGACATCCGCGAGGCGTGCCGCGCCGTGGTGGCGATGAAGAAGCTGACCAGCGACCAGGGCGAGTGGCTCGTGAAAGGCGCGGAGCTGCTGGACAAGAAATCGCTCTCGTCCGTGAACGACACGACCGGCGAGGGCCTGACGGCGGTGCTGACCGAGACCAAGGCGCGTACGCCGGAGGAGCTGCGGGCGAATATCCAAGCCATCGAGCGGGCGCTGGAGCCTTTCCAGACCTTCACGCCCGTCCATTTCACCGACAAGCCGGAGGAATATTCCCGCTATTGGGCCATCCGCTCGGGCATTTTCCCCTCCGTGGGCGGCACCCGTCCCATCGGCACGACCTGCCTCATCGAGGACGTGGCGTTCCACATCGAGGACCTGCCGGAGGCCACGGCGGACTTGCAGGAGCTTATCGCCCGCCACGGCTACGACGACGCCTGCATCTACGGCCACGCGCTGGAGGGGAATTACCATTTCATCCTGAACCAATCGTTCCACTCGCCCGCCGAGGTGGAGCGCTACGAACGCCTGATGGATGACGTGAAGCGGCTGGTGGTCGATAAGTACGACGGCTCGCTGAAGGCCGAGCACGGCACGGGGCGCAACATGGCGCCTTTCGTCCGCTACGAGTGGGGCGACGAGGCTTACCGCGTCATGCGGGAGGTGAAGCGCCTGTTCGACCCCGACAACCTCTTGAACCCCGGTGTCATCTTCAACGACGACCCGCGGTGCCACCTGAAACATTTCAAGCCCCTGCCCATCGCGAACCCGTTGGTGGACCGTTGCATCGAGTGCGGCTTTTGCGAGGTGAACTGCCTGACGTGCGGCTTCTCGCTCTCGTCGCGCCAGCGCATCGTGACCTTCCGCGAGATTATGCGGCTGAAGCAGTCCGGCGAGGAGCCGGAGCGGCTGGCCGCCTTGGAGCGGGCCTATCGCTATGAGGGGAACCAGACCTGCGCGGGCGACGGCCTTTGTGCCACCTCCTGCCCGATGCATATCAACACGGGCGAGCTGACTCACTTTATCCGCCAAAGCCTGTTGCCGAAAGGGAGCGCGGGGTATAAGGCGGGCGATTGGGTGGCGGCGCATTTCGCCGGCGTGAAAAGCGCGCTGCGCCCCGTATTGACGCTCGCCGACACCGCCCACGCCGTGTTGGGCAGCCGGGCGATGAGCGCCGTGTGCCGCGGCATGCACGACGCGCTGGGCATCCCGCTTTGGACGCCCGCCATGCCGAAGGCCTACCATATCCCCGCCGCTTTGCGGAAGAGGAAAATCGCCGCCGCCGGGGCCGATAAGGTCGTCTACTTCCCCAGTTGCATCAACCAGACGATGGGAGCGGCCCGAAACGCCCCCGACGCCACGCCGCTGGTCGACAAGATGGTCTCCCTCTTGCGGAAGGCGGGCTACGAGGTCATCTTCCCCAAGGAGATGGACAAGCTCTGCTGCGGTACCATCTGGGAAAGCAAGGGAATGCCCGACATCGCCGACCGGAAATCCGCCGAGCTGGAGGCCGCCTTGTGGGAGGCCAGCGAGCACGGGCGCTACCCGGTGCTTTGCGACCAAAGCCCCTGCCTTTTCCGGATGCGCGAAACCATCCACAAGATGAAGCTCTACGAGCCCGCCGAGTTCATCTACACCTTCTTGCGCGAGCGGCTGGTGTTCCACCCCATCCATCGCCCCGTGGCGGTGCACGTCACCTGCTCGATGCGCAAGATGGGGCTGGCCGACACCATCGTCCGCTTGGCGAAGCTCTGTTCCGATGCGGTACTCGTGCCGGAGGAGATTGGTTGTTGCGGTTTCGCCGGCGACCGTGGTTTCACCCATCCGGAGGTCAACGCCTACGCCCTTCGCAAGCTGCGTCCGCAAATCGAGCGCGCCGGCGTTGTGGTCGGTTATTCCAACAGCCGGACGTGCGAGATTGGTCTGTCGACGAACGCGGGCGTGCCCTACGTCTCCATCGCTTATCTGGTGGACGAGTGTACCGAGCCGCTTCCCTCCCGGCGGGAGTAGCGGCGGCATCTCGTTGTTGTCCCTCGGCTCCGCCCATTCGCCCCACGCGGGTGTGGCGGGTGCCGTACTATCATTTTTTTCAACCTCGCACGCGGCTAGTTTGTTAGATAATATATTTTCTTTACTTTCCTTTCCTTTACTTTCCTTTCCTTTACTTTGGGGGATTTTCGTGTCCGAAACGCAGGGTTTTTCAGGCGAAAACAAACGTAAATCCTCGTTAATTAACTGTTCGACACTCAATTTCCGCTTAATCGTTACATATTGCTGTTGGATGGATTCGGAAGTCAGTACGCCCCGCTCGTCGAAAAGTCCGGCATGGAACAAGCCGAGCTCCACCATATAGGCGACTATTTCGCATATGCGGCTCTCGGCGAGATCGCATAGCTCGGAAAGGTCGAACACGTAATCGTCGTTGAACTCGATATAATATCCCTCGCGGTAAATATCGCACAAGAGCGCGATAAACAGCATACAACCCTCCGCCCCGAAAGCCCGTTTCAAGCGGCGTATCTTGCGGTTTTTCCATACGTTCGTATCGAGCGGAAAATAATCCAATCCATATTTAATAGGGCGTGCCATTTTACATTTCAAATTTTAGATTTCAGATTTCAAATCTGCTGCTTTATTAACAAATTTACAATAAATTTCGGTGAAATCCAAATAAGGAAGCGGTTTCTTTAAGGTTTTACGTCTAATTAAGGATTGACATTTTTGAGCCGCTTTTTTCGGTACGCGAAATGTGTCAATCCTTAATATTTGATAAAATATTATGGAAAGAAGGCCGAAAATATCTTCGAGGGAAAATTTATTTTCTTCCGAAGGAAAATGAAATTTCTTCCGAAAGAAAATGAAATCCCTTTCGAAGGGAATTGGGAGGGATTTCAAATCAGGTGACACACCCTCCCTTTTTTCCGCCTAATCCAATAGGCGAGCGAGTATTTATTGTATCTTCGCGACCGGATAACGAGACCGAGAGGTGAGAGAGGCGATGGTGAGATATATGAGGTGGTTGCTGCCGATGCTGTTTATCGCGTATTACGGCAGCGTGTCGCTCTTTACCCATGTCCACGTGGAGCAGGGGACGACCATCGTACACGCCCACCCGTTCAAGAAAACCGCCGACGGGACGTGCCATCAGCACGGCTCGCTGGCGGAAATCCAATTATTCCACATACTTTCTTCCATCCACGCGGCGGACGGGGCCATCCATCCGTTGCATTTGCGATTCTATGCGACGCGTGTCCACGACCTGTCCGAGGAGCCGGTGTATCCGAGCTACGTCGCGGAAGCCGTGGGCCGGCGCTATCTGCGCGCTCCGCCGGTTCAATTGACAATTGACAATTGACGATTGACAATTGACAATTGACGATTGACGATTGACGATTGACAATTCTGAGTCCAAAAGGCTCTAAAAAGCTCCCCTGTCTTAGGGGAGCTGGCTCGCCAAAGGCGAGACTGAGGGGTTGTGGATTCACGTGTGGACGTACGCACGTGTGTCACCCTATTTATTTAAATCTATCATATTTCAAACGGAATGAATAAACTAATTACATTTATCATATGCCTATGCTGTGCCTGTATGGCAGCGTGGGCCGACGGCGACAATTACGACGCCTTGAACCCCTCCGACGCGAATATCGTGGGGCATGTAGTGGACAAGAAGACCGGCGAGCACCTCGCCTTTATCAACATATACTTGCATGGCACGACCATCGGGACGACAACCGACGATACGGGTCACTATTTCCTGAAGAACCTACCCGAGGGAACGTTCACCATCGTGATGAAATCCATCGGCTACCAGACCATCGAACGCGAGGTGACGCTGAGGAAGGGACAGACCTTGGAGATTAACTTCGACGCCGAGGAGGACGCCGTGTCGCTCGATGGCGTGGTGGTATCCGCCAACCGGAACGAGACGACCCGCCGCCTGGCGCCCTCGTTGGTGAACGTGCTCGACGCGAAAGTATTCGAGACGGCGCACGCCACCTCCTTGGCCGACGGCTTGAACTTCCAGCCGGGCGTGCGCGTGGAGAACAACTGCCAGAACTGTGGCTTCCAGCAGGTGCGCATCAACGGATTGGAAGGCCCTTACACGCAGATATTGATGGATAGCCGCCCGATATTCAGCGCGCTGACAGGCGTGTACGGGCTGGAGCAAATCCCGGCGAACATGATCGAGCGGGTAGAGGTGATGCGCGGCGGAGGCTCGGCGCTGTTCGGCTCGTCCGCCATCGCCGGCACCATCAACATCATCACCAAGGAGCCGACACGCAACTCCGCCCAGATAGCCCACTCGCTGACGCTCGTCGGCGGCAGCCGCCCCGACAATAACACGACGCTGAACGCCTCGCTCGTGACGGACGACCAGAAGGCGGGCATCTACATCTTCGGGCAGAGCCGCCACCGCGCCTCGTACGACCACGACGGCGACGGATTCTCCGAATTAGGCAAACTGGAGGCGAAGACACTCGGCTTCCGCTCGTACCTGAAGACGAGCGCCTACTCCAAGCTCACCTTCGAGTACCACCACATCGGCGAGTTCCGCCGGGGCGGTAACCTGATGGACCTGCCGCCGCACGAGACCGATATCACGGAGCAGACCGACCACCAGATAAACGGCGGCGGGCTGAAGTTCGACCTCTTCTCGAAAGACTACCGCCACCGCTTGAACGTCTATACCTCGGCGCAGCACACGAAGCGCGACAGCTACTACGGCGCCGGGCACGACCCCAACGCCTACGGGCATACGACCGACATGACCTTCATCGGCGGGGCGCAATACTCGTACGATTGGGACAAGTGCCTCTTCATGCCCGCCACGTTCACCGGCGGGGCGGAGTATAGCTACGACGACCTGCGGGACGAGATGCTGGGCTACAACCGCATCATCGCGCAGACGGTGCACATCGGGAGCGTGTTCGCCCAGAACGAGTGGAAGAACGATAAGTGGAGCTTCCTCATCGGAGGGCGCCTGGATAAGCACAACCTGATGGATCATGTCATCTTCAGCCCGCGGGCGAACCTCCGCTTCAACCCGACCAAGGACATCAACCTGCGCCTCTCGTACTCCAGCGGCTTCCGCGCCCCGCAGGCCTTCGACGAGGATTTGCACATCACCGCCGTCGGTGGCGAGGCCTCCATCATCCAGCTCTCGCCGGATTTGAAGGAGGAGAACTCGCGGAGCGTGAGCGCCTCCGTCGATTTCTACCACCGCTTTGGCCCGGTGCAGGTGAACCTCTTGGCCGAGGGCTTCTACACCGACTTGCGGGACGTGTTCATCCTGAACGAGGTGGGGCGCGACGCGGACGGCAACCTGCTCATGGAGCGGCGCAACGGCAAGGGCGCCCGCGTGATGGGCGCCAACCTGGAGGGCAAGATGGCCTACGCCTGGCTGCAGCTGCAGGCGGGCGTGACGGTGCAGCGCAGCCGCTACAAGGAGGCGGAGACGTGGAGCGAGAACCCGAACATCGCGCCGCAGAAGAAGATGTTCCGCTCGCCCGACCTGTACGGCTATTTCACCTCCACGCTCACGCCCGTGAAGCGCCTCACGGTGTCGCTCACCGGCACGTATACGGGTAGCATGCTGGTGCAACACTTCGCCGGCTACATCCCGGAGGACCGCGAGGAGACCACCCCGGATTTCTTCGATATGAACGTGAAGCTGGCCTACGACATCCCCATCTATAGCTCCGTCACGCTGCAGGTGAACGCCGGCGTGCAGAATATCTTCAACGCCTATCAGGACGATTTCGACCAGGGCGCGAACCGCGACTCCGGCTACATCTACGGCCCCGGCCTGCCCCGTAGCTATTTCGTGGGCTGCAAGATAAGCTATTAGATTTATGATTTATGATTTATGATTTACGGATGATAGGCCTATAAAGAAGAGGGTGTACCAAAATCGCGTGGAGGCACGCGATTTGGTACACCCTTTTCCCTTTGTGAGAATGGCGATATCGGCCCGTATCCGCGGCGTTAATGCGCGCGGATATAGTCGGCGATCCAGGCGCCGACCTCGCGAGTGCCGTAGCGCGCGCCGCCCTCCACCTGGATTTCCGGCGTGCGGACGTTGGCGTCCAGCGAGGCGTCGACCGCCCGGCGCACCGCGGCGCCCTCCTCCTTCAAGCCGAAATACTCGAAAAGCATCGCCACCGAGAGGATTTGCGCCAGCGGGTTGGCGATGTTCAGCCCCTTCGCTTGCGGCCACGAGCCGTGGATGGGCTCGAACACCGGCGTGCTCTCGCCCGTCGAGGCGGAGGGCAGCAGCCCCATCGAGCCGCTGATGCACGAGCCCTCGTCCGTCAGGATGTCGCCGAAGGTATTCTCCGTCACCATCACGTCGAAGAAGGTGGGCTCCTGTATCATGCGCATCGCGGCGTTGTCGACGTACATGTAATCGGTCGTCACCTCCGGGTAGCGGGGCGCCATCTCTTGGGCGATTTGCCGCCAGAGGCGCGACGAGGCGAGGACGTTCGCCTTGTCCACCACCGTCAGGTGCTTGCGGCGTCGCATGGCGTACTCGAAGCCCACGCGCAGGATGCGCTCCACCTCCGGGCGGGTGTACTTGTTCGTGTCGTACGCCATATCGTTATCCTGGTATTTCTCGCCGAAGTACATGCCGCCGGTCAGCTCGCGGATGCAGAGGAAGTCGGCCCCGTCCACCAGCTCGGCCCGGAGGGGCGACTTGTGCAGCAGGCACTTGAAGGTCTGCACCGGGCGGATGTTGGCGAAGAGGCCCAGCTTCTTGCGCATCGCCAGCAAGCCCTGCTCGGGGCGCGTCTTGGCGGTGGGGTCGTTGTCGAACCGCGGGTCGCCCACGGCGGAGAAGAGCACGGCGTCGGCCTCCTCGCACGTGCGGAACGTTTCCTCCGGGAACGGGTCGCCCACCTTGTCGATGGCGTCCGCCCCGCAAATGGCATACTTGTAATGGGCCTCGTGGCCGAACTTCTGGCAGACGGCGTTCATCACGTTCACGCCCTGCTCGGAAATCTCTGGCCCTATCCCGTCGCCGGGAAGGACCGCGATGTTTAGTCTCATACGTTAATCTGTTTCTATTTTGTTAGTACTCTATTTACTTCTAAAAAAACACCTGCGTGTAGCGCGGACTACACCTGCGTGTAGCCGGACCTACACCCGCGTGTAGCGCGGACCGCCCCCGCGTGTTTCCGCGCCCACGCGGGGGAGGGGAGGGTCAAAACCCCTGGTCCTCAATCTTATTCAGCATCTTGAGGGTGGCCTTGATGGCCGCCTCGGTCTGGTCGGCGTCGAGGCCGCGCGTCTTGAAATCGACGCCCGCGTAGTTCCAGCTGATGACGGTTTGCACGAACGCGTCGGTGCGCCCGCCCGGCGGGATGGAGACGGAGTAGTTCGTCAGCATCGGGAAGGGGCGGTTCAGGCGCGAGTAGATGCGGCGCAGGGCGCGGACGAAGGCGTCGTACTGGCCGTCGCCGGAGGCGGATTCCTCGTAGGCCTCGCCGTTGATCTCTATCTTGAGCGTGGCTACGGGCTTCAGCCCCTGCGCCAGCGAGAGCGAGTAGTTGAGGATGCGCACCCGGTGCTCCTCCTGCGGGTTGTCGTGGTGGAGCACGTCGCTGATGATGTAGGGCAGGTCCTCGGGCGTGACCATCTCCTTCTTGTCGCCCAGCTCGATGATGCGCTCCGTCACTTTGCGCATCGAGGCCTCGTCCATGTCGATGCCCAGCGCCTCGAGGTTCTTGCGGATGTTCGCCCGCCCGGAGGTCTTTCCCAGGGCGTACTCGCGCACCCGCCCGAAGCGCTCGGGCAGCAAGTCGTTGCAATAGAGGTTGTTCTTGCTGTCCCCGTCGGCGTGCACGCCGGCGCATTGAGTGAAGACGTGCTCGCCGATGATGGGCTTGTTGGGCGGGATGTGCACGCCGGAGTAGGTCTCCACCAGGCGGCTGACGCGGTTGATGCGTTCCTCGCGGGCGCTCGTCTCCTCGCCCAGTTGGTCCTTGATGACGGCCAGCACGCTGCTGAGCGGGGCGTTGCCGGCGCGCTCGCCCAGCCCGTTGACGGTGGTGTGTATGCCTTTGACGCCCGCCCGTATGGCGGCGTAGACGTTGGCCACGGCCAGGTCGTAGTCGTTGTGGGCGTGGAAGTCGAAGCGGAGGTCCGGGTATCGTTCCACCATCGCCTTGCAATACTCGTAGGTGTTCCACGGGTTGAGGATGCCCAGCGTGTCGGGCAGCATGAAGCGCCGGATGGGGAGCTCGCGCAGCGCGTCGATCATCTGGAAGACGTACTCGGGCGAGCGCCGTATGCCGTTGCTCCAGTCCTCCAGGTAGACGTTCACGTCGATGCGCCGCCGCTCGGCCTCCTCCACCACCGCCCGTATGTCGGCGATGTGGCGCTCCGGCGTCTTGCGCAGCTGCTCGGTGACGTGCTTGTAGGAGCCCTTGCACAGGAGGTTCACCACGCGGCAGCCGGCCGACTCGATCCAGTCGAGCGACACCGTGCCGTCCACGAATCCGAGGACCTCCAGCTTATCCAAATACCCTGTCCGGGCGGCCCATGCCGCCACGCGCCTGACGGCCTCGAACTCGCCTTCCGAGACGCGCGCCGAGGCCACCTCCACCCGGTTGACGCCCAGCTCCTTGAGCAGTACCTGGGCGATGCTGAGCTTCTCGTGGGCGGCGAAGGAGACACCCGAAGTCTGCTCGCCATCCCGGAGGGTCGTATCCATTAATTCAATCATAAATCCTTTCTTTTCTTATTCGAACGCAGACTACGCGGAGCACGCAGACGAACGCAGACTATTTATTCATATTTCTAAATATCTTTCTCTTTACTTGTGGGCGAGACCCGAAATTCAAAAGAAGTCCAACCTCTATACGGGTAGATTTCAAATAATTAATCAATTGTGCCTCATGCTCATCGGCTAAATCCTTTACCGCTTTCAGCTCCAATATGATTTTATCCTCAATCAACATATCAGCGATATACTCTCCCACCAAATGCCCTTGATAATAAACTCTTATTGGTTGTTGGACCTTGCAATCCAAGCCCCGATCCAAAAGTTCATAATAAAGGGCATTCTGATAGACCCTCTCAAGGAAGCCATAACCTAAAGCGCGATACACTTTATAAAAGCCTCCTATAATCAAGTCTGTCTCTTCTTTAAATAAAAAGTCTGCGTCCGTCTGCGTTGTCTGCGTCATCTGCGTGCCATTTCAAACTTTTCCACTTTATCCAGATTCGACACCAGGTAGTCGATGTCGTCCAGGCCGTTCATCAGGCAGTGCTTCTTATAGGCGTTGATCTCGAAACGCTCGCTATGGCCCGTGGCCTTGTTGGTGATGGTCTGCTCGGGCAGGTTCACCTCCACCTCGGTCCTCGGGTTCTTGTAGATGGAATCGAACAGCTCCGCCAGGAACGCCTCGCTCACCACGACGGGCAGCACGAAGTTGTTCAGCTCGTTGTTCTTATGGATGTCGGCGAAGAAGCTGGATACCACCACCCGGAATCCGTATCCGGCGATGGCCCAGGCGGCGTGCTCGCGGCTCGACCCGGAGCCGAAGTTCTTGCCCGCCACCAGGATTTGCCCGCCGTAGGTGGGGTCGTTCAACACGAAGTCCTTGTTCGGCGAGCCGTCGGGATTGTACCGCCAGTCGCGGAACAGGTTGTCGCCAAAGAATTTCTCCTCGCGGGTCGTCGCCTTCAGGAAACGAGCCGGGATAATCTGGTCCGTGTCCACGTTCTCAAGGGGCAACGGCACGCAGGTACTTGTCAGTATATTGAATTTCTGTTTCATAATCCGTAACTCATAATTCATAAATCACATCAACTCTCTCGGATCGGTAATCACGCCGGTCACCGCGGCGGCGGCGGCCACGAGCGGACCCGCCAATATCGTACGCGCCCCGGGGCCTTGCCGTCCCTCGAAGTTCCGGTTCGACGTGGACACGGCGTATTTCCCGGCGGGAATCTTATCCTCGTTCATCGCCAGGCAAGCGGAGCATCCCGGCTGACGAAGCTCGAAGCCCGCCTCGCTCAGTATAGCGTCGATGCCCTCGGCATGGATCTGCCGCTCCACCTGCCAACTGCCGGGCACGAGCCAGACGGTCACGCCGTCGGCCTTCTTCCGTCCCTTCACCAACGAGGCGAACGCCCGGAAGTCCTCGATGCGGCCATTCGTGCAACTGCCCAGGAACACGTAATCGATCTTCTTGCCCAGCAGCGACTCTCCCGGCTGGAATCCCATATAATCCAACGACTTCTGGAAAGAGGCACGCCCCGCCTCGTCCACGCTCTCCAAGGAAGGGATGGACGAGCGGATGCCCATGCCCATACCCGGATTCGTGCCGTACGTCACCATCGGCTCGATGTCCTCGGCGTGGAACAGCACCTCCTTGTCGAACACGGCGTCCGGGTCGCTATACAACTCACGCCATTCCTTTAGTTTCTTCTCCCATTCCTCGCCACGGGGAGCGAACTCGCGGTCTTTCAAATAACGGAACGTCACGTCGTCCGGAGCGATCATGCCGCCGCGGGCACCCATCTCGATAGAGAGGTTGCAGATGGTCAAGCGCTCCTCCATCGTCGTGGCCCGGATCGCCTCGCCCGCGTATTCCACGAAATACCCCGTAGCGCCGCTGGTCGTCATCCGGCTGATGATATACAACGCGATGTCCTTCGCCGTGACGCCGGGCTTCCGCTTGCCATCGATGGTAATGCGCATCGTCTTGGGCTTCCGTTGCATCAGGCATTGCGTGGCCAGCACCATCTCCACCTCGCTCGTGCCGATGCCGAAGGCGAGCGCGCCCATGGCGCCGTGCGTAGAGGTGTGCGAGTCGCCGCAGACGATTGTCATCCCCGGCTGGGTGAGGCCCGTTTCCGGTCCCACGACATGGATGATGCCGTTCTTCGGATGCAGCAGGCCGTAGCAAGTCAGCCCGAAATCCTTGGCGTTCTTCTCCAGCGTGTCCACCTGATTCTTGGAGACGGGATCCTTTATCGGCTCGTCCTGGCGCAGGGTAGGGATATTGTGATCCGGCATACAGGTAATCTGCCCCGGCCGGAAAGGCTTCAACCCTCTCGCCCGCAACCCGGCGAACGCTTGGGGGCTCGTCACCTCGTGGCAGTACAAGCGGTCGATATACAACTGGATGGTGCCATCCGGCAACGTATCCACGATATGCTTGTCCCAGATTTTCTCAAATAACGTCTTGCTCATATCTTGTTTGTTTTGTATTTATACGATAAACTTATTAATCGCGTCCACGAAGGCCTCCACGGAAGCGGCGATGATATCCGTATTCGCCGAGAAGCCATAATACGTGGAGCCTTTATACTCGACCTGCATGTGCACCTTGCCCGTGTCGTCGCTGCCTTTGCTGATGGCCTGGATAAGGAACTCCTGAATGGTCATGTCGCTGTTGCTGATAGCCTTTTTCACCGCCTTGATGCCGGCGTCGACCGGTCCGTTGCCCGCGGCGGCCTCATAACGCCGCACGCCCGACAAGTTCAGGCAGATGCTGGCCACCGCTTGCACGCCCACGCCGCTCGTCACTTGCAAATACTCCAGCTTGATGCGGTGCGTGGCGGTGCGATCCTTCCCGACGAGCATCAGTATATCGTCGTCATTGATGTCCTTCTTCCGGTCGGCCAGCTTCAGGAACTCCTCGTACACCTTATTCAGCTTCTCCTGATCCAGCTCCACGCCCAGCACGTGCAGACGATGCTTCAAGGCGGCGCGTCCGCTCCGGGCGGTCAGTACGATCGCGTTGTCATCGATGCCCACGTCCTTCGGGTCGATAATCTCATAGCTCTCCCGGTTCTTCAGCACGCCATCCTGATGGATGCCCGACGAATGGGCGAACGCATTGCGCCCCACGATCGCCTTGTTCGGCTGGACCGGCATATTCATCAGGCTCGATACCATCCGGCTGGTGCCGTAGATCTTCGTCGTATTGATGTTCGTCACGATATCGCACTCCTTATGGCTCTTGAAGATCATCGCGATCTCCTCCAACGAGGTGTTTCCGGCGCGCTCGCCGATGCCGTTGATCGTAACTTCCACCTGGCGGGCGCCGTTCAACACGCCCTGCACGGTATTCGCCGTGGCCATGCCCAAATCGTTGTGGCAATGCGTCGAGAGAACGGCTTTATGGATGCCATCCACGTGCTCCATCAGATACTTAATCTTCGCCCCGTACTCATCGGGCAAGCAATAACCGGTCGTATCCGGGATATTCACCACGGTAGCGCCCGCCTTGATCACGGCCTCGACGACTCGCGCCAGATACTCGTTGTCCGTCCGCCCGGCGTCCTCGCAATAGAACTCCACGTCCTCCACGTATTTTCTCGCGTATTTGGTGGCCGCTATCGCCCGCTCCAATATCTCCTCCTGATTGGAATTGAATTTATAACGGATATGATAATCCGAAGTACCGATTCCTGTATGGATCCGCCCTCTCTTCGCGAACTTCAACGCTTCGGCGGCCACGTCGATATCTTTCTCCACCGCACGCGTCAAGGCGCAGATCACCGGCCACGTGACCGCTTTCGATATCTCGACCACACTCTTGAAATCGCCCGGGCTCGACACAGGGAAACCCGCCTCGATCACATCGACACCCAATTGCTCCAACGCCCTGGCCACCTGGATCTTTTCTACCGTATTCAACTGGCATCCGGGCACCTGCTCACCATCACGCAATGTCGTGTCAAAAATAAACAATCTGTTTGACATAATCTTATTTTTTCTTTTAAAACACAATCTTGTTTCCTATACATATATTATATAAGGAAAAAGCCCCGCTCACCCGGAAGTGAGAGAGGCTCTTTCTTATATCCTGACGCCGCGAAGCGCACAATCTCACTTCCTATCCCGTTTCCAGAGTAGAATCACGTGTAGAGAAATAATGAGACCATTTAATAAATCGCGTATCATCGTAATATGTCTTGCTTCTGTTTGTCGTATTCGTTAAAACGCCGCAAAGATACGCTCTTTTCCTAAACTGGCAAATATAATTCGTAATTATTTATTCGATATTCCTTATAAAATGTAAGAAAATACCGATAAACGAGTTACGATTTATGAGATATTTCCACGGGGAAGAGCGGATAAATCCTCGGCATGCGCCCTTTGCGACCGCTCCCGCGACAATACGGAAGGACAAAATCAACGAAAACACCCCCTTTCCCATACAAACAGAGCGCTTAAAAGTACATTTTCCGCGCATTTTTATGATTTTTGAGAAACAAAACGAACCGTATTAAAAAACTATTACATATATTCGCGGTATCAAAAACAGCGAACAGTGCCATATTTGTATATAATATCAGGTTGCAACGGAGCTGGGAAAACGACAGCCTCCTTTACCATTTTACCAGAGATGCTAAAATGCAAGGAGTTTGTTAACTCGGACGAGATAGCCAAGGGGCTTTCCCCTTTTAATGCGGATAGTATCGCCGTAGCCGTTGAAGCCAGCCGTATTATGTATAAGCGAATCAAGGAACTCATCAGCGCGGGTGAGACTTTCGCAATGGAAACGACGCTGGCAACCCGTTCGGTCGCGAACTTAATACGGGAAGCACAGAGGGAAGGTTATTATGTCACGCTGCTTTATTTCTGGCTGAACACGCCTGATTTAGCGGTGGAACGTGTGAAGATGAGGGTCGCCGCCGGAGGCCACAATATCCCGGAGCCGACTATCAGGCGCCGATATAAGGCCGGTATCCACAACTTGTTTGAGTTGTACTTACCCATCAGCGATTATTGGATGATAACGGATAACTCTATGTCGCCTATGGAAGTGATCGCCAAGGGATTTAAGAATGATAAAAAGGAAGTGTTTAATTGGGACATTTTTACAAAACTTGAACATCATGAATGAACAAGAGGTTAAGGAATTTGAGGAGAATATCGTAAAAGGAGCGAATATCGCCTTCCAGCGATTGGTGAACCAGAAAAAGAAGGAAGACGGAGAACTGGTATTCTCTCGTAATGGGCATATCTTCAGGGTTAAAGCGGTTGACCTTGATAAGATTTATTAATCGTAGCAATTATAGATTCAACCTTTACGATTCCCGCATAGGAGCGAGAAAGCCAGTGCGCTTTCCCGGTCGGAAAGTAAGTGAAGATATAAAAAAGAGGGCGTGTCATGCAGACACGTCCTCTCTCCCTTTTAATTCGAATGAATCCGATCAATGGATCTCGATGACCTTATTGACCTTAGCTTTTTCCTCCGGTGTCCGTTTCGGCAAATCAATCGTCAAAACGCCATCCGTGACGTTCGCGCTAATTCTGTCTTTTTCTACGTCATCCGGCAATACCAACGATTGCTGGAATTTCGCATAAGAGAATTCACGGCGCAGATAACGCTTGTTCTTCTTATCTTCTTCTTTCGTCTCGTTTTTCTTTTCCATCGAGATCACCAACTCGTTGTCCTCACTCAGATGGATTTGGAAATCATCCTTTGTCATGCCCGGAGCGGCGACCTCTACCTTATAATCGCTCTCGCTTTCTATTACATTGATAGCCGGAGCTGTAGCGTTCGCTTTCGTCATCCAGTCGTTATCAAAGAAATCATTGAAGAAACTCGGTAACCAATTTTGATTGTAATACTTTCTACTCGGCATCATAACTTTAATCTCCTATCTTTAATTGTTCTTTTTATCTTTTTCTTGAGCTCCTCCATCTTTCGATTTCCGGAGTTCACCCTACCTTCTGCAAAGAGCGTGCCCGCTGACAGCCACCTTTCAGCGAGGCACGCCCCTTTTAAACTTGCGCGAACTATTTTAAATCCACGCCCATCGCTTTTAAACTTTCGCAAACTTGTTTCAATATCCTGACCGCCAATACGACATGTACGATTGTCATCTTGGCAGCGAACATGCCTTTTCATGATTTATCAGGCACGAGCATACGGCGAATATGCCATGAAATAAATATCTTTACACTTTCAAATCAATCAGACATGAGACAAACACGAACATTTCTTTCTTTACTTTTCTATGCGAGCTGCGCGATAGCCGGCTGGTCGCAGCAAAACGCTTATTTCACGAATCCGGTGATTCACGGAGATGTACCCGACCCTTCCATCCTTCGGATAGGAGAAACTTACTATGCGACGGGAACTTCCTCGGAATGGGCGCCGCATTATCCGATTTTTACTTCCACGGACCTGGTCAATTGGCGGCAAATAGGGCATATATTTGACCAGAAACCGGATTGGACCCTGTCTTCCTTCTGGGCGCCGGAATGGTTCCACCACGACGGGAGAACGTACGTGTATTACACCGCACGCAAGCGGTCGGACAACATTTCGTGTATCGGGGTAGCCGTGGCGGACTCGCCTACCAGCAAGTTCAAGGACTACGGACCGGTGGTCGAGTTCGGCAAGGAGGCGATCGACGCGTTCGTCTTGGAGGACAAGGGCGAATTATACATTAGCTGGAAGGCTTATGGATTGGATAACCGCCCTATAGAGCTGTTGGCGTGCCAGTTATCAGATGACGGACTGCGACTGGAGGGAGAGCCGTTCCATCTGCTGCGCGACGACGATCGCGTTGGTATGGAGGGACAACATTGGTTTAAGCACGGCGACTATTATTACTTGATTTATTCCGAAGGGGGTTGCTGCGGACCTCGTAGCGATTATGCTGTTTCCGTGGCCCGTTCTAAGAACATCGACGGACCGTACGAGAAGTATGCTGGAAATCCCATCCTGCACGGCAGCAAGGAGGTGCTTTCGATTGGGCATGGCACCATCGCCACCGCACCGGACGGACGAATGTATTACTTATGCCACGCTTATTTGCCGGGGAATGGATTTTATCAGGGAAGGCAGCCGTTTTTGCAGGAGATACGAATGGGCGACGATGGGTGGCCTCACTTCGTGACCGGCGAGTATGCCGTACGTACGCAGCCTGTTCCCTTCGCCGAGACGGCGCAACGACCGCTCGCCGACTTTTATGACGATTTCTCCGCGGACCGGCTGCGTAATGATTGGAGCTGGAACTATACGTTCGCGGATATACAAGCCAGTGTACGCAACGGTAGGCTGACGCTCGCGGGGATGCCTAAGCAGGGCGTTTCCAGCGGCACGGCGCTTTGCCTGCGACCCGCCGCCGAGCGTTATACGTTCGAGACGGCGGTGGTCAACCAAAATGACGCTTGGAAAGGCATCGCCTTGTATGGCGACGCACGTAATCTCATTACCTTGGGCTGTGCAGGCGACCGCTTGATGCTCAAATGCCTTATGGACGGGAAAGAACGCATGTTGGCGGACCTTCCGCTGCCTGCCTCTCCGCTCTATTTGCGGATGGAGGTGGAGGAAGGCACGTGCGTCTCGTTTGCGTGGAGCCGCGACGGGGAATGCTGGAGCGCACTCTCTACCGATACGCTCTCCGCCGATGAGGCCCGTGCGTTGGTACAATGGGATCGGGTCTCCCGGCCGGGATTGTACCACGAGGGGAAGACCGCGGCGCCGGCCGTTTATATGTATGCCCGATTAATCAACCACTGATGGAAGACAAGTTTCATACGTTCACGCACCCGGTAGCGGATATCCCCTTACCGGGGCGTTTCACCAATCCTTTTCATTATACACCGCATCCGCTGTGCGTCATTGCGGCAGAAGAGACGCAGGAGTTTCTTTCGAAACAGGAGGAATGGGCGGAAGAACTGCGTGCCGGTAAGATGTTCGGGGTGTTGGTGGTTCGTGACGTCGCTGGTGCGCTCGGTTACCTGGCCGCATTCTCCGGCAACTTGGCAGGACGGAGCACACAACCCTTTTTCGTGCCACCGGTTTTCGATTTCTCCGCACCGGAGTGCTATTTCCGCCAGGAGGAACGAAACATCTCCGCGATGAATGACGAGATACGACGATTACAAACCGCACCCGTTTACTTCGAGGCTCGGAAAAAGCTGGAGGAAGCTACCGCTTACGCACGGCAACGGATCTCCGAGGCGAAAGAGGCGTATAAAACCGCAAAAGCGGCACGCGACCTCCGCCGCCAAAGTCCGCTGAGCGAGTCGGAAGCGGCTGCTCTTATCCGAGAGAGCCAGTACCAGAAAGCGGAAATCAAACGATTGGAACGAGCCATGCGGGCGGAGGTCGAACAGAGGCAGGCGGAGGTCGATCGCCTCGATGTGGTCATCGAGCGGATGCGGCAGGAGCGTAAACGACGCTCGGCGGCGTTACAAGACTGGCTCTTCGGCCAGTTCCGCATGCTGAACGCCTGTGGCGAGGCGAAAGACCTGCACGAGTTATTTGCGGATACCGCCAGCGGCGTTCCTCCGGCCGGAGCCGGCGAGTGTGCGGCGCCGAAGCTGCTGCAATACGCCTACCGAAAACGCTTGGAGCCGCTCGCGATGGCGGAATTCTGGTGGGGCGACTCGCCCGTGGCCGAGGTGCGTCGCCACGGCTATTATTACCCGGCGTGCAAGGGAAAATGTGAGCCTATCCTGCGCCACATGTTGCGGGGATTGCGCCTAGAGACGCCGCCCGCACCCGAGACATGCGCCCCAGAGGTGGGCAGCCTGCGCATCCTATACGAGGATGCGTACATTGTGGCGGTCGATAAGCCCGCCGGGATGCTTTCCGTGCCGGGGAAAAGCGACGCCGATTCCGTTTACCGGCAATTGCGCCGGATTTATCCGGAGGCGACCGGTCCGCTGCTCGCGCATCGTTTGGATATGGATACGTCGGGGATTCTTCTCGCCGCCAAGACGAAGGAGGCGCACCAGAACCTACAGGCGCAGTTCAAGCATCGGACCGTCGGGAAAAGATACGTCGCCCTTTTGGACGGGGATGTCCCGCGGGACGCGGGCACGATCGACTTGCCGCTATGCCCCGACCCCTTGGATCGCCCGCGGCAGCTCGTGAGCGAGGAGCACGGCAAGCCCGCCATCACGGAATACGCCGTGTTGGAGCGCCTCGGCGGGACAATGCGTGTCGCCTTTTTCCCGCGTACCGGGCGCACCCACCAACTGCGCGTGCACGCCGCCCATCCGCTCGGATTGGGTTGCCCGATCGTTGGCGACGCGTTGTATGGGCGGAAGGCGGAGCGGCTTTACCTGCACGCGGAATATCTCGCCTTCACGCATCCCGTCACGCGGGAACGGATCGAGCTTCGTTCCGAGGCGCCTTTTTAATCTTCCGATACACGTACCAGAAGGCGGGCACCAGGAACAAGTCCGCCGCGATCCACGCCATCGGGTCGCCAAAACATACGCCCATGAATCCGAACACCGGGACGACGAGGAGACTGACCAGCACCCGGGCGATCATCTCCGAGACGCCCGAGAACATCGCCAGGTTGCTGAAGCCCACGCCCTGGATGGCGTAGCGCAGGATGCAAAGCAACCCCACCGTGGGGAAGAAGCTGCACGAGATACGCAAGAACCGCTCCGCGTAATCCAGGATGTCGGTCTCCGAAGGGTCGACGAACAACAGGGTGAACACGCGGGAGCCCCACATGAGGATCGCCCACGTGACGGCGGCGTAAGCGAGCATCATCCCCACGCTTATCTTGATGCCCCGCAGGATGCGCTCCGGCTTCCCGGCGCCGTAGTTCTGCCCGCAGTAGGTGGCCATCGCGATGCCCAGGCTCTCGAAGGCGCACATGAAGAACATCTTCACGCGGATGGCGGCGGTGAAGGCGGCCACGCACACCGTGCCCAACGCGTTGTTCGCGCTTTGCAACATGATGCTTCCGATCGCAGTGATGGAGAACTGCAAGCCCATCGGCACGCCCATCGACAGCAAGACGCGCGCCAGACCGGCGTGGAACCGGCGGTCGTCCGGCGACTCGGCCCGCAGGATGGGGAAGCGCCGCGTCATATACAGGTAGCAAAGCGCGGCGGAGACGCCTTGCGCCACGAGCGTCGCGATCGCCGCGCCCGCCACGCCCCAGCCCAACGTCAGGATGCAGAACAAATCCAGGAAAATATTTAATACCGTGGAGAGCAGCAGGAACAAGAACGGCGTCTTGCTATCGCCCAGCGCCCGGATGAAACTCGCCAGCAGGTTGTAGAAAAACGTGCAGGGAATGCCCAGGAAGGTGATGAACAGATAATCGAACGCCTCGTCGAAGATATTCGCCGGCGTCTGCATCCACCGCAGGATGTCGCGGCACAGCCAGCCGGAGATCGCGGCGATCGCTACCGACATGCTGATGGCCAGCCGCAAGCCCGTCGCCACGTAGCGGCGCATCGTGGCGTAATCCCTCGCCCCGAATTTCTGCGCCACGGGGATGCCGAACCCCGCGCAGCAACCGTTGCAAAATCCCAAAATAAGGAATACAACCGAAGTACTCGCTCCCACCGCCGCCAAAGAGTTTATGCCTAAGAATTTGCCGACGATCGCCGCGTCGATCAACGAATAGGTCTGCTGAAGGATGTTCCCCAACAAAAGGGGCAACGTGAAACTAAATAGGAGAGGGAAGATAGCGCCCTCCGTCATCTCTTTCGTATTTGCCATAAACGTGGTTTTGAGAATTAAAAAACATCGATAACCGGCCGCGAAGGTAGATGAAATTTCCCTATATTTGCTGCGTTCAATAATTAAAAATAGGGGTAAATAACATGAGAAAACAGTACCTTTTGGCTTTAATGGCCAGTGTCGTTTGCGGAATGAGCGTCGAGGCACAGGTAATGGACGACTATCCAGCCGTGTCGCTACAGGACGTCCGGAAGGAGGCTCTTACGGCGGACGGCGCGATCGTCATCACCACCACCGAAGCCACGGCCGTACAAGTCTACGGCATGACGAGCGTATGCCACTACAACGCCACGGTAAGCGGCACCGCTACTATCGCCAACCTGCCCGCGGGCATCTACATCATGACCGCTGGCGGCGAAACGCTGAAGATTGCCGTACGGTAAAACACCTCATATAATATTTATAGGTAGAGACGTAAAATTTTGCGTCTCTACTTTATAGAAAAACAACCGGCATGATAATAGACAAAGAAACAAATTTCATATACTTTAGCTCATTAATTAAAAGCATAGAAAAATATACTCCGTTCTGGGCACGCTTAAAACGCATTTTAGTGGAAAAGGGGATTCATTATGGATTTATCGAACACACGCATGATATTTGGTGCCGGGATTATATGCCAATCCAAACAGGCATCCGCCAATTCGTCCAATTCGATTATTTCCCGGATTACTATCTTTCTCCAAAATACATTTCCCAATTAACTATACCTTCCGAGGTGAGCTTGGATTACACGTTCGAGCTGTCGAAAACAGATTTGATAATAGATGGAGGCAATATCGTGAAATCAGACAACTCCGCTATCCTGACGGATAAGATATGGAAAGACAATGCCCGCTTAAAAAAGACAACCGTCCTATCCTTATTAAAAAAAGCGCTTGGAATAGAGCGAATCTACGTGATACCCCAACTACCCTATGACATGACGGGACACGCCGATGGCATGGTACGGTTCATAGATGACAAAAACTTGATAGTGGCTGATTATTCGAAGGAGAGTAAAACATGGCGCACCAAGATGGATCGTGCGTTGGAGAAAACGGGACTGAATATCCACCTTTTCCCATCGGAAACGATAATCCGGAAGAACGAGCATGGGGATTATACAGCGGAGGGAGTTTACATCAACTTCTTGCGGATTGGGAATATCATCCTATTGCCGCAATTTCATTTAGAGAAAGATGCGGAAGCCTGCAAACGCACCCAGGAATTATTCCCAGATTGCGAAATTATTCCTATTCTCTCCAACGAGATTGCGATAGACGGAGGTGTGCTCAATTGCGTAACATGGAATATCCGGATGGAGACAACGAGCAAGTTTCACTGCTTCCCGCTGAAACGGCCGGACAGGGCGGAGCAAGAAGCCTATGTATACGGTAGATTAGATTTCTATTTATCGACATTCGATTATCGATTAATCGCAAAATGTTTCGAGACAGTATGGAATTTCTCTACCGGAGATATTATTGGCGATGGTGAGCTAAAGGAACGTACGCATCGCCTTCTGGAAAAATCGCAAGAACGGAATTTCATACCACAACATTATGTCGACAAAACCATCGACCTCATATTGGAATATCTGGAAAGCATCGGTCAATATGGTTTTCAAATCAGTGAGAACTAATCATTCATTCTAAAATGTAAAAATTGTATGGATAATCGATTTAATCCTATCAAGAACCTGATAGACGGAGAAGGCCGTTTCATCGGTACTATTCATGAAAAAGAGGAAGCAATCAATGCAATAGAGGATTTAGCGAGGAATCTGCTTGGAAGTACACTTTCCGTTCGAGGTAATAAGTTTATCATCAGGATGTTAGAGATTTATTATGGAGGCATAGGAGACGATGCGCAGGATTTTTACAGGAGCCATTACGTTTATAAAAATTCGAGATACAAAGTACATTCCGAAACCCAGTGTAAAGAAGGATTCCGAGTCTATTTAAGTTCATTGGACCTAAACGATACCTATACCCGGTTCGATATTGTCGTAGGAGCCTCAAACGTCCCCGCCAGCCTCTTGATACGAAGCGTTTGGGATTCTGATTTTCATCTCATCGGCACGGGGCAAGGAAGTCCCAACATAATTCTGAAAGCGATGGGATTGCGAGCGGAAGACCACGATTCCATCATTCATTGGAATAGTCGGGAACATGAAATATACTTGGAAGATACAGGCGAGAAAATTAGGTTAGAGAAAAGATTGACCATTAAACAACAGGAAAGGATAAATATCAAATCCTCTTTCGAGAAAAAGAATAAATTGCGCTGGAACTTTTATCTCGACGCTCAATTGCCTTAAATAAAAATAGGGCGTAACTCATTGAGCTACACCCTATCTTACTGTTGTTAATTATCGTTGTTTACCGATACTTATTTCACCTCCTCAAAGTCGACATCTGTTACGTTGCCGTCTTTGTTGTTGTTTGTGTTGCCGCTGGCTTGCTGGCCACCGCCGTAGTTCGGACCTGCTTGCGCACCGCCTTGAGCGTTGTTTTGCGCGTTGTACATCTCTTGGCTAGCGGCTTGGAAAGCGCTATTCAACTCGTTCATGGCGGCTTCGCAACCAGCTACATCCTGAGCCTTATGAGCCTCTTTCAGTTTGTTCAAGGCAGTCTCGATTGGCGCTTTCTTGTCGGCCGGAATCTTATCACCCAGATCCTTCAATTGCTTCTCGGTCTGGAAGATCATGCTGTCCGCTTGATTCAACTTATCGATACGCTCTTTCTCTTTCTTATCAGCCTCGGCGTTAGCTGCGGCCTCCTCTTTCATCCGTTTCACCTCATCCTCGCTCAAACCGCTGGAAGCCTCGATGCGGATGCTTTGTACCTTACCCGTACCTTTATCTTTAGCGGATACATTCAGGATGCCGTTCGCGTCGATATCGAATGTAACCTCGATCTGAGGCACACCACGCTGTGCGGCTGGGATTCCATCCAGGTGGAAACGGCCGATCGACTTGTTGTCTTTCGCCAACGAACGCTCGCCTTGCAATACGTGGATCTCTACGGACGGTTGATTGTCGACCGCGGTCGTGAAGACCTCCGACTTCTTCGTCGGGATCGTCGTATTCGCCTCAATCAACTTTGTCATGACGCCACCCATGGTCTCGATACCTAATGACAGCGGTGTTACATCCAGCAACAGGACATCCTTTACTTCGCCCGTCAAGACTCCTCCTTGAATAGCGGCACCTACGGCGACTACCTCATCCGGGTTCACGCCCTTCGACGGAGCTTTGCCGAAGAACTTCTGTACGATTTCCTGTACGGCGGGGATACGTGTAGAACCACCGACCAAGATTACCTCATCGATATCCGACGTGCTCAAGCCCGCGTCCTTCAACGCTTGCTGGCAAGGAGGAATACATGCTTGGATCAAGCTATCGGCCAATTGCTCGAACTTAGCGCGTGTCAACGTCTTTACCAAGTGCTTAGGCACACCGTTTACCGGCATGATGTACGGCAAGTTGATCTCGGTCGAAGTCGTGCTTGACAACTCGATTTTCGCTTTCTCGGCCGCCTCTTTCAAGCGTTGCAGCGCCATCGGGTCTTTACGTAAGTCGACGCCTTCGTCTTTCAAGAACTCCTCAGCCAACCAGTCGATAATCACGTGGTCGAAGTCATCACCACCCAGGTGCGTATCACCATTCGTTGATTTTACCTCGAATACGCCATCGCCCAATTCCAAGATAGAGATATCGAACGTACCGCCACCCAGGTCGAATACGGCGATTTTCATATCCTTATTCGCTTTGTCCAAGCCATACGCCAAGGACGCCGCAGTCGGCTCGTTTACGATACGGCGAACGGTCAGGCCCGCGATCTCGCCAGCCTCTTTCGTGGCTTGGCGTTGCGCGTCGCTAAAGTAAGCCGGCACGGTAATGACGGCCTCCGTCACCTCTTGTCCCAGATAATCCTCGGCGGTCTTTTTCATCTTTTGAAGAATCATCGCCGAGATCTCCTGCGGTGTATACAAACGGCCATCAATATCCACACGCGGGGTATTGTTGTCGCCACGTACTACCTTATAAGGAACACGCGCGATTTCTTTCTGAACCTGATCGTATGTCTCACCCATAAAACGCTTGATGGAGAATACGGTCTTTTGCGGATTCGTGATGGCTTGACGTTTCGCGGGATCACCTACCTTACGCTCGCCACCTTCCACGAACGCGACGATAGAAGGAGTCGTTCTCTTACCTTCGCTATTCGCGATCACAACCGGTTCGTTGCCTTCCAATACGGCTACACAAGAGTTGGTTGTTCCTAAGTCAATTCCAATAATCTTTCCCATGATTGTAAATATTTTAATTGTTATTATTCAAGTTGTTTTCTCCTTCCTCTTTCGAGGAATACACCGAGTATTCAACAAATGGCGTGCCAAATAGGTTTCGCGGGGAAAAATAATGAGCGGTGTCAGTATTCGTGACATTTTGTCGTATGACAAGGGGGAGAAAAAGCCCCGATATCCATGATGGAAACCGGGGCTTTCTTAGTCATTGCTTTTTGTTGATTATTTCCTTTTCTTCTTTCATGTCGAGCTCGTTCTTGTCCGCGTCGAAGAACTTGTACTCTAAGAAGGCTAAGCTTTGATTGGGAATGACTTTCATCCCGTGCGTGTATTTTATTTTCCACTTCATGCTTAAAGGGAATAATCCTTTATTCACATACGCCGCGACATACGGGTGTACATGCAGGGTGAATTTCTTCACATGATGTTTGTTTACCAGGCAATCGATTTTTTCCTCCAGGCTATCCGTAAATAGGATGGAGGGCTTGACCGTTCCTGTCCCGAAGCAAGAGGGGCAATTCTCGGATGTATTGACATCCATCGCCGGCCGTACCCGCTGGCGGGTGATCTGCATCAGGCCAAATTTGCTAAGGGGGAGGATGTTGTGTTTTGCCCGGTCGTTCGCCATGATTTTTGTCATGTGCTCGTACAACTTCTGGCGGTTGGCGGACTCGGTCATATCGATAAAGTCGATAACGATAATGCCGCCCATATCGCGTAGACGAAGCTGGCGCGCGATCTCGTCGGCCGCGGCGATATTCACGTCGATCGCCGTTTTCTCTTGGGCATCACTGCTCCTGGATCGGTTTCCGCTGTTTACATCTATAACGTGCATCGCTTCCGTATGCTCGATAATCAAGTATGCGCCACTTTTGTAAGTGACGGTCCGCCCGAAGAGCGACTTGATTTGCTTTGTCACGGCGAAATTGTCGAAGATCGGGAGTTCTCCCGTATAGAGATGGACAATCTCTTCCCGTCCCGGAGCGATTAGGCTCACATAGTCGCGCACCTCGTTGTACACCTCCTTGTTGTTCACGTAGATGTTTTGGAAGGAGGGGTTGAAGATGTCGCGTAGCAGGGCGACGGTGCGAGCCGTTTCCTCATAGATAATGGAAGGGGCTTTCACTTTGGGCGCTTTCGCGATCGCGTCGTCCCATCGTTTCACCAATGTCTTTAATTCATGATCAAGCTCTGCGACTCGTTTCCCCTCCGCGGAGGTGCGCACGATGATGCCGAAGTTTTTCGGCTTTATACTCTGGATTAGCTGGCGCAAACGGGCACGCTCCTCGCTTGATTTTATTTTGGAGGAAACCGATACCTTATCCGCGAAAGGTATCAATACGATATATCTTCCGGCGAAAGAAAGCTCGGAAGTCAACCGCGGGCCTTTGGTGGATATAGGTTCTTTGGCGATTTGTACCAATACCTCTTGGCCTACTTTCAGCACGTCGCCGATGCTCCCGTTCTTCTCGATCTCGGGCAGGAGCTGTGTCTTCGAGAGCGGTGTCGCTTTCTTGGGGTCGGCCAGCAAGTGCTTCGTGTATTTCTGTTGGGTATTGAAATTAGGACCTAAATCCAGATAGTGAAGAAACGCATCCTTTTTGTAACCGATGTCAATGAACGCGGCGTTTAGGCCCGGCATCAATTTTTTTACCCGGCCTACGTAAATATCGCCGACGGCGAACGATACGTTGCGGGCCTCCTTCTGGAGCTCCACAAGGCTTTTGTCCTCCAATACCGCGATAGATACCTCTTGGGACTGTACGTCAACTACTAATTCACTAACCACTCGTAAAGATGTGTTTTTTTATAATCGGACCTTATTAAATACGCAAAGAACAAACTTAAAAGGTCCACTTGTTAAGTTTGTTCTTTAGAGGTTATTCGATATAGACTTACTTTTTCTTATGTCTATTCTTCTTAAGTCTCTTTTTGCGCTTGTGCGTAGACATCTTGTGTCTTTTTCTCTTCTTTCCGCTAGGCATTGTTTTAAAATTTTTAAGGATTAAACGTATAATGATTATTACTTAACTTCGCTCAAAAAAGTCTTCGCTGGCTTGAACGACGGTATATTATGTTCCGGAATGATGATTGTCGTATTCTTCGAAATATTGCGAGCCGTCTTTTGGGCTCTCTTTTTAATAACGAAACTACCGAAACCTCTCAGGTAAACGTTCTCGCCTTGAGCTAAAGACCCTTTGACGATATCCATGAAGGACTCAACGCTTGCCAACACCGTCTGTTTGTCAATGCCAGTGCTTTTTGAAATCTCGCTAACAATATCTGCTTTAGTCATGTCTTAATTTAATTAATTGATTTGGACCTATTAATTTTTTGGAATGCAAATATATAGCTTTTTATTGAAGTGGAAAAAGATTCGCGACTCAAATTTTTTACAAAAAGATTCCCCGTGTTTCGAGAGTTATGTGTATGTTCGCGGTTATCAAATAGTTATGGTTACGAGACGAGAAGCTGACAAGAGGGCTATGTGGCAATCTGAAAAGGATTTAGGGATCAGCCGGGCGCTGGTCGACTGGTATAAGGTTTACAAACGGGAGCTTCCTTGGCGGGAAACGGGGGATCCTTATTTGATTTGGATCTCGGAGGTTATCTTGCAACAGACGCGGGTGGCGCAAGGATTGGCTTATTTCAATCGTTTCCGGGAGCGTTTCCCGGATGTCGCCTCTTTGGCTTCCGCCGACGAGGACGAGGTGTTGCGGTATTGGCAGGGGTTGGGGTATTATAGCCGGGCGAGGAACTTGCATGCGGCGGCCAAGGAGGTAATGGAACGCTTCGGAGGGGTGTTCCCCTCCGCTTATAAAGATGTTTTGTCCTTGAAGGGAATCGGGGAATATACGGCCGCGGCGATTGTTTCTTTCGCGTGGAACCTGCCTTATCCGGTGGTGGACGGGAACGTGTACCGGGTGCTGGCGCGCTTATTCGCGGTGGATACGCCTATCGATTCCACGGAAGGGAAGAGGTTGTTCGCCGAATTGGCGGGGACAATCCTGGATCCGGAACGCGCGGGAATCCATAATCAAGCGATCATGGAACTGGGCGCTTTGCGGTGCGTCCCTCAAAATCCCGATTGCGAGCCTTGCCCGTTGCGGGATAAATGCATGGCGTTCGCGGCGGGAAACGTGAGCGCTTATCCGGTGAAACGGAATAAGACGAAGAGCCGGGACCGTTATTTTAATTACCTATATATAATATATAAGGAACGGACGTGGTTGAACCGGAGGTCGGGCAAGGATATTTGGACCGGCTTGTATGAATTCCCCTTGATTGAGACCGACCGGGCGATGGACTTCTCCGGGTTATCCGGCACGGAGGCTTTCCGCGATTTATTGGGAGATGCCGGGAGCTTGAGCGTGACGCATGAGTTGCTTAACCGGAAGCATGTCCTGTCCCATCAAGTGCTGTATGCCTCGTTCTATCGGATAGAGATTGAGCGGGTGCCCGCATCGCTCGATAAATACATCTCCTTGCCTCGTGAGTCGTTAGGGCGGTATGCCGTGCCTCGTTTGGTGGAGATTTATCTGGAATGGTTGGCGGATAAAGAAGAGGGGCGTCCGGCGGGGAACGAAAAGTAGGTTTTATCGGGAGGAAAAGGTAGCGTTGGCGGAAGGAAAACCTATTTTTATCGGGTAAGTTCTATAATCACCACTGGAGTTTGTATAAATTTCACTGGAGTTTGTATAATCGCCAGTGGAGTTTATAGAATCACCAGTGGTGATTATAGAATCCATCCATCTTCTTTTTATTATATGGATAGGCGCGTGAAACTATTTCCGTGGGAATTTGTAAGAATGCTTGAATTTGTGTTTCTTTGCAAGGGTATACAGAGATCAGCATTATGTCGTTGAATAAAGTACTTTTGATAGGCAACGTTGGCAAGGATCCGGACGTTCGCTATTTTGATAGTGGATCCGCGGTGGCGAATTTCCCGTTGGCGACCTCGGAGCGGGGATATACGTTGGCGAATGGCACGGTGGTGCCCGAGCGTACGGAGTGGCACAACATCGTGGTACGCCGCGACCAGGTGCCGTTCGTGGAGCGGTGGGTCCGGAAGGGATCGTTGCTTTACGTGGAAGGGAAGATACGCACTCGCAGCTATGATGATCAAGGGGGCGTGAGGCGTTATGTGACCGAGATCCATGCCGATCGTATAGAGTTTTATTATTCCGGTTCCCGGCCTGCCAATACGGACGGCACGGTGGCCACCTCGCAAGGCAATGCCGCGCCCGCGGGCGGAGGGCAGGCCCAACCGGCCCAGCCAACGGTCGCGGGAAGCCCGTTTTTCCAGCAATCGGCCGCTCCTTCGTCGAATCCACTTCCGGAATCCAACGAAGCGGATGATTTACCGTTTTAATGTTGTTTAACTAATATCTTTTTCCTTGGACTCAGACTATTATTTATCGGACTCATTCGTCGATATAGCGGCGCGGGCTTGGACCGCGGGACCTATCATCGCCTTAAGCCTCGCTTTTTTGCTTTTACTTGTTTCCGGTCTCGTATCGGCCGCCGAGGTGGCCTTTTTCTCTTTATCGTCGGATGATTTAAGCGAGATCCGGGAAGAGAAACGTCCGGTGGACCCTATCATCAAGCGTTTGTGGGAACGGTCGGATTATCTGCTGGCCTCTTTGTTGATCGCGAGCAACTTCGCGAACGTAACTGTAATCATGTTATGCGCGTACGCGGTTTATGCTTTGGTGGATTTCTCGAGCGATCCGTTATTGGGATTGACATTGATGGTCGTTTCCTTGACGTTCCTATTGCTGCTCTTCGTGCAGATCCTGCCGAAAGTCTACGCGCGGAATCCGTTACGTTTTGTCCGCTCTTTCGCCCCGGTCTTGCGGGTGTTGGAAGGCTTGTGCCGACCGCTTTCGAAGGTCTTGGTCGGTTCGACGCATGTCATCGCGAAAGTCTTGTCGAGGAAAAAGCACGACATCTCCGTAGACGAGCTTTCCAAGGCGTTGGAATTGACCTCTACCGGTATCTCAGAGGAGAAGGAGATGTTGGCGGAGATCATTAAGTTTTATAACAAGACCGCCGACGAGATCATGACCCCCCGTCTGGATATGGAGGATATCGACATCAAGACGCGTTTCAGGGAAGTGATCGCCTTTGTCGTGAAATGTGGTTATTCGCGTATTCCCGTTTACGCGGAGACGGAAGACTCCATTAAGGGCATTTTATATATTAAGGATTTATTGCCTTACATCGACAAGCCCGATACGTTTCGTTGGCAGAGTTTGATCCGGCCGGCTTATTTCGTGCCTGAGACGAAAAAGATCGACGACTTGCTGGAGGAGTTCCGGACGAATAAGATCCATATGGCTATCGTGGTAGACGAGTTTGGTGGTACGTCGGGGCTCGTGACGATGGAAGATATTTTGGAAGAGATCGTAGGCGAGATATCGGATGAGTATGACGAGGACGAGCGTCAATTTATCCGCTTGGCGGACGGGAGTATCATCTTCGAGGCGAAGATCTTGCTGACGGATTTCTTCCGGGCCATAGACGCGGATCCCGCTACTTTCGGGAAGCTGACCGAGGATGTGGAGACTTTGGCCGGGCTTTTGCTGGAGATAAAGGGAGATTTCCCGCGGCGCCGGGAGATAATAGATTATCAAGGCTATCGCTTCGAGGTGCTGGAGGTGGATAACCGAAGGATCTTGAAGGTGAAGTATAGTAAAATACCGGATACGGAATCATGCGCGTCGGAGGAATCCTGATAGGGCTTTGCGTGTTGGCGTGTATCTCTTGCGTGGATTACACGCCGAAACCTCGCGGCTATATGCGCATCGAACCAGCCGAGGCCCGTTATGTCCGTTTGGATGATAAGGATTTGCCTTTCGAGTTTCGGGTGTCTGACGCTACGGTCGTGGAACTTTCGGATAGTGGTCGCGTCCAGCGACTCGTGGGGGTAAATATCCTGTACCCGGAATTGGACGCTAAGTTATATTGTAGTTATTTTCCCGTTACTCCGGCTTCTTTGCGGATAGCGGAGGCTGAATGCCGCTCGTTTGTGGCTCGCCAGGCGAAGCCGACGGATCAGATAGCCGAGAAAGCTTATTCGAATCCGGACGCGGAGGTGTATGCTTCCTTGTTCTTAATAGAAGGCGAGTCGGCTTCGCCGATTCAATTCATGTTGACGGACAGTGCCTCGCGTTTCTTTCGGGCCGCCTTGTATTTTAATTGTAAGCCGAACGCGGATTCTTTGGCTCCGGCGGTCGCTTATATCCGGAGGGATATTGTCGAGTTAATCCAGTCATTTAGTTGGAGGGAATAAGATGGCGTTATTATATAAAGGTTCATCTCCTTTGCGTGGGGTTTGGAAAATGGAAGAGACATCCGGGGAATTGCTCGCTTCGCTTGAGCGTACGGCCGATTATTCCCCGTTCCTGGAGCGTGTAACCTCGGAAGGACGCCGGCGGGAATATCTGGCGAGCCGTGTCTTATTGAAGGCGCTTTTGGGTGAGGAGGTGGAAGTGGCCTACCGTCCGTCTGGCGCGCCGTTCTTTCCCGCTTTGCCTTTGCGTATAAGTATCTCCCATACGAGAGGTTATGCGGCGGTTATCGTGGATGAGCATCCAACCGGTATCGATATCGAATATCATTCCGACCGTGTCTTGAAAATCCGGAGTCGTTTTTTGTGTCCGGAGGAGGAATCGCGTATCGACCCTCATCGTGAGGTGGAGCATTTGTTGATACATTGGTGCGCCAAGGAGACGTTATATAAAGTAATCGATCAAGAGGCGGTCGACTTCCAGGAGCATTTGCATGTTTCTCCTTTTCCTTACGCGGAGCGTGGAACGCTTAGGGCGTGGGAAAGCCGCACGCCCCTTCGGCAGGCGTTCCGGATGGCTTTTGAGGTGATGCCTGCTTACGTGCTTACTTATATTCTCCCTTGAATCCTTATTTCTGCCAGATTTCCCAAGCGGCGAAGGCTTGCAGGAGCAGCATCTCCAACCCGTTTTTCACGGTGGCGCCACGCTCTTTCCCTTTTTTCATGAAGAGTGTCTCATCCGGATTATACAATAAGTCGTACAGCAAATGGCCGGAGGTAATCAGATCGTACGGAATATCCGGACACGTATCGATGTGTGGATACATACCTAACGGAGTCGTGTTTACGATCACGGTGTATTGCTTCATGATTTCCGGGGTGATCTCCTCATAGGTGATGCAGAATTCTTTATGTTTGCGTGATACCAATGTCGCACCTATGCCCAATTGCTTTAATCCGTGGAAAACGGCTTTCGACGCGCCTCCGGTACCAAGGATTAAAGCCTTATGATGTGTCTCGTTCAATAAAGGCTCGATGGATTGCTTGAATCCGATGATATCGGAATTATATCCTTTCAGTTTCAGCTTACCGAAACGGCTTTTGGTGAATTTGATAACGTTGACGGCACCGATTAACCGGGCATCGTCGTCTAAGTCGTCCAAATAAGGGATCACTTGTTCTTTGTAAGGGATCGTTACGTTCAATCCGTTCAACTCCGGATTCTCTTTTAAAACACTTTTTATCTCCTTGATGTTGGGTATCTCGAAATTGATATATTCCGCATCGATTTTTTCAGCCTCGAATTTTTGGTTGAAATATGTCTTGGAAAAAGAATGTCCGAGAGGATAGCCTAATAAACCGTATTTCTGCATCGTCTTTTCTGTTTAGTTGTTTTTAGATCCAGTATATAAAGAGCAGATCCCGAAAGTAAAGGTATGTGCCTGGGCATTTTGGAAACCTACCCGGGTCAGTAAGTCGGTCATGACTTTTCCTTGCGGGACCACCTTGATGGAAGCCGGCAGATAACTGTACGCGGCTTTTTCCTTAGAGAGTATCCGCCCGACAATCGGGATAACCGTTGTCGAGTAGATTTGATAGAGTTGTCGCATGGGGAAACGCTCCGGTGTGGAAAGCTCCAATACCATGAGATGCCCGCCGGGTCTCAATACCCGGAACATCTCCGCGAGGCCCTGCTCGATGTGCTCGAAGTTGCGCACCCCGAAGGCCGCGGTTACGGCGTCGAACGAGTTATCGGGATAAGTCAGAGCCATGCAGTCTTGCCGTTCGAAGGAGATATGTGCCGCGAGGCCCGCGTCGTGTGCTTTTCGCCGTCCGACCTCTAACATCCCTTCCGACAAGTCGGCTCCGATGACGTAATCGGGATGCAACTTATCGTACATAGCGATCGCTAAATCGCCTGTGCCGGTAGCGATATCCAATATCGCCTTGGGCGAGAAGGGGCGCAGGTAGGCGATGCCTTTCCCGCGCCATATTTTATCAATCCCGAATGACAATGTATGGTTCAGCAAGTCGTACTTGCCCGCTATCGCGTCGAACATACGTCTTACTTGCGAGCCTTTGTGCTCCTCGTTATTATAAGGAAGTACTTTTTCCGAACCATATTGTTCCATAAGGGATTATCTCTATTTATCTGTTTTGTAAATATTCGGTTACGTTATTCTCGATACGATTCAAGAGGTCGTCGGTCTCGCCTTTCACGAAAGTCTCGCCTGTGATGTGCTCGTACAACTCGATATAGCGATTGCTGATGCCTTCAACGATCGCGGGAGTCATTTCCGGGACTTGCTGACCGGCTTTGCCTTGGAAGCCATTATCCATCAGCCACTCGCGAACAAATTCTTTCGATAGCTGCTTTTGCGGCTCACCTTTGGCGAAACGCTCCTCGTAGCCTTCCAGGTAGAAATAACGGGAGGAATCCGGCGTATGGATCTCGTCGATCAGGTAGATCTTGCCGTCGCGATGGCCGAACTCATATTTCGTGTCGACTAAAATCAAGCCTCGCTTCTCCGCGATCTCCGTACCGCGCTTGAACAATGCCATCGTATATTTCTCCAGCAGTTCGTAATCTTCTTTCGACACCAATCCTCTTGCCAAAATCTCTTCTTTGGAGATATCTTGGTCGTGCTCGCCAATCTCGGCCTTGGTGGTCGGGGTGATTATGGGTTCGGGGAAGCGTTGATTCTCGCGCATGCCCTCCGGTAGCTTTACGCCGCAGATTTCTCGTACGCCATTTTTATAAGCGCGCCAAGCGCTTCCGCATAGATAACCGCGCACGATCATCTCTACCGGGAACCCTTTGCATTGAACACCTACGGTGACCATGGGGTCGGGGGTCGCCAGTTTCCAGTTCGGGCAGATATCCGTGGTCGCGTCGAGGAATTTCGCCGCGATTTGGTTCAGCATTTGTCCTTTATAGGGAATTCCTTCCGGCAGTATGACATCGAACGCGGAGATACGGTCGGTCGCGACCATTACCAATACCTCGTCATTAATGTTGTACACATCGCGTACTTTCCCGTGATATACGCTTTTTTGGCCCGGGAAATTGAAGTCTGTCTTAACTAATGCTTGCTTCATTTTGTTTTATTTGTTAGTTATTGCTTATTGGATCCTTTTTCTTTGATTCTTTCTCTTTCTTATCGAATTTGTCGTAGGCATCAACGATACGTTGGACTAATTTGTGGCGTACGATATCTTTCTTCGAGAATTCCACTCGACCGATTCCCTCTACTCCATTCAATATCCGCATCGCTTGGATCAAGCCCGATTGGATGGAAGGAGGGAGATCGATTTGGGTGATATCGCCCGTTACAATCATCTTCGCGTTCATACCTAAGCGAGTTAGGAACATCTTGATTTGATGCGTGGTCGTATTCTGCGCTTCATCGAGGATGATAATCGCGTCGTTTAGGGTCCGTCCACGCATGAATGCCAATGGGGCGATTTGTATAACGTTGTTCTCTATGTATTCTTTCAGCTTAGCGGTAGGAAGCATGTCTTGCAAGGCGTCGTAGAGCGGTTGCAAATAGGGATCGAGCTTATCTTTCATCTCGCCCGGTAAGAAGCCGAGTTTCTCTCCCGCTTCCACGGCGGGACGGCTGAGGATAATCTTGCGGACTTCCTTGTTCTTTAACGCTTTTACCGCTAACGCTATCGCTATGAATGTCTTGCCAGAGCCCGCCGGTCCCGTGGCGAACACGAGATCGTTTTCCTCGAAAGCCTTGACCAATCGTTGTTGGTTCTCGGTGCGTGCGGTGATTGGTTTGCCGTTCATGCCATGAATGATCAAGTTCTCTTGCTTGACAATCGCCGGCCCTTTCCCTTTGATGATGTCAACGATTACCTCTTCGGAAAGCGAGTTGAACTCCTCGCAATATTTTTCTACCTCGCGGATTTTTTTGAGAAAAGATTCTGATTCTACCTCGTCTCCGATCACTTTCATGATATTCCCGCGGGCCACGATACGCAGTTTGGGGAATAAAGTCTTGATCAGTTGCATGTTCGAGTTGTTCACCCCGTAAAAGATTACCGGGTCTACATTTTCAAGAATATAGATTCTTTCGATCATCCGTTTCCTTTCTATAAAATTGTTGTATGTGCTATTTTTAGGATAGCCTAATGACTTACAAAAGTAGTAATATTCCTGAACCTACTGAATAAAGAGGAAATTTATTTTTCGCCCACGAAAAAGCTATCTTTTTTTCAGATCCGGATAGCTGACGCGGGTGTGGAACATCGTTTTCAATTTCTCGATAAATACCCCTTTCACGGTCTCGATATCTTTAAACGTGAGCGGGGCGTTTTTCAATAATCCATCGGCGATTTGTCCATCGATGATTTTGTTGACTAATAGGGTGATGCTCTCTTCCGTATGCTCTTTCAAGCTGCGCGAGGCCGCTTCTACCGAGTCGGCCATCATCAATACGGCGGTTTCCTTTGAGAAAGGATTGGGACCCGGATAGGTGAACAGCTCCTCGTTGATGGGTTTGTCGGGATATTGGTTCTTATAAGAATTATAGAAATATTTCGCTTTGCCCCTGCCATGGTGCGTGCGGATGAAATTCACGACAGCCTTTGGAAGCATGGCTTTCTCGGCCATTTTCACACCTTCGGTGACGTGGCTGATGATGATTTGCGCGCTTTGGTCGAACGATAGTTGGTCGTGCGGGTTCACGCTCGACTGGTTCTCCGTGAAAAAGGCGGGGTTGCTCATCTTGCCGATATCATGGTAAAGGGCTCCCGTCCGGACTAATTGCGCGTTCGCTCCAATCCGGTTCGCGGCCTCGGCCGCCAAGATCGATACTTGCAGCGAGTGCTGGAACGTACCCGGGCATGTCTCGCTGAGTTTCTTTAGTATGGGGTTGTTGATATTCGAAAGCTCCACCAGCGTGATGGTCGATACGTAGCCGAATGTCTTCTCTAACATATATACCAGGACATAGGCGAACATCAGCAAGATGAAGTTGATGCCAAAGTAAAGCATCATCATCCAATTGATCTTGTTGAAATTCGCTTCTTGGAATAACGTCAGGCTTAGGTAGCAGATCACGTAAGAGAGGAAGATGAAAAACGCGCAACGGATGAGTTGCGAACGTTCGCTCAGATCCTTCAAGCTGAAGGTCACTACCATGCCCGCTATGATTTGCAAGATCAGGAATTCATGGGGGAAAGGAACCATCAAAGAGCAAATCAGGACGATGATTAAATGGATGAACAATGCCGTCCGGGAGTCAAAGAAAGTACGTACCACGATGGGAACGATGGCGAACGGAAGTATATAAACGTTGAATAACGCGTAGTTGACACATAGTTCCGACAAGATGCAACTGACCAGGATGCAGAGAATCAAGAAGAGTACGTTTCGCCGGTTGTGGTAGATTTTGATCCGGAAAGACCAAAGGTAGAGCCAGAAGCAAGCCATCAGCCCGAATACGAGGACAAACTGACCCGCTAAAATGATGCTTTGGGCTTGTGTGCCCCCGGTCTTTGTCTCGTGAATGATTTTCAGGGAACGGAGTACGTTGTAGGTATGGTGGTCTACGATCTCGCCCCGGTCCACGATCCGTTCTCCCGCTTGCACCATGCCACTGGCGAGTGAGACGCCTTGCAGCATATCCTCTTTTACTTTCTCGGACATCTCGGCGGCATAGGAGACATTCTCGGAAATGTAATTATTGATATCGCAGGATTGTAAAACCGTGGGGTCTAATGAGGCCGGGCAGTTGTTGATGATGAATTCATAGGCGGTGCGCACCGTGAAGAAGTCGCTTATATAATAAGGACGCGAGATGGCGTTTTCCAACAGGTTGACACGTGTCTCGCCTGTCTCTTTTAGCTTGTCCAGCTCTTGGGTGGAGATGATGCCTTTCTCGTATAGGTCGCCCAGTGTGTTCTCTACGTATTGCAAATACGCTGGAGTTATCTTATGGCGTAAACTTCTGTTGTAGTTCGTACGTAATTCCTCTATCTTTTGTTTTTGGATAGAGGGGTCTAAGCGGAAATAAGGCTCGAATGACCGTAGCACGCTGTCTTTCTCGGCTTCCACCTCTTGGTCGGTCTTGTAGATCGGGAAGTCGCTGGGCGCGGTCAGCAGACCATACCGCCACGGTTTGCCTTCGTAGAATTGATAACGGAACTTGCCTTCCCGGGGAAAGAAGTAGGCGATTAGTAACGCTGTCGCGACAAAGTAGATTACGGCTGGTATGTTGAGTCTTTTCTCTTTCATGCTTTTTCGTTTTAATGGCCGAAATATACGCAAAAAAGTTCACTCTCCGGAAAAAAAGGAGTACTTTTGCCGCGATAATTCATCGATAACATAAATATTATGACGCAAAGAAAAGTAAGAGTACGTTTCGCGCCTAGTCCTACGGGAGCGTTGCATATCGGAGGAGTCCGTACGGCTTTATATAATTATTTATTCGCTAAGCAACATGGAGGCGATTTGGTCCTTCGTATAGAGGATACGGATTCGCAGCGTTTCGTGCCGGGGGCGGAACAGTATATCATCGAGGCGTTAACTTGGTTGGGAATCAAGTTCGATGAGGGCGTGGGTTTCGGAGGGAACTATGGCCCGTATCGTCAAAGCGAACGTCGTGAGATTTATAAGAAATATGTAGACCAATTGTTGGAGAACGACCATGCATATATCGCGTTTGATACGCCGGCGGAGTTGGAGGAGAAGCGGAAGGAGATCGCGAACTTCCAGTACGACGCTTCTACGCGTATGCGGATGCGGAACTCGTTGACGTTGCCCGCCGAGGAGACGCGACGCCTGATAGAGTCGGGGGCACAATATGTGGTGCGCGCGAAGATTGAGCCGGATGAGCGGATTCATGTGAACGATTTGATTCGCGGCGACGTGGTGATCAATTCCTCCATCTTGGACGATAAAGTATTGTATAAGTCAGCCGACCAATTACCGACGTATCATTTGGCGAATATCGTGGACGACCATTTGATGGAGATTACCCATGTGATTCGTGGCGAGGAGTGGTTGCCGAGCGCTCCGCTTCATGTGCTGTTGTATCGTTTCTTTGGTTGGGAGGATACGATGCCGCGCTTCGCTCATTTGTCGTTGTTGCTGAAGCCGGAAGGCAACGGGAAGTTGAGCAAACGCGATGGCGACCGCTTGGGATTCCCCGTGTTCCCATTGGAATGGCACGACCCGAAGACGGGCGATGTCTCTTCCGGCTATCGTGAGAGCGGTTATTTCCCCGAGGCGGTCGTGAATTTCCTGGCGTTGTTGGGCTGGAATCCGGGCAATGACCAGGAGGTGATGAGCATGGACGATTTGATTCGCCTGTTCGACCTGTCCCGTTGCAGCAAGAGCGGCGCGCGCTTTGATTACGAGAAGGCGAGATGGTTCAACCATCATTATTTGCTGGAGAAGAGTAACGCGGAGATCGCCGACTTGTTCTTGCCCATCGTGGAGAGCCATGGCATCCAGACCACGCGTGCTTATGTGGAGAAAGTGGTCGGGCTGATGAAAGGACGCGTCAACTTCGTGAAAGAACTGTGGGATTTGTGCTCTTTCTTCTTCGTGGCGCCTACGGAGTATGACGAGAAGACCCGGAAGAAACGCTGGAAAGAGGATTCGGCCGTCCAGCTGACGGAATTCATCGAGCGATTGCGTGCCCGCGAGCCTTTCGACGTGGAAGGAACCGAGGAGGAATGCAAGGCTTGGATAGAGAGCAAGGGGTATCACTTGGGGAATATCATGAACGCGGCTCGCCTGGCGTTGGTGGGCGAGGGGAAAGGCCCCGGTATTTTTGATATTACGGAAGCGTTGGGCAAGGAGGAATCTATCCGTCGTATCCAACGGGCGATAGAGGTTTTGAAATAATAGAAGGTATGTATAGTTTAGCGATACATCTGTACGCGTTCGTGGTCGCGCTGCTCGCTCCTTTCCATAAGAAGGCGCGGCTGCTGCGGCTGGGGCAATGGCGTACGAATTCCATCCTGCGCGAGAAAATCGACAGAAACGCTAAATATATCTGGATACACGCTTCCTCGTTGGGCGAGTTCGAGCAGGGACGCCCTTTGATGGAGCGAATCCGGGCGGAGCGTCCGGAGTATAAGATTTTGCTTACGTTTTTCTCGCCCTCCGGCTATGAGGTGCGGAAGAACTACGACGGGGCGGACGTGATTTGCTATTTGCCTTTCGATACGCCGTTCCGTGTGAAGAAGTTCCTGCGCTTGGCGAATCCCGCGATGGCGGTGTTCATCAAGTACGAGTTTTGGGGCAACTATTTGCGCGAGCTGCACAAACGGCATATCCCGGTGTATATCATCTCCGCGATATTCCGGCGCGAGCAGCTGTTTTTCCAATGGTTTGGCGCCCCTTACCGGAAGATGCTCACCTATTTCACCCATTTGTTCGTGCAGGACGAGCGGTCGCGGGAGTTGTTGGAGGAGTATGGCGTTACGAACGTGACGGTGGCGGGCGATACGCGTTTCGACCGTGTGCTGGAGGTCCGCCGGCAGGCGAGGGAGCTTCCCCTTATCGAGCGCTTCCTGGAGCGCGGGGATGGCAAGCGGCCGGTCGTGCTGGTCGCCGGCAGCTCGTGGCCGCAAGACGAGGCGCTCTTTATCCCTTATTTCCACGCCCGTCCGGAGATGAAGTTGATTATCGCCCCGCACGAGATTCACCGGGAGCACCTGCTGGCTATCGAGACGATGTTGAAACGTCCCTTTATCCGCCTCTCGGAGGCCCGGCCCGACAATCTGGCGGATAAGGATTGCCTGATTGTCGATAGCTTCGGGCTGTTGTCGTCCATTTATCGTTATGGGCAGATCGCCTATATCGGTGGCGGTTTTGGGGCGGGCATACATAACACGTTGGAGGCCGCTGTGTATGGCGTCCCGGTGTTGTTCGGGCCGAGGTACCATAAGTTTAAGGAGGCGAAAGACCTCATCGCCGTGGGTGGCGGCTTCTCCGTCGCGGGCGCCGATTCGTTCCGGCGGAAGATGGACGAGCTCTTGGCGGAGCCGGAAGCCTTGGAAAGCGCGGGCAGGGCCGCCGGCGACTTCACCCGCGATAGCGCCGGCGCTACGGACACGATATACCGCCACCTTTTTCCCTAAAAGAATAATCCCGTTTCGAGGTAGTAGCAGGCGAGGGAGGGGGAGGACAACGCGGCCCAAGAAGAGGACGGTGGAACCGTCCCACTCCGTTTAACCGTCGGTGGAGCGGAGCGACACCCTTGGTTACGCGCATTCGACCTCTTCGGGGTCCCGCCGGGCAGGCGTTCAAGACGCCCGCGGTAATCCCCGAAGGCTTCTACGCGCGTAGAGATGGCATTCGAGAGGCCGAAAGTGTTTTTTAGATTTCTAAAAGACGGATTCGAGAGGCCGAAAATGGTTTTTAGATTTCTAAAAGGTAGTTTCGAGGGGTCGAAAGTGGTTTTTAGATTTCTAAAAGGCGGATTCGAGAGGTCGAAAGTGGTTTTTAGATTTCTAAAAGGCAGTTTCGAAGAGCCGAAAATGTTTTTTAGATTTCTAAAAGGCGGTTTCGAGGGGTCGTAAGTGGTTTTTAGATTTATGGAAACTTCCTGAAAAAGATTCAGATTAAAAAGAAGGTGTGTCAAAATCAAGTATTGGCACGCATTTGCGTGCTTTTCCGCGATTTCGACACACTTTCTTTTCCCTAATCCGTCCTACCTCCGTCGGCTTGTCAATCCTCGTCGGCGAACATCGGGTCCCAAGCGGGCAGGCGGGTCGGCTTTTGCTTCAGCACCTCCTTTACTTTCTCGGTGATATATTTCTTGTTGACTACCAGGCGGAACATATATTCGTCGAACCATTCGTCGGTCATGATGACGTGGCCGGAGTTCGCGCCGGGGCCCCAGCTATTCTCCACCATCCATTTCTTGGGCTTGCCGTTCTCGTCCAGGTCGACCGCCATCAGTGTCATGGCGTGCGAGGAGCCGCTGGAGAAGGTCTGGATGCGTTGTTTCTTGTCCATGCCGAAGGTCGTGCCCAGCAGAGAGCCGTAGTCGAGGTAGTTCACGTCGAGCACGCCTTGCTCCCGGTTGAAGAACTTGCCCACGTCGCACGAGAAATAGAGCATCGTGCTGTCCTTGATGGAGGCGATGGCCATCTGCTTGATATCGTCGATGGGCAGGTTGACGTAGGTCCAGTTTTTCCCGTCGTAGCTGTGACGGTCGAAATCAATCTCGTACAGCTTGTAGTACGCGCGGCTGGGGTCGTTCATCAGCATGACGTAATTGTTCCGCAAATCGTCGCCCACGTATTCGTCGAAGAAGGAGAGCGGCGTATATTCCTTGGTCTCTACCGGGTTCCCCTTGGCGTCCTTGCGGGTCCACGTGAATTTCGTGGGCGGCTCGCCTAAGTTCAGCACCAGCATGCGGTAGATAGTTCCCAGCATCTCGGTCTTCTTTTTCTCCAGCTCCGCGTCGCTCGCCTGTGGGTTCTCGCGCAGCTGTAGGCCGAATTCTTTCAGTTTTAATCCGATTAGGTTCCCCATGCGCGCCGTGTTGTTGCTGCTGTATGTCTCTACCATCACGTCCGCGGGCACCACGCCGTATTTCGTCAGCAAGTCGGACACGCCGGTGAATTGCCCGCCATCGCCAATCGGGTGCTTGAAGAGCCATTCCACCATCTTGTCGTCCATTGGCTTTTGGCGCGTGTCGATGATGCCTTGCAGGAACAGGTTCGCTTTCTCCAACTGGTCCCAGAAGAAGGAGTAATTTTGCGAGAATTGGAATTCGCCCATGTCGTATTTGGCGATCGCCTTCGCGCGCAGCACGTTCAGCCCCGTGAAGAGCCAGCAGCGGCCGGACGATTGTTGGTCGGATATGCCTTTGCTCTCTACCTTGTGGGAGAAGTGGGTATCCAGGTTGTTCAGGCTTTCCAGGTTGACCGCCAGCTTGTTGATGTTGTTGTTGGCGATCGCGTTCCGGATTGCCTTGTCGGCGGGTGTCCCTTGATACGCTTGCTTGATTTGCCGCAGCATTTCCGGGGAGATGCCTCCGCCGTTTTGTTGTCCCTGCGCGGATAACGCGAGGCCCAGGGCGAACGCCGTTATCCATAGATTCTTACTTTTCATGATATACATTTCTGTTTGATTGATTTTAAATGGTTGTCTCTATTCCTCGTTTCTCGTCGCCCAGACCAAGCCGTCCTGCCGGATGCGCCAAACCGTCCCGTCCGGCGCGGGCAGCGTAATCTCGTACATGGATGGCGTGGTGTATATTTTCAGCTGGCTCGCGATTGCCGGCGGACAAACCTCTTCCGGTCTCAACGCTTGTAGGTTGTCGGCGTATCGGCCGGTCGCGGCGAGGTATTCATTCTGGCGGTAATACAGGTTCCGCAAGAACCATTTGGTCTCTTCCTCCGGGCGCTTGACGAACGGCGTCTCGCCTTGTCCCGCCACTTGGTCCGCTATCTGCACGTAGCCCCAAAGCTCCGGCAGGTGGATGTTGATGACACCGGTGGGCGCCCATACCCAGTTGTATTCGCGAATCTTGTCCTCGCCGGGCATGGGTATCTTGACGTATTTCCCGTCTTTTACCTCCGTGGTCCATTCCACCCGCGAGAAATTCACGCGGAGCTGCTCGCCCGCCTCGGGTTTCTCCTTGCCTCGCTGTACCTGGTAGATAGAGCTCCAGGGAATGAATACCTCTATGCTCCATGATTTGTCGGTGTCGCCGGGGTTGTTCAGCGTGCCGTCGATATGGATGGCCTTCCTCATCCCCGCGAATTCCCAGTTGTTCAACACCTCCGGGTTATCCCGGTAAGGGCGGCTCAGGTAAAGATCCCAGTCGGTGCCCAGGGCGTTTACCTCGTATTCAAGGTAATTGTGGGTATCGTTGGTGGGGTTGAGGAAAATCTCGAAATCGTTGTCGTAGTAGATCACGGCGTCGTGTTCCGTAAGCGTAGCCCATACGTGTGGCTCCTCCAGCAAGGCGGCGAAATACATGCCCTTGTCGTCGTAGGCCATCTTCGCCCGTGTCCGGAAATGCGGGGCGGGGCGTTTCTCGCCCTCGATATCCGTGAAGTCGCTGGTCCAAGGCACCGCGTCCCATTCCTCGGCGGTCAGTTTCCCGTCGATGGTGATAGGGGCGGGGGCTTTATAACAGACATACGTGGGCGGATTGAACGCGGGTTGAGGCGCGTACGTGATCTCCGGCCCGCTCGTCGGGTTGTTGCCCGCGCAAGCGAGCAGCAGGAGCGCCGCCAAGGGCATTGTCGCTAACATCGTCTTTTTCATGTGCCTTTATTTTTAGAGGGTTTCCTTCTTGAATGCTTATTCTTCCTCGTACCAAGAGGAATACATGTGATAATTCTTGGCGATTTTCTGGTTGATTTCTTTCGCTTGCTCGGGATCGACCTTCTTGACGAACTTGGCGGGGATGCCCGCGTAGATGCTACCCGCCTCCACGATCGTGTTGCTCAGGACGACGGCTCCCGCCGCGATGATCGCCCCCTCGCCGATGACGGCATGGTCCAATACGGTCGAGCCCATGCCTACCAAGGCGCCGTCGCATATTTTCGCCCCGTGGATGGTCACGTTGTGGCCGATGGATACGTCGTTGCCAATCTCGATGGTCGATTTCTCGTACAGGGTATGCAGTACGGAGCCATCCTGTATATTCACGCCGTTGCCAATCCGGATGGAGTTCACGTCGCCGCGCAACACGGCGTTAAACCAGATGCTGCAACCTTCGCCAATCTCTACGTCGCCTACGATGGTGGCGTTGTCCGCCAAGAATGTGTTTTTACCGATTTTCGGGGTAAAGCCACGAACCGATTTAATAAGTGCCATACTTCTTTATTTCTATTTTACGTTTTAAATGAATCGTTATATCTCCGCTGTTTTCGCTTTCAGCCAAGCCTTTTCCTCCTCGTTCAAGTAGGGGCTGATCGCGTCGTACACTCTCTGATGGTATTTGTTCAGCCAGGCGTGCTCGCGGGCGGAGAGCATCGGGACAATCACCAGGCGTGTGTCGATATAACAGAGCGTGAGCGTATCGAAGGAGAGGAACTTCCCGAACTCAGTCTCGCTATCCTCGCGTGTCAGGATCATGTTCTCCGTGCGGATGCCATATTCGCCCGCCCGGTACAGGCCCGGCTCGTCGCTCGTCACCATGCCGGGCTTCAGCGTGGTTGGATTTTCCTCCATCCGGATGCTTTGCGGCCCTTCGTGTACGTTCAGGCAATGCCCGATGCCGTGGCCGGTGCCGTGCAGGTAATTGATGCCCGCGTCCCACAACGCCTTGCGGGCGAGTATGTCTAATTGCGAGCCGCGCGTGCCGGCGGGGAATTTGCATTTCGCCAGGCTGATAGTTCCTTTCAGTACCCGGGTGAAATCTTTTTTCATTTGCTCCGTGGGCTCGCCCAGGGCGATGGTGCGGGTGATGTCGGTCGTACCGTCCAGGTATTGCGCGCCCGAGTCGATGAGCAACAAGCCTTCCGGTCTCAATGTGGCGTCGCTTTCCGGCGTGGCGGCGTAGTGGACGATCGCCCCGTGCTCGGCATATCCGCAGATGGTCGCGAAACTATCCATAATATATAAAGGTTGCTCGGCGCGCAGGGCGGTTAGTTTCTCGGCGGCGCTGATTTCCGTTACGGGGGCGCCTTCCGCCATTTGCTTCTCCAGCCAATAATAGAATTTCGCGAGGGCGACGCCATCTTTTACGACCGCTTTTTGGAACCCCTTGATCTCCGTGGCGTTCTTCACGCTTTTCAGCCGGTTGGCGGGTGTGAGTCCCTCGATAAGGGAGCAGCTTCCCGGAATCGCGTCATACAGCGATATGCTTGTCTTGTTCGGATCCACGAATATTCGTTGGTTCTCGGCAAGCCTGGAGAGGTATTTGTCGATCATGGAATAATCGGCGAGCGCGACGCCCTCTTTCTTCAAGTGCTCGGCAATCTCGCCGGTAAGTTTTTCCGGGTGGATGAACAGGACGCTCTCCTCTTCCGATACGAAAGCGTAGCAGACGGCCACGGGATTGTAGGCCACATCCGTTCCCCGGATGTTGAACGTCCACGCTATCTCGTCTAATGCGGCCAGCACGAGGCCGTCCGCTCCTTCGCTATGCAGCAAGTTGTTGATTTGATCCAGTTTCTCGTGGACAGAGGCACCCGCCAGTTCCTCCGGCAATTCGAAGATCGGGTTGGCTGGAACGGCCGGCCGGTCGTTCCATAGGGCGTCGATTAGGTCGGACGATGTGTCCAGATGGATACCTTTTCGTTCCAATGCCGTGCGCAACGCTTTCGCGTCGGCCGCGCTATATGTTTGCCCGTCCAGCCCGACGGTTTGTCCGTTATGCAACTCGTGCGCGAGAAATTCGGGGATGGAGGGTGTACCCGGGAGCGCCATCTTGTATAGTTCGATGCCCGTTCCTTCCAATTGGGCGGTCGCTTGCAGGAAATAGCGGGAGTCGGTCCACAATCCGGCTTTATGCGCGGTAACGACTACCGTGCCCGCCGAGCCGTTGAATCCGGATATCCACTCTCTCGCTTTCCAGCGATCCGCCGGATACTCGCTCAGGTGCGGGTCGGAGCTGGGGATGATATACGCGTCTATCTTTCGTTCGTTCATCGCCTCCCGCAAGGCGGCGACGCGTGCGGGAATGTTTGTTCTCATCGTATTCTCTTTTAGTCAACGTTACTATACGCGAAGTTAGTGAATAATTCTTGTATTTCCTTCTTTTTGCCCGGACGTGGTTCGCGTTTCGTCCGGGTGAAACAACTGTTTCATTCGGATGAAACAAAATGTTTCTCCGCATGGAACAAAGTGTTTCATGGGCATGGAACAAAGTGTGCCCCTGTTCTGTTAGGTTATTGGGCGATAAACGCTTACCTTCGCGGAGAAATTCAAATACAGTAAGGCATATGGTAACAATTGGTACGCCTAATTCCTCCACGGCGACGAAAGTCGTGCTTTGTGGGTCGGGCGAGTTAGGCAAGGAGTTTGTAATAGAGTTGCAACGGTATGGCGTGGAGGTGATCGCCTTGGACCGTTATCCGAACGCGCCGGCGATGCAGGTGGCGCATCGTTCGTACGTGCTTTCGATGTTGGATGGCGAGGCGTTGCGCCGGGTTATCGAGAAAGAGAAACCGGATTATATCGTCCCGGAGGTGGAGGCGATCGCTACCGGGACGTTGATGGAGTTGGAAAAGGAAGGATATCACGTGATCCCGACCGCCCGGGCGACTTGGCTGACGATGAACCGGGAAGGAATCCGGCGATTGGCCGCCGAGGAATTGGGGCTGCCTACCTCGCCCTATCGCTTCGCCGCGACGGAGGAGGAGTTTCGCGAGGCGGTGCGCGTGATCGGGATGCCTTGCGTGGTGAAACCGATTATGAGTTCGAGCGGGCATGGGCAGAGCGTGATTCGTACGGAGAAGGACGTGGAGCCCGCTTGGCATTACGCGCAAGAGGGCGGACGTGCCGGGGCCGGCAAGGTGATTGTCGAGGGCTTCGTGGACTTCGATTATGAGATTACGCAACTGACGGTACGTCATATTGGCGGTACCTCGTTCCTGGAACCGGTCGGTCATGTGCAAGTGGATGGCGACTATCGGGAGTCGTGGCAACCACAGGCGATGAGCCCGGTGGCGCGGGAGAAAGCGCGCGCGATCGCGGGGAAGATTACCGAGGCGTTAGGAGGCCGGGGTATCTTTGGTGTCGAGTTGTTCGTGAAGGGCGACGAGGTTATCTTTAGCGAGGTGTCGCCCCGTCCGCATGATACCGGTATGGTGACGATGATCACGCAAGATTTGTCGCAGTTCGCGTTGCACGCGCGTGCCGTGCTGGGTTTGCCTATCCCCAATATCGCGTTCCATGGTCCGGGCGCCTCGCGGGCGGTCGTCGTGGAAGGCGATAGCGACCACTTGTCGTTGAGTAATCTGGATAAAGTGTTGGAGTTGCCGGATACGCAGCTTCGTTTCTTCGGAAAGCCGGAGGTGCATGGACATCGTCGCATGGCGGTATTGCTGGCTCGTGGTTTGGATGTGGCCGACGCGCGCCGTAAGACCGGCGAGATGATGGAACGTTTGCGGGTGAATCTGTAACCGGGAAATGAGGATATAAGTAAGGGGGAACGTTCGGTATGACCTCACGATTCCCCCTCGTCTTCATTAAAACCATTAAAAACTTAAAAGAGAGTATTTATTTCAAGATCTCATTGATAGAGTCAAGGATCTTCTTTGAATTCGCGTCGTTCGGATTGATTTCCATCGCTTTTGTCAAGTACTCTTTCGCTTGCGTGAATTCCTTATCGGCTTTCGCTTTCTCTGCGTTGTACTTGTCCGGATCGGAAGTCGCTATCGGTGTAGCGGCTTGCAGGATCTTCGCCCCGTTGCCGTAGAACATGGCGCCCAGGCTGTAGTAAGCGTTGCCTTGGTACGTCTTGTTCGACGCGATCAACACTTCCTTGTACATTTTCTCGGCACCGGCGATGTCGCCTTTCTTCTGGGCGGCTTGCCCTTGCTTGATGCAATACGCGTAAAGCAATTTTTCCAGATTGGCTTTGTTCTTGTTTCCATCAGGGATCGCTTTCAAGCCCTCTTCAACGGTTGTCAGGAAATCTTCTGTTTTGTTTAAATTACGGTACGCCATGGCTTCTCCGACATAAGAGTCGTCAATGTTGTAATTCATTTTCACGGCCATGTCAAAATACTTGGCGGCCTCCGCGTAGTTCTTCGCTTGGTTCGCGGCGAATCCACAATTAAAGATGCGAATGGTGTCTTGATAATTGTTTTGTTTCAAGTATTCACCATATTTAGCGACAGCCGTAGCGTAATCTTTCGCATTGAGGGCAGCGTCGCCTTCATCTCTTAATTTGTCTGCGTCTTGCGCGAACACATTGCCGACACATAAGCATAAAGCCACCAATAAAACAACTTTCTTCATGGTTATTTCTCCTAATTAAATTATTTGAACTTCCGAAAGTACGGAGAATTGCGGAGAGAATAAAAATGAAAGCCTCTAATTTTGGCTTTTTTAAACAACAATAGCGATAGGAAACAGTTTTGGGGGCGGACTAATCGCACCTATCTTCTCCGGTCCACGCACGTATGTGTCTTTGTCCACGCACGTATGTTAAAAGGCCAACGCACATACGTGTCTTTGTCGACGCACCTATGTTCTCGCGTGAAAGAAAAAGAGACCGTCTCCCCGAAAGGAGCGGTCTCTTTATTATGTTATGGTAGAATTGATCCGATTAGCCCAGGAATCCTAACAAGATACCGGCTGCTACGGCGGAACCGATCACACCCGCTACGTTCGGACCCATCGCGTGCATCAACAGGTAATTGGTCGGGTCGTACTCTTGTCCCACGATGTGAGAGATACGTGCTGAGTCGGGCACGGCCGATACACCGGCGTTACCAATCAACGGATTGATCTTGTTACCCTCTTTCAATACCAAGTTGAAGATCTTCACGAACAAGACACCGGCGCAAGTAGCGATGACGAACGACAACGCTCCCAATCCGAAGATCTTTACGGAGTCGATGGTCAAGAACTGGGTCGCTTGCGTGGAAGCTCCTACCGTAACACCTAACAAGATCGTGATCGTATCGATCAGCGGGCCGCGGGCGGTCTCTGCCAAACGGCGAGTCACGCCACTCTCCTTTAATAAGTTACCGAAGAACAGCATACCCAACAAAGGCAGACCGGACGGAACCAGGAAGCAGGTAAGCAACAAACCGACGATCGGGAAGATGATCTTCTCCGTAGAGGAAACGGCTCTTGGCGGTTTCATGCGGATCAAACGCTCTTTCTTTGTTGTTAACAGACGCATGAAAGGCGGCTGGATAATGGGCACCAACGCCATGTATGAGTAGGCGGATACCGCGATCGCTCCCATGAGGTTCGGCGCCAGCTTCGAGGAAAGGAAGATAGCGGTAGGACCATCGGCGCCTCCGATGATACCGATCGCTCCGGCTTGGTTCGGCGAGAATCCCATCTGCAACGCGATGATATAAGCGCCGAAGATACCGAACTGGGCGGCCGCTCCGATCAACAGTAGCTTGGGGTTGGAGATGAGCGCCGAGAAGTCGGTCATCGCTCCGATGCCTAAGAATATCAACGGCGGGTACCAACCCGAGGTGACACCCTGGTAGAGGATGTTAAGCACGGACCCTTGCTCGTAAATACCCACTTGCAGACCCGCGTCCTTGAACGGGATGTTACCGATCAAGATACCGAATCCGATAGGGATCAAGAGCATAGGCTCAAATTCATATTTAATCGCCAGGAAGATGAACAACAGACCGACAACGATCATGATCAAGTGACCAGGTGTCGCGTTGTAGACTCCCGTGTAAGTGAGGAATAGCTCCAAGTTCTCACCCAAAAACTGGAGAAAACTCTCATGGGCTACGCCTGCCGCTTGTAATAATACTGATCCTAACATACGACTATCCGATTACGACGAGATCCGCGCCTTCCAGTACGGAATCCCCTTTGTTTACTTTTATTTCGATAATCTTACCGTCACGATCGGCGTTGATGTTGTTTTCCATTTTCATGGCCTCGAGGATGATCAACGTCTGGCCTCTCTTCACGGTATCGCCTACGTTGCACTTGATTTGCAGGATAACACCAGGCAGCGGAGTTCTTACAGCGCCCGGAGTGGATGAAGCCGCGGGGCGAGTGACTACCGGAGCGCCGCTGGCCGTGGTCGGAGCTTGTGCCGGGCGTTTTAACGTGACAATTTGTTTCTTCGCCGGTTTCTCCATCTTTACGTGATAGGGCGTTCCGTTTACCTCTACATCAGCGATGTCATCGACCACTGAGTTGATATGTACTTTATATACATTACCGTTGATTGTATATTTAAAACTTTTCATTACTTTGATTCTTTTTTAGGTGATTTACTTTTTAATCGGGGTCTGTCGTAAGCCATAGAGCTTGGAGCTCCACGGAGAGTAAGCGCGTTTTACCTTGCGGATCGTAAGAACGGTATTCTCGATATCGTGGTTGTCATCGCTCATCTCATATAGAGCGGTAGCGATAGCGGCGAATATCTCACCCGATTCTTGTCCGGCATCGGCGGATATGACTCTGTCACCCGCTGTTTTTTGCGCGTTGCGCTTGCTGGCTTGGATAGATAGATTGCCAATGTACTTGAAAATAACATACAGTAAGAACAAGCCGAGGAATACGACAGCCATCGCGGTGATGGTCATACCTACGCCCCAAGAGTCGTTCTCGCTGAAGTTCTCGATTTTCTCGTTCGTGTCCAATGTCACGTTATTGGCTCTGGGGGTTACTTTCTTGAGTTGTCCCCACTCGTCTTGCCCATCGACAACCCGTCCGTAGCTGATGTCGGCTACTTGTCCGGCCGGGATAGTCACCTCATCGATCAGTGTTTTCCCATCCGCGTTGTACAGCGCGACATAGTTTTCCTTCGTGGGGTCGAACGAGAAGCTTATATGGTACGTTCCCCGATCGGGCATGTTGTCCGCCCAAAAGAGGGCATGTTGCCCCGGTTGGATCAAGGTCGTCACGTCACCTTTCGGAATCGGATATTTCCTGGGATTCTCCTTGTCGTCCGTCAGGAAGCATCCCGCGATATTGACCGCTCCGGCGGAGGAGTTGTACAACTCGATCCAGCCGTGACGTTTGCCATAGTCGTCAACGAAGTTATCCTCGTTGATGACCAACACTTCATTGATTCGCATGGAGGTCGCCTGTTGCGCTTTTACCCCGAACGTGAAGCATATAGCGAACAGAAGCAACCATCCTATTTTCTTTTTTATCATATGCTTTTCCTGTTTTACAAGATTAGAGAGGCAGATTGTCATGTTTCTTCGCGGGGTTGCTCAATTTCTTAGTCTGCAATTGTTGCAAGGCGCGAATGATACGGAAACGAGTGTTGCGCGGTTCGATTACGTCGTCGATGTAACCGTATTGAGCCGCGTTGTACGGGTTGGCGAATGCTTGCTTGTATTCTGCCTCTTTCTCGGCGGCGCATGCCTTCGGATCCTCGGCCGCGGCTACTTCCTTGGCGAAGATGATCTCTACGGCTCCGCTCGGTCCCATCACGGCGATCTCGGCTGTCGGCCAAGCGTAGTTCATATCGCCGCGTAAGTGCTTGGAACTCATCACGCAGTAAGCTCCACCGTATGATTTACGCAACGTAACGGTAATCTTGGGTACGGTAGCCTCGCCATACGCGTATAGCAATTTCGCACCGTGCAGGATTACGCCATTGTATTCCTGTCCCGTGCCCGGCAAGAATCCCGGCACGTCTACCAAGGTCACCAACGGAATGTTGAACGCGTCGCAGAAACGAACGAAACGAGCGGCCTTGCGGGATGCGTTGCAATCCAGGCATCCGGCCATAATCTTCGGCTGGTTGGCGACGATACCTACGGATTGTCCGTTGAAGCGGGCGAAACCTACGATGATATTCTTCGCGTAGTCCGCGTGTACCTCCAGGAACTCGTTGTTATCTACAATCGTGCCGATTACCTCGTACATATCGTAGGATTGGTTCGCGCTATCGGGGATGATCTCGTTCAATACGTCATCCAGACGGTCGATCGGATCCTTGCACTCCAGCAGCGGTGTCTCTTCCAAATTGTTTTGAGGCAGGTAGCTTAACAACTTGCGGATTAATTGCAAACCGTCCTCCTCTGTATCGACGGCGAAGTGAGCCACGCCCGATTTCGTGGAGTGGATGCTGGCGCCACCCAATTGCTCTTGGGTCACGTCCTCGCCTGTTACGGTCTTTACGACTTTCGGACCGGTCAGGAACATGTAGCTCGTGCCGCGGGTCATGATGTTGAAGTCGGTTAAGGCCGGAGAATAAACGGCTCCACCGGCGCAGGGACCGAAGATGCCGGAAATCTGGGGTATCACGCCGGAAGCCAAGATATTCCGTTGGAAGATCTCGGCGTAGCCAGCCAAGGCGTTCACGCCCTCTTGGATACGCGCTCCACCCGAGTCGTTCAGACCGATCACCGGGGCGCCCATCTTCATGGCTTGATCCATCACTTTGCAAATCTTCAGCGCCAAGGATTCGGACAACGCTCCTCCGAACACGGTGAAATCTTGCGCGAACACATATACCAAACGGCCATCGATCGTTCCGTAGCCCGTTACCACTCCATCGCCCAAGTATTTGGTCTTCTCGATTCCGAAGTTGGTGCAACGGTGTTGGACGAACATGTCAAATTCCTCGAAACTGCCTTCATCCAGCAACATGGCGATACGCTCACGAGCCGTGTATTTCCCTTTTTTGTGCTGAGAATCGATTCTTTTCTCTCCTCCTCCTAAACGAGCTTTCTCACGAAGCGCGATCAACTCTTTTACTTTTTCAAGCTGGTTACTCATTGTAATTTGATTTGTTGTTAAAAATGAACGGATTAATTATTTCTTGCCCGGCATGCAAAGCTCTGTCAACACGCTGCAAGTGGATTTCGGGTGAAGGAAAGCGATGTCCAATCCTTCGGCGCCACCACGGGGCGCTTTGTCGATCAGGCGGACGCCTTTCTCCTCCGCCTCGTTCAACGCTGCTTGCACGTCGGGTACGGCGAACGCGATATGATGGATGCCTTCTCCTTTTTTCTCGATGAATTTAGCGATCGTGCTGTCCTCGCTGGTCGGTTCCAACAATTCGATTTTAGTTTGGCCTACCTTGAAAAACGCGGTCTTTACTTTTTGGTCCGCTACTTCCTCGATGTTATAACACTTGAGTCCGAGAACTCCTTCGTAATACGGTAAACATGCTTCGATGCTTTTCACTGCGATTCCTAAATGTTCGATATGTGTAAGTTCCATGTCAATAAAAATTTAAAGTTTATTAGTTCTGTTATGCGCGAATGTACATTACTTTTTACGAACGAGGAAATAATTCTTTAATTTTTATTGTGTCTAAATTCGCTTTGTCATGTTCTTTCTTGAAATTTTTAGATTCTTTTCAGAAATCCACGATCAACCGCACGTTTAATTGGCGTCCGGTAAGGTAATTGGGGACGGCTGATTGCTCGTTGTAGGCGTCCGTGATCCAATAGTAGGAGCTGACGTTTTTTATGTCCAGCAGGTTGAATACGTCGACACCTATCCAGATGTTTTTCAGGTAACGGAAGAAGCCGCGGTCCATGATGGCGTCGGTGCCGCCCGCCAGTTGGTAGGACAGGCCGATGTCGACCCGCTTATAGGCGGGGGCGCGGAAATAGCCGGCCTCGTATCCTTTGCCGGGGATGGTTTGAGGCAGCCCTCCGGAGAGCACGCCGCGCAGGTTGAGCTTGACGCGCTTGTAGCCGGGGAAATAATCCTGGAAGAAGAGGGAGATGTTGTAGCCCGGGCTGTTGGGCAACGGGGCCTCGGTGGTCTCGCGGATCGTTTGCCGGGCTTTCATGAGCGAGAAGCTGATCCAGGAGTCCGTGCCGGGCACGAACTCGCCGAAGAACTTGACATCGAGCCCCATCGCGTAGCCTTTCGCGCAGTTCTCGCCGTAGTAGCGTATCTTCACGTTGTCGACGGTGTAGGGGTTGAGGTTGTCCAGTTTTTTATAGTACATCTCGGCGGTGAGCTTGAAGTTGCGGTCGAGCGCGCGGAACGTGTAGTCGCCTCCGAGGATGAAATGCAGGGAGCGTTGCGATTTCAAGTCGCGGTTCAGGGTCGTGATGTTGTTGCCGTCCGCGTCGGTCTCCACCCGGCGCAGCTCCTTGTAGAAGGGGGCTTGGTAATAGAGGCCCGTGGCGAACCGGAGCGTCAGGTCCTGGTCGAAATTCGGGATGAAGCCCAGCGAGGCGCGCGGGCTGAGGATGAATTCCTTGTTGAAGCTCCAATAGCTTCCCCTGAGGCCGCCCACGAGCGTGAAGAGGCCCTGCTTGGTGCGGAACTTGAACGCGTCTTGCACGTAGGCCGACAGGCGCGTGCTCTCGACTTGGTTGTCGGAGAAGAGGTTGGAGTAGACGCTTACCGCGTCGCCCGTTTGCGGGAGGGAGTAGCCGGACGAGTCGCGTTTCTCCCACTCGCTGATGCGGTCGTATATCCGCTCCATCTGTACCGTGGCGCCCCAGCGCAGCGTGTTGTTCAGGAGGCGGGCCATCCCGTAGTGGCCGACGTTGACGATGGTGGAGTTGAGGCGGTTGCGGGCGTGCTCGTGATACCGGCCTACGGACATGGCGGCCGTCGCGTCGTCCGTCGGGGCGGAGGCCCCGTCCTCGCTCAGCCAATACTCGCCGGCGATGTCGTAGCCTTCTTCCTCCTTGCTCTTGAAGGCGGAGGCTTGCAGGCCCAGCTCGGTGTTGTCGTTGGGCGTGTGCTTGAGGGTCAGCGCGCCGAACAGGGTTTGGAAGCGGTCCCGCTCTTGCCCGTCGAAATAGACGGTGAAGTTCCGCGGCGTCTCGGAGGTGCCGAAGGTCGTCTCGCGGCTATGCGGGACGAACGTGTATTTGTTGTTCGCCAGGTTGCCGAGGAAGTTGACCTCCCACTTCGGGGCGAAGGCGTATGTCATGTAGGTTTGCAGGTCGATGAACTTCGGGTCGTACTCCGCGTCGGTGTCCATCGTGCCGAGGATGGAGCGTCCGCTCTTGAAGCGAAACCCCGTCACCTGCGTGAATTTCCCCGTCGAGTTGCCCACGTAGGCGTTCGCCCCCAATAGGCTGGCGGAGGCGGAGCCTTCCAGCCGCTTGGGTTTCTTGTAGGTAATGTCGAGCACGGAGCTCATCTTGTCGCCGTAGCGGGCCTCGAAGCCGCCGGCGGAGAAGTTGACGGCCTCGGTCAGCTCCGGGTTCACGAAGCTGAGGCCTTCTTGCTGGCCGGAGCGGATCAGGAGCGGGCGGAACACCTCCAGGCCGTTCACGTAGACGATGTTCTCGTCGTAGCTTCCGCCCCGCACGGAGTATTGCGAGCTCAGCTCGTTGCTCGACGATACGCCGGCGTAGGTCACCACAAGGCTCTCGATGCTGCCTCCCGAGGGGTCGGGCAGGAGCTTGATACGGTCGGCGTCCAGCGTCTCCATCGTCGTGGTCTGTTTGCGGATGGCCGTCACCGCCACCTCGCCCAGCTCGAAACTCGTGTAGTTCATCTGCACGTTGAGGCGGATGTCGGCACGCGCCGAGGGGATGATCCGTTCCGCCTTGTTGAACCCGAGGCAGGAGTAGATGATGGCGAGCGAGTCGCCCGGCGCCGTGGAGAAGGAGTAATAGCCTTTCTCGTTGGTCATGGAGCCGATCAGCGTATTCTTGATCCGCACGTTGACCAGCTCCAGCGGGTTGCCGTCGGCGTCGCGGACGTAGCCGGTCACCTTGATGCGCCCTTGCCCCCAGGCGCCGAGGGAAATTATCAGTAGCGCGATAATCGCGTATATCCTCATCATCGTCGTTTCGTCGTTTGTTAATGAAGTATTAACGTGAAAAAAGGTCGATGCGTATATTCGGGCGGTAAAAAATGTACGGGGCGTTTTCTTTCTCCCTTCGGGAAAGCCATCGCGGGCCGCGACGGTCTTGAAACGTTCCTGCCACGCTATCGCGATGCGCGACGGTATTGGAACGTTCCTATTGTACTATCGCGTGACGCGATGGTTCCGGAATACTCTTTCGGTGCTATCGCGAATCGCGACGCTCTCAAAAAGCTCCGGCGAAGCTATCGCGGGTCGCGATTGTCATTTTGGCAGTCGTTTTTCCCTATCGCGACTCGCGATCGCGAGAAACGGGCTCGTTTGCGTCTATCGCGAAGCGCGATTGCCATTCTGTCAGTCGGTTGGGCCTATCGCGTCTCGCGCCGGGTCGTTTTTTCTCGTCTCTTTCCTTACCATAATATATATAATAATGTAGAGCGCGGGCGTGCGTGCGCGGCATTTATCGCGGCGGAATAGCGCGGGCGTGCGGGTTTTTGTGTATTTTCGCGTACATCAATCAATCATGTATAATCAGAAAAGAATAGAAGGGAATACGTATGGAGAGTTTCGCTACATTGATTCAGAATCGGAGGAGCACCCGTAAGTTCACGGAGCGGTTGCTCTCGCCCGAGCAGGTACAATTAATCCTTCGGGCGGCGCTGATGGCTCCCTCCTCGAAGCGGAGCGAGTCGTGGCAATTCGTGGTGGTGGAAGATAAGGAGATGCTGGCCCGCCTGGCGGCTTGCAAGAGGAATGGCGCCGCTTTCCTGGAGGGATGCGCCCTGGCGGTGGTCGTGCTGGGCAACGTGATGGAGAGCGACGTGTGGATCGAGGACGCCTCGGTAGCCTCTATCTATATGCAGCTGCAGGCGGAGGATTTGGGCCTGGGCAGCTGCTGGTGCCAGATTCGCAACCGGGAGACCGAGGACGAGACGCCGGCGGGCGAGTATGTCCGCCAGTTGCTGGACATCCCTTACCAGCTGGAGGTGCTGTCCATTATCGGTTTCGGCTATAAGGGCCAGGAGCGTAAGCCGTTCGACGAGTCCCGCCTGCGCTGGGAGAAGGTTCATATCGGGAAGTTCTCGCTTCCGGAGCAAGAGGGCGGCGAGGCATGACGCGGGTCGTGTTCATAGGCGCCGGGAATTTGGCCACCCGGCTTTCGCTGGAGATGCGCCGGGCGGGCATGGAGATTCGCCAGGTGTATAGCCGCGCCGATACGCATGCCCGGGAGCTGGCGGAGCGCCTGGCGTGCGCTTGGACCACCGCGCCCGAGGCGATCGTGCCCGACGCTGATTTGTATCTTTTCGCCTTGAAGGATTCCGCGTTGCGGGAGGTGATCGAGCGGGTGAGGCCCAATGGCGGTTTGTGGGTACATACGGCGGGCAGCATGCCGATGTCCGTGTTCGAGGGACGCGCGGAGCGTTATGGCGTCTTATATCCGTTGCAGACCTTCAGCAAGGAGCGCGAGGTGGATTTCAGGCGGATTCCTTTCTTCCTTGAGGCGGCCCGCGCGGAGGATGGGCGGTTCCTGGAGGGGATAGCGAGGCGGCTGTCCGACGACGTGCGTTTCCTTCCGTCCGAGAAACGGAGGAGTTTGCACTTGGCGGCGGTTTTCGCTTGCAACTTCGCGAATCACATGTACGCGTTGGCCGAGCGCGTTTTACAAGAAGAGGGCATCCCCGGCGAGGTGTTGCTGCCTTTGATTGACGAGACGGCGGCGAAGGTGCATCACCTTTCTCCCCGCGAGGCGCAGACGGGTCCCGCCGTGCGTTACGACGAGAACGTGATAGCCCGCCATCTCGCCCTTTTGCGCGACCCCGCCACGCGCGACCTGTACGAGCGGATTAGCGCGAGCATTTACAATCTGAAATTTGAAATTTGAAATCTGAGGATGAGCTCTATCAATTACGATTTGACGAGGATAAAGGCGTTCCTGTTCGACGTGGACGGGGTACTTTCCCGCGAGGTGATTCCCCTCTCTCCGGATGGGGACCCGATGCGGACGGTGAATATCAAGGATGGTTACGCCTTGCAACTGGCGGTGAAGAAGGGCTACGAGGTAGCGATTATCACCGGCGGGTACACGGAGGCGGTGCGGATTCGTTTCGAGCGCCTGGGCGTCCGGCATATTTATATGCGTAGCGCCATCAAGGTGAACGATTTCGAGGACTTCCTGCGGAAAACGGGCCTCGCTCCCGAGCAGGTGATGTACGCGGGCGACGATATCCCGGATTACGAGGTGATGAGGCGGGTCGGTCTGCCGGTGGCGCCCGCCGACGCGGCTCCCGAGATCAAGGCGATCGCTCGCTATATCTCTTCCCGGAAAGGGGGCGACGGCATCGCTCGCGACGTCATCGAGCAGACGATGCGCGCGCAAGGCACGTGGTTTGGCGAGGAAGCGTTCGGATGGTAATTCATAAATCATAAATCATAAATGAATAAGTATCATATCATATTGGCCAGCAATTCCCCGAGGCGGAAAGAGTTGCTGGCGGGTCTCGACCTCGATTTCGAGGTGCGGACGATCGACGGCATCGACGAGTCGTATCCCGACACGCTCGGGCCGGAGGAGATTCCTTTGTACATCGCCCGCGAGAAGGCGAACGCCTATCTGTCGACGATGGCGGACGACGAGTTGCTCATTACGGCGGATACGATCGTATGGGCTTCCGGCAAGGTGCTGGGCAAACCGAAAGACGCCGAGGAGGCCCGGGCGATGCTCCGGGCGTTGGCCGGGCGCTGGCATCAGGTGATTACGGGCGTGTGCGTCGTCACGAAGGAACGGAACGTGGCTTTCTCCGTGGTCTCGGAGGTTCGCTTCGCCCCGTTGAGCGACGAGGAGATCGGCTATTACGTGGAAAAGTATCGTCCTTACGATAAGGCCGGCGCTTATGGCATCCAGGAATGGATTGGTTATATAGGTGTCGAGGAGATTCGCGGCAGTTTTTATAATGTGATGGGCTTGCCCGTCCAGCGTCTCTATCAGGAGCTGAAGCGGATGGAGCGGTGAGAACGGGTTACGAGTTACGAGTTGCGAATTTCAAATTTCAAATTTCAAATTTCAATTAACTCGTAATTCGTAACTCGTAATTCCTTACAGTTGGAATGCGTCTGCGTCTTTCCAGGCGGGGAACTTCGTGCGGAATGCCTCTAAGTCGGTCTTGCTTAGGACGCAGGTACGGGTCGTCTCGTCCCGCTTGCCCGCGTCGGCCAGTTTCTTGCCTCTCGCGTCGTAAATCATCGAATCGCCCCGGAAGGCGAACCCTTTCCCGTCCACGCCTACCCGGTTCACGCCGCAGACGTATGCCATGTTCTCGATCGCCCGTGCCTGGAGCAATGCTTTCCAGGCTTTCTTCCGTGCCTCGGGCCAATTGGCCACGTAAATCAGGAGGTCGTACGCGTTGTTCACGTTGCGGCTCCATACCGGGAAGCGCAGGTCGTAGCAGACTTGCAGGCAGATGTTCCAGTCCTTGTAGCGCACGACCAACGGCTTGTCGCCCGCCGAGAAATGCCGGTCTTCCCCCGCCATGCGGAACAGGTGGCGCTTGTCGTAGTAACGGGCCTCTCCGTCGGGCGTGACGAAGAAAGCCCGGTTGTAGTATTTCCCCTCTTCCCGGGCGATGAAACTGCCCGCCACGGCCATCTTGTATCGCTCCGCCCAGCCTTTGATGGTCGCTACGGTCGTGCCGTCCATCGGGTCGGCCAGGGCTTCCACGTTCATGGAGAACCCCGTGCTGAAGGTCTCCGGCAATACGGCCAGGTCGGTCCGTCCGCTGACGCGCCGCAGCAGCTCGCCGAAATAACTCAGGTTCTCTTCTTTGTCCTCCCAGATGATATGGGATTGTATCATGCTGATACGTAAGTCTTCCGCCATAGTATATGAATTTATTAAGGTGATTCGAATCTCTTGCCCCTTACCGGGGAGCGTCGTTGCCGTTAGGTGGCGATATCGCTCCCACGCTTTGGTAGTCTCATTCCCAGACGCTGGTAGTCTCGCTCCCAGACGCTGGTAGTCTCGCTCCCACGCTTTGGTAATCTCACTCCCAGACGCTGGTAATCCGCCCTCCCTTCCGGCGGGAAGGGAAGAGGGCAGGGGACGTGCGCTATACCTGCGCGAAGTTCTCCGGGTGGCAGGCCGTAGCGCCCCGGTACATCTCCCGGATCGCTCGGATTTCCCGCTCGGCATCGCCGGTCGGGTGGAAGACGGTCTTGATGCCCGCCTCTTTCTTCCCGTAATCGATGCAAGCCACCAGGATTGGTACGTTCGCTTTCAGCGCGATGTAATAGAAACCTTTCTTCCATTCCTCCGCCCGCTTTCGGGTACCTTCCGGCGTGATAGCCAGTTGGAATCGCTCGCTGGCGCGGAATCGCTCCGCCATTTGGTCGGTCACCGACGTCTGTTTGCCCCGGTCGATCGGCACGCCGCCCAGCCAGTTGAACAGCAGGTTGAACGGGAAGAAGAACCATTCCTTTTTGATCAGGAAGCTCGCGTCGCACCCGATCGAGGTATAGAATAGTTTCCCGATAATGAAATCCCAATTGCTGGTGTGTGGAGCTACGCAAATCACGCATTTGGGTAGCTCCACGCCACTTGTCGGGCCTAACCGCCAGCCCGCCATACGCAGTATCGCCTTGCAGATCGCTTTCTTCATGCTTCTTGGTGATTGCCCAACTTCTCGATCTCGCTCGCGATCGCCTCCACTTCTTTCCCGAAGTCTTCCCACAGCTTGCGGTAATACGCTTTCACGACGCGCGGGTTGTCTTTCCCGTCCGTGTGCCCGGCACGCAGGATAAAGTTGTCCTGCATATCCAGCACGCGGGCCATTAAAGCGTCTACTTTCTCTTGATCCACGCCGGGGATACATAATTTACACACCAAGGCCTCCGAGAATAACTCTCCGGCCACGTTACTGATTCTTTTCTTCAAGATTCTTTTGTTTGCCATCGTATTCCATATTTAATATCCGCAAATATAAAACATTGTTATTAAATAGCGAGGAATAGAAAGAAAAAACATAAAAAAGAATTATCTTCGCGCCGAGATTATGTGATATATAAATGAATCTATATGAACGATATGCTAAAGACGCCAGAGCTTCTCTTTGAAAGTAGCTGGGAGGTTTGTAATAAAGTGGGTGGAATTTATACCGTTCTTTCGACCAAGGCGCATACGCTTCAGCAGATTTTCAACGATAAAGTGATCTTCATTGGCCCGGACGTGTGGGCGGATACGGTCGCTCCCGACTTTCAGGAAGAGGTTGCTTTGTTCGCTGATTGGAAACGGCACGCTGAGGAGGTGGATCATTTGCGGGTCAAGGTAGGCCGGTGGAACGTGCCGGGTACACCCCCGGTCATCCTGGTGGATTTCAAGCCTTACTTCAGCGAGCGCGACGCCTTTTTCTATGCCATGTGGGACAATTTCCGGGTCGATTCCATTCATGCCTATGGCGATTACGACGAGTCGTGTATCTTCGCTTATGCTGTGGGCAAGGTAATCGAGAGCTTTTATCATTTTTATAAGTTGGAGAACAAGCGGGTGGCCGCCCTGTTCAACGAGTGGATGCTGGGCATGGGCGCGCTGTATGTCCGGAAGCATATTCCGGCCATCGCTACGTTGTTCACGACGCACGCTACGTCGATCGGCCGTTCCATCGCGGGCAACAACAAGGCCCTGTACGCGTATATGGATGGTTACAATGGCGACCAGATGGCGAAGGAGCTGAACATGGAGGCCAAGCATTCCGTGGAGAAGCAGACCGCTCATTTCGTGGATTGCTTCACGACCGTGAGCGATATTACCGCACGCGAGTGCAAGCAGTTATTGGATAAGGAGCCGGATATTGTCACGCCGAATGGCTTCGAGCCGAATTTCGTGCCGGAAGGCGAGATGTACGATCGAAAGCGCGAGGAGGCGCGCCGGACGTTGATCAACGTGGCGGAGAAGTTGCTGGGATGCCCGATCGATCCGGGTGCCTTGCTGGTCTCTACCAGCGGACGCTATGAGTACCGCAACAAAGGTATCGACGAGTTTATCACGGCGATGAACCGTGTGCGTACCTGTGGGCGTTTGCGGCGCGAGGTTGTCGCTTTCATCATGGTGCCGGCTTGGGTGCGGGCGCCGCGTGCGGACCTGAAGATGATGATCGAGAAGGATATCGAGCCTACGGCTCCGCTCCAGGTACCGTTTATCACGCACTGGTTGCACAATATGAACGAGGATAAGATCCTGAATTATATCCAATCCGTGGGATTCACGAACACCGCTTCCGAGAAACTGAAGATTATCTATGTGCCCTGCTACCTGGACGGGCAAGGCGGGATTTTCAACAAGACTTATTACGATATGTTGATCGGTATGGACGTCACCGTCTATCCCTCGTATTATGAGCCGTGGGGCTATACGCCGTTGGAGAGCGTGGCGTTCGGTATCCCGACGATCACGACCGATCTGGCCGGCTTCGGCTTGTGGGCGAAGCGTACGGTGTCGGGCGACGATATCAACGAGGGAGTCGTGGTGATTAACCGGACGGACTTCAATTATTTCGAGGTGGCGGAGTCGATCATGAACGTCGTCCTTGCCCTGAGCCAGATGGATGCCGCCGCTATCGAGCGGATCAAGCGGCGTTGCTTCGACCTCGCTCGCAAAGCGGAATGGAGCAAGTTCATTAACTATTATTTGGAGGCTTTTGATAAGGCGACGCGGCGGGCCGAGGAAAGAAATCGTTGACAATAATCTGTGGTTTAGAAGATAATATGTATCTTCGCGGTTGTTTTTTAGGGAGATTTATTTTTAATTCCTATTAGGTAAACATAGAAACACTTTAAACTTCACGATAATGAAAATTAAGGCGAATAACGCGAACAGTCCTATTTGGAAGGACGTTTACTCACATTCCAAGTTGCCGAAACAATTGCAACCTCTTTACGAGATAGCGACGAATCTTTGGTGGGTTTGGAATCATGAAGGCGCCAAATTATTTGGCAAGATCGACAATAAACTCTGGAAATCTACGGAAGGCAATCCGGTGCTGCTGTTGCAAAACCTTTCTCACAATCGGATGGAAGAGATCTTGGCCGATAAGGATTTGATGGCTGAGATTCAAAAGGTGTATACGGATTTTAAGAATTATATCAACGTAAAGCCGGATAAGACGCAGCCTTCTGTCGCTTACTTCAGCATGGAGTATGGTTTGACGAACGTGTTGAAGATTTACTCGGGTGGCTTGGGCGTATTGGCCGGCGATTACCTGAAAGAGGCGAGCGATAGCAACGTGGATATGTGCGCGGTCGGTTTCTTGTATCGCTATGGCTATTTTACCCAGACGTTGTCGATGGATGGCCAGCAAATCGCTAACTACGAGCCGCAGAACTTCAACTCGCTGCCGTTGACGCAGGTGACGCAATCGAACGGCGAGCCGATGGTGCTCGAAGTGCCTTATCCCGGCCGTACCGTTTACGCGTATATCTGGAAGGTAAGCGTAGGTCGCGTGCCTTTGTATTTGATGGATACGGATATCCCGCAGAATAGCGAGTGGGATCGCTCGATTACGCACCAGCTGTATGGTGGCGATTGGGAGAACCGCATGAAGCAGGAGTATATGCTGGGTATCGGCGGTATCATGATGCTGAACAAGTTGGGCATCAAGAAGCAGATTTATCACTGCAACGAGGGCCATGCCGCCTTGATCAACGTACAACGTTTGGTGGATTATATCCAGAACGATGGCTTGACGTTCAACCAGGCGATGGAGGTTGTCCGCGCCTCGGCTATCTATACGTGCCATACGCCGGTGCCCGCCGGTCACGATTATTTCGACGAGGGTTTGTTCGGCCGTTACATGGGCGAGTTCCCCGGCAAGCTGGGTATCAGCTGGCAGGAGTTCATCGATATGGGTCGCGAGAATCCGGGCTCGAACGAGAAGTTCTCCATGAGCGTGTTCGCCTTGAATACGTGCCAGGAGGCGAACGGCGTGAGCTGGTTGCACGGCAAGGTGTCGCAACGGATGTTCGCTCCGGTGTGGAAAGGCTATTTCCCTGAGGAGTTGCATGTAGGTTATGTGACGAATGGCGTGCACATGCCAACGTGGGCGGCTACCGAGATGAAGAAGTTCTATATGGATAAGCTGGGTAAGGAGGTCTTCGACGACCAGTCCAACCGGGTGCGCTGGGAGGCTATCCAGAATATCCCCGACGAGGAAATCTGGGAAATCCGCAAGGCGCTGAAGAAGAAATTGTTCGATTATATCCGCATTCAATATCGGGATACGTGGTTGAAGAACCAGGGCGACCCGTTGAAGGTGGTATCTATCTTGGATAAGTTGAACCCGAATTCCTTGTGGATTGGTTTCGGTCGCCGCTTCGCTACGTACAAGCGCGCTCACTTGCTGTTTACCGACTTGGATCGTTTGGCGAAGATCGTGAACAACGAGAAATACCCCATCCAGTTCGTGTTTACGGGTAAGGCTCACCCGGCGGATGGTGGCGGACAAGGCTTGATTAAGCACATCGTCGAGATTTCCCGCCGTCCGGAATTCCTGGGCAAGATTATCTTCTTGGAGAACTATGATATGCGCTTGGCGCGCCGCTTGATATCGGGTGTCGATGTATGGCTGAATACGCCGACGCGTCCGTTGGAGGCTTCCGGTACGTCGGGCGAGAAGGCCGAGATGAACGGCGTATTGAACTTCTCCGTGCTGGATGGTTGGTGGTACGAGGGTTACGTGGAAGGCGCCGGCTGGGCGTTGACCGACAAGCGTACCTACGAGAACCAGCAGTATCAGGACCAGTTGGATGCCGCTACGATCTACCATATGTTGGAGACGGAGATCATCCCGACTTACTACGCGAAGAACAGCAAGGGCTATTCGCCGGACTGGATCCAGTATATCAAGAACTCCATCACGAAGATCGCGCCTGACTATACGATGAAACGTATGTTGAACGATTACGAGGACCGTTTCTATCATAAATTGGCGACTCGTTCCGCTCATTTGCGCGCCAACAACTACGAGGTAGCGAAGAAGATCGCCGCTTGGAAAGAGGAGGTGGCCTCGCACTGGGATTGCTTCCAGGTAGAGTCGTTCACCTGCGATCAGGAATGGATGATCAACGGACCGATCGTAGGCAAGGAATACACCTTCAATTTGGTGATCGACCGTCATGAGCTGCAAGGTATGTTGGGTGTCGAGCTGGTCGCTACGAAAGAGGATCCGGAGAAGCACTACCAGGTGGTGATCAAGACCGATCAGTTCACGTTGGTGAAAGAGGAGGGCTCGAAACTCTATTTCACGCTGAAGACGACGCCGACCGAGGCGGGCAACCAGAAGGTAGGTTTCCGTGTGTTCCCGGTAAATCCGGAGTTGCCGCATCGGATGGACTTCGCTTACGTGCGTTGGATTCAATTATAACGTCATAATTCTTGGTTTTTGTGTGCCGGGCTTCCTGAATGGGAGGTCCGGCTTTTTTTGTATTCGGTAGGGGGGTGTTGAGACACCTACGTGTGTTGGCAAAGACACATAGGTGTGTTGGCATTTTAACATACGTGCGTTGGCAAAGACAGCTATGTGTAAAAAGCGGGGGAAAGAAATGGGGGAGGCTCTCGTTCTTTATCCCCGAAAAAACGTACCTTAGTGCCGCAATTTGAAAGCTTATGGTAACAGAGGAGTTAAACAGACTTTATCAATCGTACGCGGGGGCGCCGGCGGAGGCGGTCGAGGAACTGCCATTATCCGGTTCCAACCGCCGGTATTTCCGCCTTAGGGGGCGGAAGGACGTAATCGGGGTGCGCGGGACCGCTATCGAGGAGAACGAGGCGTTTCTTTACATGGCGGCCCACTTCCGGCGGAAAGGCCTTCCCGTGCCCGAGGTGTACGCCCGCTCGGAGGATGGCTCGTGCTATTTGCAGGAGGACTTAGGCGATACGCTTCTTTTCCAGGCGATCCGGGAGGGGCGCGAGAGCGGTGTCTTCAACGAGGAAGAGCGCCGGCTGCTGCGCGAGACAATCGTCCGTCTGCCCGATTTCCAATGCGGGGGCGCCGAGGGGTTCGACTTCGGTCGCTGTTATCCGTTGGCGGGGTTCAACCGGCGTTCCATCCTATGGGATTTGAATTATTTCAAGTATTGTTTCCTGAAAGCGACCGGGCTGGAGTTCTCGGAGGACCGTTTGGAGGACGATTTCCAGGCGATGGCCGACGTGTTGCTGTCCGACTCTTCCGAGACGTTCATGTATCGCGATTTCCAGTCGCGCAACGTGATGATACGCGACGGCGAGCCTTGGTTCATCGACTTCCAAGGGGGGCGGAAAGGGCCGGTGTATTACGACGTGGCCTCGTTCCTTTGGCAGGCGAAGGCGAACTTCCCCGACGCCTTGCGCGATGAGTTGCTGGCGGATTACCTCGCCGCCTTGCGCGCCTATAGGCCGGTGGACGAGGCCGCGTTTCGCGGGCGGTTGCGGCATTTCGTCCTCTTCCGCGTCTTGCAGGTGCTGGGCGCCTACGGTTTCCGCGGGTATTTCGAGCGGAAGCCGCATTTCATCCAAAGCGTGCCCTTCGCGATCGAGAACCTGCGGAACTTGACGCGCGACGGTTTCCCGGAATATCCCTACCTCAGCGCCCTTTCGCGCGAGTTGGCCCGGACCGTCTCCCCGCGGCGGGACACGCTGACCGTCACGGTCGTCAGCTTCGCCTACAAGAAGGGAATCCCCGAGGATCCCTCCGGCAATGGCGGGGGCTTCGTGTTCGATTGCCGCGCGATTCACAACCCCGGCAAATACGAGCGCTACCGCGCGCTCACGGGGCTGGACGAGCCCGTCGTCCGCTTCCTGGAGGAGGACGGGGAAATCACGCGCTTCCTGCGGCACGTGTATCCGCTCGTCGACGCCTCGGTCGAGCGATACTTGGAGCGGGGCTTCGCGAGCCTGATGGTCTGCTTTGGGTGCACGGGCGGGCAGCATCGCTCGGTCTACTCCGCCCAGCGGGTAGCGGGGCACATCCGCGAGCGGTGGGGCGTGAGAGTCCGTGTAATCCATCGAGAGCAAGCGATAGAACAAACGTTTAATCCAACGATATGAAAGCAATGATATTCGCGGCGGGTGTCGGCTCGCGGCTGCGGCCGCTGACCGACCATACCCCCAAGGCATTGATACCGGTCGGCGGGAAACCGATGCTGGAGCATGTCATACTCAAACTGAAAGCCGCCGGGTTCGACCGGCTCGTCATCAACATCCATCACTTAGGCGGGCAGATCGCCGATTTCCTGCGGGCGAACGATAACTTCGGGCTTCAGATCCACCTCTCGGACGAGAGCGATTACCTGCTCGATACCGGCGGGGGTATCAAGAAGGCGACGCCCTGGCTGCGGGGCGACGAGCCGTTTCTGGTGCACAACGTCGATATCCTGTCGGACGTCGACCTGCGGGCTCTCTACGAGGCGCACCGGAGGAGCGACCCGCTGGCGACGCTGCTCGTGAGCCGGCGCGACACGTCGCGCTACCTCTTATTTAATAAGGAAGATAAACTGTGCGGATGGCGGAACCGCCAGACCGGCGAGGTGAAGTCGTACTATCCGTATTTCGACCCCGACCAGTATCAGGAGCTCGCGTTCAGCGGCATCCACGTGATGTCGCCGCGTATCCTGGACCTCATGGAGGAGTGGACCGGCAAGTTCTCCATCATCCAGTTCTACCTGTCCGTTTGCGCGCGGACGGATATCCGGGCGTACAAGGCCGAGCGGCTGCGCTTGATAGACGTCGGCAAGCCCGAGGCGCTCGCCCGGGCCGAGCGGTGGCTCCGGGAAGGGGAGGGGGCGCGTCCGGAATGAGGGAAGGGAAGGTATGCCTTCTTGAAAATGCCTTGCGACCCCTCGCAAAGCGCTTTTGCCCTCTCGAAAATGCCTTGCGGGTAGTCGCAGGGCACTTTTGCCCTCTTGAAAACGCCTTGCGGGTAGTCGCAGGGCACTTTTGCCCTCTTGAAAATGCCTTGCGACCCCTCGCAGGGCACTTTTGCCTTCTTGAAAATGCCTTGCGGGTAGTCGCAGGGCATTTTCGTCCTCTCGAATGCCCCTTGCGACTACCCGCAAGGCATTATTATCTCATCTCGATACGCCCTCGCTTATTCACGCGGGCTTTAGCACGACGCCGAGGCTTCGCTTGCCGTCCATCTTGATGGTGATGGGCGCGTCGAAGCGCACGTGGCGGATGTAGTCCGTCTCCTCCACGGCGGGCTGGGCGTTGAGGAAGGCCTCGTCGAACCAGCCGTCGCCCTTGAAGGGGTTGATGGTGAAGTAGCCCACGCCGAACGAGGTCAGGTTCTGGAAGAAGTGCGTGCCCTGGCTCGGGTCGACCCGGTAATTCTCCAACCCGCACTCCACGATGACGCGGGCGTTGCTGATGTGCGGCCATTTGACGGGGATGCCCAGCCACGGGTCGCTGCTGCCCCACCGTCCGGGACCCACCAGCACGAATCCCTGGTCGGTACCGGTGAACGTCCGGTTCATCCGCTCTATCTCGCGGGCTATCGCCTGGTTGTTGGCGGAGTTGAAGGCCCCCGTCTTCACGTAGATGACGTCGCGCACGTCGCTCACGATGCCGTGCCCCAGCACGCTCTTGGAGGACAGGATGGTCTCCTCGTCCTTCACGAGCGAAAGGTCTTCCTCCATGACCTCCTTGTTGTCCACGATGGGGCGGATTTGCAGCAGGTAGAACGTCGCCTTCGTGTGGTCTTCGGGGCTGATGTTCACGGCAAACTCTATCTCTACCGGGCGCCCCATCTCCTTCTGCCCGATTCGCAGGAGCTGGTCCAGCGTGTCGGCGAGCGGGAACACGTCGTGTTGCAGGATATTCACGAACGAGAGGATTTTCCGTCCGCCCGGGTAATAGCCGTCCCGTATGATTTGGTCGTAGGGGTCGTAGGTGGATACGATGTAGCGCAGGGAGCCCTCGGCGTCGGCGTCCTTGACGCTTAGCTTCACGAGGTTGAAGGCGTCGTCCACCGAGAACGTCTTCGCCATGTTCTCCAGGTCGAGGGCATAGAAGCGCGTCTGCGTCTCGCGCAAGGCGAAGTCGACCGTGCTCATCTGCAGGATGCTGTGGGGGTGGCGGGGCGAGAAGCGCAGGGTGACCCCTCCGTCGACGATGTATTTCCCCAGGCCTAAGGCGATGTTGGCGATGCCATCCTCGGCCTTCTCGTTGCCTATCGGGTAGAAGTTCAGCGAGCGCGCCACGCCCGACATCGTGGGATAGAAATGCTTGTCGTAGCGCGAGCCGACGACCTCCTGCAGGACGACCGCCATCTTCTCCTGGTCGATCAGGTTGGAGGTGGCGGTCATGTACGCCTTGCTGTCGCGGTAGAACACGGAGGCGTACACCGCCTTGATCGCGTCGCTCACGGTGCGTAGCATCTCGTATTTATCCGCCTGCTTGGGCACCATGTAGGTGGAGTAGATGCCGGCGAAGGGCTGGTAGTGCGAGTCTTCCAGCAGGCTGGAGGAGCGCACGGCCACCGGGCTTTTCACCACGTCGTAGAAAGCCATCAGGTCCTCGATGAGGCGGGCGGGCAGGCTGGCGCGCAGGAAATAGCGCAGTATCGTCTCGTCGTCGGCGTCGCTCAGCGCCAGGGGGTATAGCTCGTTGGTCTCCATGAACTCGTCGAAGATATCCGTGCAGATGACGACCGTTTTCGGGATGGTCACGGCGAAATTGTCGCGCTCCAAGGCGGGGTAGCGCTTCACCATCGCCCCGATAAAGGCCAGGCCCCGGCCCTTGCCGCCCAGCGAGCCGTCGCCGATGCGCGCGAAATTGCTGTACTCGTCGAAGCGGTCTTTCCGGTAGATCGCCACGACGCCCGCGTTTTTCATCCGGCGGTATTGCACGATCACGTCGAAAATCAGTTTGCGCGCCTCGTCCATGTCTTTGTAGTCGCTTACGTCCACATGCTTCAGCACCTCGGCTGGCGGGAACATGGCCCGCGAGTAGAAGAAGCGCGAGAAGTGATTGCGCGACAGGTGGTAGACCAGCGAGTCGTCCGGTATTTGGAACACTTTCTTCTGCAAATCCTTCAAGTCCTTGATGCGCATGATCTCCTCGTTCGTATGGGGATTGATGATCACGAAATCGCCGAAGCCGAAGCGCCGCGTGATCTCCCTCCGCAAATCTTGCGGGTAGCTCTTGGAGTTCTTGTCGATGAACGAGGCGTCCAGCTCTTTCGCGTACACGTTGTTGCTCGCCTCGGACGATTCCAGTACGAAAGGAATGATCAGGCCCGTTTTCCGGACGTATTGCCCGAACTTGTAGCCGGCGTAAGGGTCTTTCACCCCGTTGTGCATGAAGCTCATGTCCGAGATGATGCCCAGCATGTTGTCCTTGTACTGCTCGAAGATGCGCACGGCCTCCTCGTAGGTGCGGGCCAGCTTGATCTTGGGCCGTCCGCGCATGCGCAACGTCTGCTGGTGGTCGTTCAGCGCCTCTTTCGCGAACATCTGGCTTTGCTCCAGGACGAACTTGTACAGATGCGGCAGCGCCGAGGAGTAGAAGCGGATGGAATCCTCGACCAGCAGGATAATCTGCACCCCGACGCGCGCCGTGTCGTCCGGGGCGTTCATCTTGTCCTCTATCAGCTTGATGATGGCCAGCAGCAATTCCGCGTTGCCCAGCCAGCTGAACACGTAGTCGATCGCGCTCAGGTCCTCGTTGGCGATTCGCTTGGATACCTCTTTCGAGAAAGGCGTCAGCACGACAATCGGTATGTTCGGGTAATGCACCTTGATCTCGCCGGCCTCGGCGAAGATATCTCGATTATCCATATTCGGCATACAGATAATCAGCTCGAAGTTCCGATCCTTCAACTCCCGCAAGGCCTCCTCCTCCGTGGTCACCTGCGTGAAGCGGGGTGGATAATGCAGGCTGAGGGCCGTATATTCGTTGAATACCTGCTCGTCCACGCGGCCGTCGTCCTCCAGCATGAACGCGTCGTACTTCGTGGCGATCAGTAATACATTATATATACGTTTATTCATCAAGTTGGCGAACGGGGTATCCCTGAACACCAAATCTTTTATATTCGGTATACCGCTCATATTTGTAGAAATAGAAATTAGCGGTCAAATGTAAGGAAAAATCGCAACTATTAAAATAAGGGGGCACGCATTCTGACTCCAAATAAGGAATTTTCGTCATTCCCCTCTAAAAAGCAAGCGGAACGCTTGGTTTTTCCTTAGAAATACCTACATTTGCCAACACAATGTTATCCTTTTAAAAACGTACATAAATGCTATGAAGACAGAAGTTATTCTATCAGCGTTAGAGGCAAAGCATCCCGGTGAGAAGGAGTATTTGCAAGCAGTGAAAGAGGTACTATTATCTATCGAGGATGTATACAATCAGCATCCAGAGTTTGAGAAAGCGAAAATCATCGAGCGTTTGGTCGAGCCGGAGCGTATTTTTACCTTCCGCGTGCCTTGGGTAGATGATAAAGGGGAAATCCAAGTGAATCTGGGATACCGTGTCCAATTCAACAACGCGATCGGCCCGTATAAAGGAGGCATCCGTTTCCATCCGTCCGTCAACTTATCCATCCTGAAGTTCTTAGGATTCGAGCAAACTTTCAAGAACGCGTTGACCACCCTTCCGATGGGTGGTGGCAAAGGCGGCTCCGACTTCGCTCCAAGAGGCAAGAGCGATGCCGAGATCATGCGTTTCTGCCAGGCGTTCATCTTGGAGTTGTGGCGTAACCTGGGTCCCGACCGCGATGTTCCCGCGGGCGATATCGGCGTAGGTGGCCGCGAGGTAGGGTATATGTATGGCATGTACAAGAAACTGGCCCGGGAGAATACGGGTACATTCACGGGAAAAGGCATGGAGTTTGGCGGCTCTATCCTCCGTCCGGAGGCTACGGGCTTTGGCGCCCTTTATTTCGTCAACCAAATGCTCCAGACGCATGGTATAGATATTAAAGGTAAGACCGTGGCTATCTCCGGTTTCGGTAACGTGGCATGGGGAGCGGCCACTAAAGCGACGCAATTGGGAGCGAAAGTGGTTACCATCTCCGGACCGGATGGATACGTTTACGATCCGGATGGCATCTCGGGCGAGAAGATCGACTATATGCTGGAGCTGCGCGCTTCCGGAAACGATATCGTCGCTCCATACGTCGAGGAATTCCCCGGTTCTACTTTCTATCCCGACAAGAAGCCGTGGGAACAGAAAGTGGACATCGCCCTGCCGTGCGCTACCCAGAATGAGCTGAACGAGGAGGACGCGCGGAAATTGATCGACAACAAGACCTTGTGCGTGGCGGAAGTATCCAACATGGGATGTACCGCCGAGGCCGTGGATTTGTTTATCGAGCATCGTCAGTTGTTCGCTCCGGGCAAGGCGGTCAACGCGGGTGGCGTGGCTACCTCGGGCTTGGAGATGACCCAGAACGCCATGCACATCTCGTGGACGGCCGAGGAGGTCGACGCGAAGCTCCATCAAATTATGAGCAGCATCCACCAGCAATGCGTAGAGCATGGGCGCGAGGGCGATTACATCAATTATGTGAAAGGAGCTAACATCGCGGGCTTCATGAAAGTGGCGAAAGCGATGATGGCGCAAGGTATCGTATGATAGTTTTTCTAAAAGGCGTTAAAAACGAATGCGTTTTTAGCGCCTTTTCGTTGATGATACTGTTTATTTATCCTACCTTTGCTTCTTGAAATTGAACACTATAGTATAGAACATTACTAATACCAGTTTAATAACAACAAATTATTATGGCAGAACTAAAAGAAAAACTTTTCTCTGAATTCGCTCCTGTCTCGACAGAAGAGTGGATGGCGAAGATAACGACCGACCTGAAAGGGGTCCCGTTCGAGAAAAAGTTAGTTTGGAAGACTGGAGAGGGATTCAACGCGAATCCTTTCTATCGTTTGGAAGATTTGGAAGGTCTGAAGACTACAGACTCTCTTCCGGGTGAGTTCCCTTATGTGCGTGGAACGAAAACTAACAACAATTGGTATGTCCGTCAAGACATCGAGGTTGAGGATTGCAAGGCCGCGAACGAGAAGGCGCGCGACATCTTGGAGAAGGGAATTACCTCGTTGGGATTCTCGATCAAGGGTGACGACGTGACGGCGGAGAACATCGCCGCGTTGCTTGATGGCATTTGCCCCGCTTGCGTAGAGTTGAACTTTTCTACTTGCTTGTGCAAGGCTGACGTTTTACTGACGATCTTGGTTGAGTATTATAAAGGTAAAGGTATCGACCTGGCGAAATGTGTCGGTTCCGTAAACTTCGATCCGTTCAAGAAACCTTTAATTAAAGGCCACAAGAATGAGAATTGGGTAGAGAAAGCGACCGCTGTCCTGAAAGCGGGCGAGGCGTTACCTAATTATCGTGTGCTGGGTGTCAATGCTTATCAATTGAATAACGCCGGCGCTTATATCTCCCAAGAGCTGGGTTACGCTTTGGCTTGGGGTAACGATTTGCTGGCGAAATTGACCGACGCGGGCTTCTCGGTGGATGAGGTAGCTAAGAAGATCAAGTTCAATTTCGGTATCAGCTCGAACTATTTCATGGAGATCGCGAAGTTCCGTGCCGCTCGTTGGTTGTGGGCGGAGATTGTGAAAGCGTATCAACCGGCTTGCGATTGCGCTTGCAAGATGGCGATGCACGCGCAGACCTCTCGTTGGAACATGACCGTATATGATGCGCATGTGAATTTGCTGCGTTCGCAGACAGAGGCGATGTCGGCCGCTATCGCCGGGGTGGATTCTATCACGGTACTTCCGTTTGATGAGGCATTCGAGACTCCTGACGATTTCTCGGAGCGTATCGCGCGCAATCAACAGCTCTTGCTGAAAGAAGAGTCTCATTTTGATAAGATCGTTGATCCGGGAGCCGGTTCCTATACCATCGAGGTATTCACGAACTCCATCGCGGATGTCGCCTGGAAACTCTTCTTGGAGACAGAGGAGAAAGGCGGTTTCGGCGCTTTGGCTAACGCGGGCGAGATTCAAGCCTCTGTCAACGCATCCAACGAGGCTCGCCATAAAGCGGTCGCTACCCGTCGTGAGTCGTTGCTGGGCACGAACCAATTCCCGAACTTCACCGAGGTCGCTGCCGAGAAGATCAAGAAAGAGGAAGGCGCTTGCTGCTGTGCGGGTCAGCACCAGAACCATTGCGAGAACGAGGGCGTGACGAAGCTGAGCTTCGCTCGTGGCGCTTCCGAGTTCGAGGCGTTGCGCTTGGCTACCGAGAAGAGCGGTAAGACCCCGAAAGCGTTTATGTTGACAATCGGCAACTTGGCGATGCGTCTGGCTCGTTCGCAATTCTCTTGCAACTTCTTTGCTTGCGCGGGCTACAAGACGCTTGATAATTTAGGATTTGATACCGTCGAAGAGGGCGTGGAAGCAGCGGTGAACGCAGGCGCGGATATCGTGGTTCTCTGCTCGAGCGACGATGAGTACGCAGAGTATGCTCCGGCCGCTTATAAAGCTTTGAACGGTCGTGCATTGTTTGTCGTAGCGGGTGCTCCGGCTTGTATGGAAGACCTGAAAGCACAGGGCATCGATCAATTTATTAACGTGAAGAGCAATGTATTGGAAACGTTGCGGGCTTTCAACGCTAAATTAGGTATTTAAAAATCCAGAAGACAATGAGACCGAATTTTAAAGATATAAATATAAAGAACGCCGGGTTCGCCGCTCACAATGCGGCTGAATGGGCGAAAGCCAACGGCATCGAGGCCGATTGGAAGACTCCGGAGCATATCAATGTGAAACCGGTTTACACGAAAGAAGACTTGGAGGGAATGGAGCATCTGAATTATGTTTCGGGACTTCCTCCTTATTTGCGTGGCCCGTACAGCGCCATGTATCCGATGCGTCCGTGGACCATCCGTCAGTATGCGGGATTCTCTACGGCGGAGGAATCGAACGCGTTCTATCGCCGTAATTTGGCTTCCGGACAAAAGGGTTTGTCCGTCGCTTTCGACTTGCCGACGCACCGTGGCTATGACGCCGATAACGAGCGTGTAGTAGGTGATGTAGGAAAAGCCGGTGTTTCTATCTGCTCGTTGGAGAATATGAAGGTATTGTTCGAGGGTATTCCTTTGAATAAGATGTCTGTTTCCATGACGATGAACGGCGCTGTCCTCCCGATCATGGCGTTCTACATCAACGCCGGCTTGGAACAAGGTGCTAAGTTGGAGGAGATGGCCGGTACGATCCAGAACGATATCCTGAAGGAGTTCATGGTGCGTAATACCTATATCTATCCGCCTGAGTTTTCTATGCGTATTATCGCCGACATCTTCGAGTTTACCTCGCAGAAGATGCCGAAATTCAACTCGATTTCTATCTCCGGTTACCATATGCAGGAGGCGGGCGCTACGGCTGATATCGAGATGGCCTACACCTTGTGCGACGGCTTGGAGTATTTGCGTGCCGGCGTGAACGCGGGTATCGACATCGACGCTTTCGCTCCTCGCTTGTCATTCTTCTGGGCAATCGGTATGAATCACTTCATGGAGATCGCCAAGATGCGTGCCGCTCGTATGTTGTGGGCGAAGATCGTGAAAAGCTTTGGCGCAAAGAACCCGAAATCATTGGCTTTGCGTACGCACTGCCAGACCTCGGGTTGGTCGTTGACGGAGCAAGATCCGTTTAATAACGTTGGTCGTACTTGTATCGAGGCGATGGCCGCCGCTCTGGGTCATACGCAGTCTTTGCATACGAACGCGTTGGATGAGGCGATCGCGTTGCCGACGGACTTCTCCGCCCGTATCGCTCGTAATACCCAGATTTATATCCAAGAGGAGACAAAGGTCTGCAAGCAGATCGACCCGTGGGGTGGTTCTTACTACGTTGAATCTTTGACGAACGAGTTGGTTCATAAAGGCTGGGCTTTGATTCAGGAAATCGAGAGCATGGGTGGTATGGCCAAGGCGATCGAGACGGGTCTTCCCAAGATGCGTATCGAGGAGGCTGCCGCTCGCACGCAAGCTCGTATCGACTCAGGTGTCCAGACGATTGTGGGTGTCAACAAGTATCGTTTGCCGAAAGAGGCGCCGATCGACATCCTGGAGATTGATAATACGGCTGTTCGCAACGAGCAGATCGAGTTGTTGAAGCAATTGCGCGCGAATCGTGATGAGGCTGCCGTGCAGAAGGCGTTGGCCGACATCACGGAGTGCGTGAAGACGAAGAAGGGCAACTTGCTCGACTTGGCGGTTAAGGCCGCTGCTGTTCGTGCCTCTTTGGGCGAGATCTCAGACGCTTGCGAGGCGGTTGTAGGACGTTATAAAGCAATCATTAGAACTATTTCAGGCGTGTACTCATCAGAAACTAAGAAAGACGCGGACTTCCAGCGGGCTTGCGAGCTGACAGCGGAGTTCGCCAAGAAAGAGGGTCGTCAGCCCCGTATCATGATCGCGAAGATGGGTCAGGACGGACACGATCGTGGCGCGAAGGTTGTCGCTACCGGTTATGCCGATTGTGGATTCGATGTGGATATGGGTCCGTTGTTCCAGACACCGGCCGAAGCCGCTCGTCAGGCCGTCGAGAATGATGTCCATGTGATGGGTGTCTCTTCTTTGGCCGCTGGTCATAAGACCTTGGTTCCTCAAGTAATCGAGGAGTTGAAGAAACTGGGTCGTCCGGATATCATCGTGATCGCGGGTGGTGTTATCCCGGCGCAGGACTACGACTTCCTGTATAAGGCGGGTGTGGCCGCTATTTTCGGTCCGGGCACGAATGTGTCGAAGGCCGCTTGCCAGATCATGGAAATCCTGTTAGGCGAGTAAAGGTATAGACCATACGGTTTCACGATAAGAAGGCTGGGTAATATTTTTACCTGGCCTTTTTATTATAATTATAGTGGGTTTGTGTACTTTTGTGGCGAGGAATTAAGAATAAAAGAAAGGTTATGGGAATCGTCATTGGTATTGATGTGGGGGGAAGCACGACTAAGATTATCGGTGTGTCGGATAAGATGATCAAGAACCCGATGTTCGTAAAAGCGACCGATCCGGTGACTTCGTTGTTTGGAGCGTTCGGAAAGTATATTTATGATAATAACATCGCGCTCTCGAATATAGAGAAGGTGATTCTGACGGGTGTTGGCAGCGCTTATATCGACCAGCCCTTGTATGGATTGCCTACGGCTAAGACGGATGAGTTCTTGGCGAATGGATTAGGTGCCCAATATAATTCGGGTGAGGAGAGTTTGCTGGTGGTCAGTATGGGAACGGGTACCTCGTTCGTGAAAGTCCAAGCTTCGGTGATTGAGCATGTGGGCGGATTGGGAATTGGCGGAGGCACGATTCTCGGCCTGTCGAAATTGCTGTTGAAGACGAACGATTTTCATCAAATCGCCTCGTTGGCCGAGTTGGGCTCCTTGAACGATATAGATTTACATATCCGTGATATTACGCCACACCCGCTGCCGGGACTTCCCTTGGATGTCACCGCTTCTATTTTCGGCAAAGCGGACGCGAACGCGAAGCGAGAGGATATTGCCTTGGGTATTGTGCACATGGTATTGCAAACGATCGGGCAAGGCGCGGTATTCGCTTCGTTGAATAGCGACATCCGGGATATCGTCTTGATTGGCAACCTTACCCGCTTGCCGCAATGCGCTTCTATTTTCCCCCGTCTGGAAGATATTTATGGCGTACGCTTCCGGATTCCGGAATATGCTGAATACCGTACGGCGATTGGGGCCGCTTTAAGCTATATACGGAATCGGGAATACGTGAATATTAAAAGTTAAGGTTCCCCTTGGTGAACACACCGCCGGAATTTTTTGTTTACTCATAAAGCAATGTATGTTCGCGCATACATAAATCATAGATGTATTAACCGTAAAAATAGTTTTGGTATGAAAAGATGGATTGGATTCATGATTGTCGCCTTATTTGTCGGAATGGCGCTTCCCGCGCGTGCGCAAGTGAAATTGGGTGTAAAAGGAGGAGTGAATATCTCGTCCGTTCATTTTAATTCGGATATCTTGAAAGCGAATAATATTACCGGATTCCAGATAGGTCCGATGCTGGAGGCTACTTTCCCCGTGTTGGGATTAGGAATCGACGCGGCGGTATTATACGCGCAAAAGGGGATGGAGACGGATGAGCATAGTGGTATTAAAACGAGCATGAAGACGAGTTACCTGGATGTCCCGGTCAATCTGAAATGGAAGTTTGGCTTGCCGGTTATCAAGGCCTATTTGGCGGCCGGTCCCTACGTGGGTTTTCGTGTGGGTGGCGATAAGCTATGGGATGTGTTGGGCGATCAAATCGAGGCGAAGTCGTTTAGCGCCGGACTTAATTTTGGCGCGGGTATAGAATTAATCAGTCATTTGCAAGTGGGCATGAATTATGGCTTGGGATTGACCGATAATTATAGCGCCAAAAAGATTGACTTGAACGGTAAGAACCGCGGTTGGTCGATCACGGCGGCTATCTTGTTCTAAAACCAAGGGGGATGAGATACGCGGATGTCATACTTCCATTGCCGTTGGAGAACAGTTATACGTATCGAATCCCGGAGGATTTAGAGAAAAACGTGATTCCCGGATGCCGTGTCATCGTGCATTTCGGGAAGAAACGTTATTATACCGCTATTGTCATTGAGGTGCACGAAGGGACACCGGACACACGGCTTGAGACCAAGGAGATTTATGCCTTGCTGGATGCCGCTCCGGTGCTTCGTCGTCCCCAGCTCCGTTTCTGGAGATGGATTTCCTCTTATTATATATGTAAGTTGGGCGATGTATATAAAGCGGCGCTTCCTTCCGGCTTGAAGTTGGAGAGCGAGACCGCGGTTATCTACAATGCGGATTTTGAGGCGACCGCCCCTTTGCGCCCCAACGAGCAAACCGTATTGGATGCCTTTCACGGCGCGTCGAGATTGACCATCGCCGAATTGGAACGAAAAACAGGCTTGCGCAATGTCTTACCCGTCGTTTCCTCGCTGATGGCGAAAGGGGCGGTGGAGGTGAGCGAGGAACTCAAACGGGGCTTCGTGCCTCGGACAAGCGTTTTTATCCGTTTGTCCGAGGAGTATCGAGACGAGGCGAGGCTTCAGGCCGCTTTCGAGGAACTTAAACGGGCGCGGAAGCAAGAGTCGCTGTTGGTTTGTTTCCTGGACGTGAGCCATGCGCTTAATCCGGCCTTGGCGCGGGAACTCTCGAAAAAAGAATTGTTGGAGCGAAGCGGCTGTACTCCCGCCGTATTGGATGGCTTGCTGAAACGGGGCATCTTGGAGTGCTACGAGAAAGAGGTGAGCCGCTTGCGCATGTCGGTATGCCGTCCGTTAACGCCCAATCCGCTTACTCCGGCGCAAGAGAAGGCTTATCGGGAAATCCACGAGGCGTTCCGCTCGAAGGATGTTTGTCTGCTTCACGGTGTCACGTCCAGTGGGAAGACGGAGATTTATATTCGTTTGATCGACGAGGTGCTGCGATTGGGGCGGCAAGTGTTGTACCTGTTGCCGGAGATCGCTATTACCACCCAGATTACGGAACGCCTGGCGAAGCTATTTGGCGATAAGCTGTTGGTGTACCATTCCAAGTTCTCGGACAACGAGCGGGTGGAGGTTTGGAACAAGCTGTTGCATAGCGGCGAGCCCCTGTTGATATTGGGGGTCCGTTCGTCGCTTTTTCTCCCTTTCAAGGATTTGGGGCTGGTAATCGTGGACGAGGAGCACGAGAATACGTATAAGCAACAAGACCCGGCGCCTCGGTACCATGCCCGTAACGCCGCGATCGTTTTGGCCGGTATGCATGGGGGAAAGACGCTTTTAGGCTCCGCTACGCCTTCCATCGATTCCTATTTCAACGCGCTGACCGGGAAATATGGTTTGGTGGAGTTGCTTACCCGTTATGGGGATTGCCTGATGCCGGAGATCGTCACGGTAGACGTGAAGGAGCTGAGGCGTAAGAAGATTATGAAAGACACCTTGTTCTCCCCGGAATTGGTCGGCAGGATGCGCGAGGCCTTGGCGCGGGACGAGCAAGTCATCTTGTTCCAGAACCGGCGGGGGTTCGCCCCGATGATCGCCTGCAAGGCGTGTGGCTGGGTGCCCCATTGCGTGAATTGCGATGTCAGCCTCGCGTATCATAAGGCGAATCGTCAATTGGTGTGTCATTATTGTGGCTATACGTACCGTCTGCCGGAGGTGTGTCCGGAGTGCGGGGGCGTGGAATTTAAGATGCAGGGGTTCGGCACGGAAAAGGTAGAGGAGGAGATCGCCTCGCTTTTCCCCGCGGTGAGAATCGATCGGTTGGATTTGGACTCCGCCCGTACCCGGCAGGCTTACGAGCGGATTCTCTTGGATTTCGAGAAAGGGAAGACGCGTATCCTGATTGGCACCCAGATGCTGTCGAAAGGATTGGATTTCGGGAATGTCAGCGTAGTCGGTATCTTGAGCGCGGATAGTTTGATGAACTTCCCGGATTTCCGGGCGCACGAACGGGCGTTCCAGCTGATGGTACAGGTCAGCGGGCGTGCCGGCCGGCGCGACAAGCGGGGGACGGTTGTCTTGCAAACCACGCAACCGGGGCATCCCCTGATTCAGATGGTGCGGCGTTTCGCTTATAAGGAGATGGTTCGCTCGCAGCTGGAGGAGCGTAGCATGTTTCGTTATCCTCCTTATTATCGCTTGATCGTGCTGGTGCTTCGGAGCCGCGACGCGGAGGCCTTGCGAGAGATGTCCGGATTGTATGCCGAGAAGCTGCGCGCCCGCTTGGGCGAGCGGGTATTGGGGCCGGTTACGCCTCCCGTTACCCGGATACAAACGTTGCTGATTAAGAAAATTGTTTTGAAGGTCGAGATTTCCGCCGGCATCGCTCCGCTCCGTGAGGTGTTGGAGCGCGTTCATGCGGAGATGCGGGCTTACGAGGCGTTCAAGCGGTTGCTCGTGCATTATGATGTCGATCCGGTGTGAGTTTAAATTTCAGATTTCAGATTTCAGATTTCAAATTTATAGACGATGAGACAGGAAAAGATTCGAATCTTATTCATTTGTTTGGGGAATATCTGCCGTTCGCCTTCGGCCGAGGCGGTGATGAGGAAGTTGGTAAAAGAGGCGGGAGCGGAGGAGCGTTTCGAGATTGATTCCGCCGGGTTGATTGGCTATCACGAGGGGGAGCGGGCGGATGCGCGGATGCGGGCGCACGCGGCCCGGCGAGGCTACGAGCTGGAATCTATCTCGCGACCGATACGGCCTTGGGATTTTCAAGCCTTTGATTTGATTATCGGCATGGACGACCGCAACGTGGCGGAACTCCGGCGGATGGCGCCCGATTTGGAGTCGGAGGCGAAAATTCATCGCATGATGGAATTCGCCCGTGATTCGTTATACGACCACGTGCCCGACCCTTATTATAGCGGGGCCGAAGGGTTTGAGCTGGTATTAGACCTATTGGAAGACGCTTGCGCGGGCTTGTCGCGCTATTGTGCCGCGCATTTTTAGCGAAAGTGTGCGATATTTGAGAAAAGAATCTTACCTTTGCCGCCGTTTACGCCATGGGTGGCGTATAAATCATAATATTTAACAAATAGTTTTTTATGAGAAAAGTTATCGTTTTAGCATGCCTTGCCATGCTTCCTTTCTCGTATGCGGCGGCCGAGGGATTCCAGGTGAATGCGCAGAGTACGAAACAAGCCGGCATGGGACATGTCGGAGTCGCCATGAAGTTGGGGGCGGAGAGTATGCACTTTAATCCCGCCGGATTGGTGTTTATGGATAAGCATGTCGACCTGTCGGCGGGCGTTTCCGGCGTGTTCGCCACCGCCGAGTTCCAAAAGGACAACTATTCGTTCGAGACGGACAACACGCCGAGCACGCCTTTGTACGTGTACGCTGGTTTCAAGATTTACGATAATTTGGCGGCGGGCGTGATGATTAACACCCCTTATGGCAGTAGCATCACTTGGGGGCACGACTGGGCGGGCGCCCACCTCTGCCAGGAGATTTCCCTGAAGGCGTTCAACATCCAGCCCACTGTCTCGTGGAAAATCATGGATCGCCTCAGCGTCGGCGCCGGATTGATGATGGAGTTTGGCAACATCACCTTGAACCGCGCCTTGATTGGCCCGGGCGAGATGGGGCAAATGGCCGAGCGGATGATAGCCGCCAACCCGGCGCTGGGGGCGCTGATCCCGCAAGAGGTGGTCGAGACGATCGCGAAATACGATGACGCCGCCGCCGCCTCGGTGGGCTTGAAGGGGAGCGCGGGGGTTCGCTTTGGCTTCAACGTGGGCGCCATGTACGATATCAACGATAAGTTCACCGTGGGGCTTTCTTATCGCTCGAAGGTGACGGCGAAGGTGAAGGAGGGCAGCATCGCGCTTGATTACACGAACGAGGCGGAGCTGATGGCGCTTCTGGAGCAGGTGAACGGTTTGCTGCAGATGATGGGGCAGAGCGGCGTAGCGGTGCCCCCACTGAACCAGGGTACTTTCTCCGCCGAGCTTCCCTTGCCGGACAACTGGAACGTAGGCCTCACCTACCGCCCTACGGAGCGTTGGACGGTGTCGGGCGAGGTGCAGTTCGTGGGCTGGGGCGCTTACGACGCGCTGGATGTCCATTTCTCTCCCTCGTCGCTCAGCCAGTATGATATCCATGCCGAGAAGAAATACAAGAACTCCCGCATCTATCGGCTGGGGGGCCAGTTCGCCGCCACGAACCGTTTGGATGTCCGCTTGGGCGCTTATTTTGACGAGTCTCCCGTGGAGGAGGAGTATCTGAACCCTGAGACCCCGAGCATGAACAAGCTGGGCATCACCGCGGGATTGAGCTTCCGCCCTATCGAGGCGATGTCGGTGGATGTGGCGTTCAGCTATGTGACCGGCTTCGGGCGCGACGGCTCGTATACCGACACGGATTTGATTCTCGGTCAGCCCCGCGTGTTTGGTGGTCATTACGAGGCGACCGCCCTGATGCCCGCCATCGGTGTCTCTTACGCGTTTTGATGAATAAAGGTTACGGGCGTCTCGCTTCCCGCGAGAGAAACTTTGAGATTTTTTTTCATCATTGCTTCAAAATATTTACCTTTGGCTCATTAAAAACGAAGAAATGATGAATACTTGTAAAATCGACAATGCGTTAACTTCTTTTACCACGCTGGGTTTGGCGAAAGACGCTAATTTCTTAGCAAGCGTTATATAATAAGGTATAACGAGAAGCCCGGGCGGGGTGTCGAGAACCGACACTACGCGCGGGCTTTTTTTACCCTGTTACTTTTCCTGCTTTGCCTCCCGCTCGCGGCGCAAGGGCAAGAACTACCCTGGCGATTTAATGGTGGTGGTAATAACCCCCTAAGTATTATTGACCAAGGAAACACCAACTACAGAGTCTTCGGAAGCTTCAATGACGAACAAGGAGTCCCCGGCAGTTCCTCTGCTATCAATATACGAGGCGATGAACACGAGATGACATTCAGCGATGTGAGGATTACAATGTCACAACAAAACAGCAAAGCCATGAATTTGGAGAAAACTACCCTTAAACTTGGAATTGGAAGGTCAAAACACCATCACTTACGGGGGGGTTAGGTCGTCGAAGGGTATCAGTCTTACTAACTCTTCCCTTTTTATTTCCGGAGAGGGCAGGCTGACAATGGATAACAAACCAGGAGGGCTCTCAGAGCCTGCCATCTCGGGGGTTAATTCCTCCACTGTGGCAATCACTGGCGGGACAATCACGCTGAACGGGCCGGGAATCCAAATGGTGGGTGGCACTCTTATCATCGGACCGGAGGCAAAGGTTTTGGGAATTGTTCCGCAATCGAACGCTTATGGTGCGGGTTTCGTCTTCGAGAACGGAGAGGCATCGGTAAAGGGCGACCCCGTGCTGCCGGTCGACCTGACGATTCCGGAGGAGTGCACGCTGAACGTTCCCGCAGGCACCTCGCTCACCGTGCCGAAAGACGTGACGCTGACGGTTGACGGTTCGCTGACGGTTGACGGTTCGCTGGCGGTTAACGGTTCGCTGACGGGTGGCGGCGCCATCCGCGTGGAGACGGGCGGCTCGATTACGGGAACCGGAGACATAAGCGGGACGGTGCAACATAAATTGACGAAAGAGATGGTCGATGAGATAACGGGAACCTATACCTACACGGGACAAGCGATAACCCCTACGGTAACGATAAAAGGATATACCCAAGGCGAGGATTACACGGTAACTTACACCAATAACACGAACGCGGGCAAGGAGGCGACCATCACCATTACACCGACCGGAACAGGCGGTTTGTATGGCGATGCGGTGAAGATGTATTTTACCATCTCGCAAGCCACGCCGACTTTTGCGGAAGATTGGAGCGTAAAAGGTAAAACTTACGATGGCGAACAGATATCCATCACCGACCCGGTACTGAATGGCGTGAACAACGAACCTATCACGGAAAGTATTACCCTGCGATACAAAGTGGCAGGTCAAGATGACGCTACCTATACGGAGGAAGCCCCGACGGACGCGGGAGAATATGTGGTGAAGGCCACTTTCGCCGGAAACACTAATTACATCGCCGCGGAAGCTACGGCAGAGTTTACCATCGAGAAGGCGGAACCGACTATAGAGTTGAATATTGCGGAAAAATCAACTTATAACGGTCAACCTGTTGAGGCCACCGCTACAGTTAAGGGGGTAGGAGAGGATAAACTTGAGGTGACGAGCCTCGTTTATCAACGGAAAGGCGAAGGCGATAGTTGGACCGATTTAGAGGAAGCCCCGACGGACGCGGGAGATTATATGGTGAAAGCCACTTTCGCCGAGAGCGATAACTACAAAGCCGCGGAAGCTACGGCAGAGTTTACCATCGGGAAGGTGGAACCGACTATAGAGTTGAATATTGCGGAAAAATCAACTTATAACGGTCAACCTGTTGAGGCCACCGCTACAGTTAAGGGGGTAGG
>DXEN01000005.1 GCA_019114945.1 Candidatus Parabacteroides intestinigallinarum | reverse complement strand
AGCGGCTATACGCCTTTGTCTTTGTTGAATGTATGCAAACCCTATTCCGATTTATTCAACGACCCTGCATAATGTCCCTTTTATTCTATCCATAGTTTAATGATGAGCTTACCTTTGCGCTTATTTAACTTTAAACGATCGATAGAATGAAAGAAGTAAACCCCAAAGAAACGACCCGTGCCTACGCATTCGAGATGTGGATGAATGCGCCCGTGCCCATGCTCACCTTTTTCAAGACAATAGATGTAACCCGCCTTGCCCACATCAGCAAACGGACAGGGTTAAAGTTCAATATGCTAATGTGCTGGTGTGTCGGAAAGGCGGCAAGCAGTATTAAAGAGTTCTATATGCTACCTGTTGGCAAGAAGTTAATGCAATATGATAATCTTGCCGTTTGCACCATTGTAGCCAATCGGGAGGGTGAAGTCAATTCCTGCGATATCCCTTTCTCCGATAATTTGCAGCAGTTCAATGCCGATTATTTTAGATTGACGAAGCAAGTTGCCGAAAGCTGCCAGAACCACGATTTAACGGACAGTATGGTTATCGGTACGTCTGCCCTTGCACAATATGAGATAGACGGGGCGGTAGGCATGTATAGCGGTGTGTTCAATAATCCGTTTCTGATTTGGGGCAAATACAAACGGCGTTTGTGGAAACGGACATTGACTGTCTCTTTTCAGTTCCACCATACACAGATGGATGGCGCACATGCTGCATGTTTCTTGGAGAACTTGCAAAAAGAAATCAAAGGACTAAATGTATAAAACGCTATCTTTGCGCAAACCTATCAGTAATATAACGCAATGGAACAGGAAACGACTCATCAGTTGACCACTTCGCGCTTGATTCTCCGCCCTTGGCGGGAATCGGACGCAGAAGCTTTGTACAAATATGCCAAAGACCCGGCCGTCGGTCCCGTTGCGGGCTGGCCTCCCCATACTTCGGTAGCGGACAGCTTGGAAATAATCCGCACGGTATTTGCCGTTCCCGAAACGTATGCGGTGGTATTGAAGGCGACGGGCGAGCCGGTAGGCAGTGTAGGAATCATGTTCGGAGACGGTTTGCACAGTGCTGAAATGCAACCGGGCGAGGCGGAAATAGGATATTGGATAGGTGTGCCTTATTGGGGGCAAGGACTGATACCCGAAGCCGTGCGTTGCCTGCTGAAAAGGTGTTTTGAGGATTTGGAAATGACTGCCGTCTGGTGCGGGTATTATGACGGCAACGTGAAATCCCGGCGCGTGATGGAGAAATGTGGTTTCCGTTTTCATCATACGGAAGAAGGCAAGACATCCCCGCTTGGCGATGTCCGCACAGAGCATTTTATGCGGATGACGAAGGAGGAATGGCTGAGAATATCAAAAGAAGATTGAACAATGACGAGACAAGAATATCTCAAACAAGTTACAATTGGGAATGTGTCTGAAAAAACGCACCTATGTGCGTTGGGCATTTCACCTATGTGCGTTGGCAAAGACACATACGTGCGTTGGGCATCACACCTATGTGTGTTCGCCGAGGACCGACAGGTATCGCTCTAAGGAGGCTATTTCCGCTTCCGCCACAAGCCGCTGAAACGCTTCCGGGCGTTTGTCCATGTGGGATGTTTCCAAGGCGTTGTAATAAGCCAATTTTGCCTCGTTCGAACCTCGGAGGTTTACGAGCGTGTAGCCGTTGCGCAGCAGGTATAAGTTCATCAATAAGCGAGACGTGCGGCCGTTGCCGTCGATAAAAGGATGGATTCCTTTGTTTACCACGAGCTCAGTCTCTTGCAGGGTAAGTGTATTTCCTTCTATACGGTTGCTTTCGTAAGTGTATTCGATATTGAACGCTTCCTCTATTTTCCGTAGTGCCTCGATAGGTAAGGGGCGTGACCCGGAAAGCCGCGCCTTCAGGGTGTCGCATGTCCGCAGGAGAGTTGTTATCGTGTCGCTCATCGTATTTCGTCCGTCTTTGTATAGTTATAAAAAAATGCCCCACGATCCTAAGAATCGTGAGGCGTCTCGTGAGCGGAAGACGGGACTCGAACCCGCGACCCTAACCTTGGCAAGGTTATGCTCTACCAACTGAGCTACTTCCGCGAAATGTCTTGAATCGTGTACTCGAAGCGGGACTTGAACCCGCACAGCCGCAATGGCCAAAGGATTTTAAGTCCTTCGTGTCTACCGATTCCACCATTCGAGCATCCAACTCCGCTCTTGGAGTGGAGCGGAAGACGGGACTCGAACCCGCGACCCTAACCTTGGCAAGGTTATGCTCTACCAACTGAGCTACTTCCGCGTTTGGTCTGTTTCTTATTTGCGGTGCAAAGATAGCGTAAAATCTAATACCTCCAAACTTATCGCATGAAAAATATCAATTATAAATGTATATTTTGTCGCCATTCCCGCTTACCGTGTATGTTTGCAGCCTATATTTGGCTTCGGCGGCAGGGCCTTCCACCGGATTTCCGATGCCATTTAATATCTCGAAGCGGCTTCCGCATTGGGGACAGACCGCATAAACGGCCGATTCGTCTACCTCCACCCGCACGCCGCTGGAAGCCTCGTAGGGGCAGGCGGCGTCGAACGCGTAGAAGGTGTCCGTGCTGCCCGTGCTGGACAGCCCATGAAATACCAATACGCCCCCGAATCCGGTTTGCTCGCCCGCCTGGTCGACATCTCTTTGCGTATAAATCTTGTAGGCATGTATCGCGTTGAGTGCCTTGTCTTGATACGTGAGGTCGAGCTCCAGGTAAACGGCGCGATAAGGGATGCGCCTCTCGGTCGTATCCGAGCAGGAGAGAAGGAGAAGCGCGGCGAGCCCTATAAATGCTTTTCTGAGTTTATCCATGAATCAATTGTTTTTCGGCTTCATTCATTCGCTCGAACGAGAAAGAGGCCATAACCTCGCGCATCATGTCCGCGATACGGTCGTTGCAGAGATTCCCGATGCTACCCTCGTGGGTGTGATGCACCTCCTTGCGGGCGACGAACTTCCCGGCCTCGATCTCCAAGCCGACCTGTTTATAGGCATCGCGGAACGGTACGCCCTCCACCACGCGGCGGTTGACTTCCTCTACGCTGAATAGCAAGGCGTATTTGTCATCGTCCAGGATATGCTCGTTCACTTGCACCTCGCGCATCATGTGTGTCACCATCCGCAGGCAATCCGCCAGCTCGTCGAACGCGGGCAGGAATACCTCCTTGATAATCTGCAAGTCGCGGAAATAGCCGGAAGGCAGGTTGTTGCATATCAGCGTAATCTGATTGGGCAGCCCTTGGATCTTGTTGCATTTGGCGCGCGTCAGCTCGAACACGTCCGGGTTCTTCTTGTGCGGCATGATGCTGGAGCCGGTCGTGAACTGGGGCGGGAGCTTGATGAATCCGAAGTTCTGGCTATTGAACATACAGGCGTCGAACGCCAGCTTCGAGAGCGTCCCGGCGATGCCCGCCATCGCGAAAGCGACCGTCCGTTCCATCTTCCCGCGGCCCATCTGGGCGTACACCACGTTGTAATCCAACGAGTCGAAGCCCAACAGGTCGGTGGTCATCTGGCGGTTCAACGGGAACGAGGAGCCATAACCGGCGGCGGAGCCCAATGGATTCCGGTTGCAAATCTTATAGGCGGCTTGCAGCAAGCGCATGTCGTCCACCAAGCTCTCGGCGTAGGCGCCAAACCAAAGGCCGAACGAGGAGGGCATCGCGATTTGCAGGTGTGTGTATCCCGGTAGCAATACGCTTTTGTAGCGTTCGCTTTGAGCGATTAACACCTCGAAAAGGTCTTTCGCCAGATGGGCCAATTCCTGGATGCGGGCACGCGTGAAAAGCTTCAGGTCTAATAATACCTGGTCGTTGCGCGAGCGTCCGCTATGAATCTTTTTCCCCATATCGCCCAGCCGGCGGGTGAGCATCAGTTCCACTTGCGAATGGACATCCTCGATGCCATCCTCGATGACGAACTCTCCCTTATCGGCGATGGCGTAGATTTTCCGCAGTTCCGCTAACAAGACATCCAGTTCCTCCTTGCTGAGCAATCCGATGCTTTCCAGCATCGTGATGTGGGCCATCGAGCCCAATACGTCGTATTTCGCGAGGTAGAGATCCATCTCACGGTCTTTCCCGACGGTAAAGACATCTACCTCATGGTCTACCTGTACGTTTTTCTCCCAGAGTTTTTGTGCCATATATTATAATAGGTAAGAAAATTCAATAAGGCAACGAGGCGATAACCGTCGATATCTTATCGACCGCCTCTTGCAACGGCTTGGATACCATTGGCTTCAGGAATGGGTTCAAGTCGGCGCGTACCGTTATTCGCATCCGTGTGTCCATCTCGGCCACCTGTTTCAATTGTATCCACAGGAAAAGAGGCACCGGCGAGTTGGTCGTGGCGAACTTTATCAATTTGTTCGGTTCCCTCTCCACGATTTGGAAAGCGATCTTGCCGACCGGCTCGACGGCGAGGCTACAGGTATCGCTATCGAACTCGAAATTCTTGACTTTATCTTGCGGAATGCGATCCTTGACGCGTTCCAGGTTGGAGAGGTCGGATAGCATTCCGTAGATACGGTCGTCGTTGTATGGGATTTGTTTGGTCTCGCTTACGAATTCTTCCATATATGCATATAGGATTGTTTGGACACGTTATTTCGGCTCCCAGTTCGACGGGTCCTTGCGCCATTCCTGCAGCACCGCGATCTCCGACTCGTCGATGTAGTGCGTGCGAACGGCCTCTTCCAATACCGCGTCGTAATTGCTCAATGTCGTCAATGTCACTTTCGCTTCTTTGAAGGCGGCCTCGGCTACCGGGAATCCATAGGTGAAGATAGCGACCATGCCCGCTACGTCGCATCCGAAGTTGCGTACGGCTTGTACGGCTTTCAGGCTGCTTCCTCCGGTCGATACCAAATCCTCGATGATAACGACTTTCGAACCCGGTTTCAACTCGCCCTCGATCAGGTTCTCCAATCCATGGTCCTTAGGAGTGGAGCGGATATATACGAAGGGAAGTCCCAGCAAGTCGGCCACTAAGGCGCCGTGCGGGATCGCTCCGGTAGCTACGCCGGCGATAGCGTCCACGTTGTCGAATTTCTCGCTGACGACGCGCGCCAACTCCAATTTGATGAAGTTGCGAACAGCCGGATAAGAAAGCGTCTTTCGGTTGTCATTGTAGATCGGAGATTTCCAGCCGGATGCCCAGGTGAACGGATTAGCCGGTTGCAGTTTCACGGCTTTAATCTTTAATAGTTTCTCTGCTACTAATCTTTCCAGTGTTTTCATATAATCCTACTAAATGAGTTAAAGTATTACGCGAAAATACGTAAACTGAATGAGATAGCCTCGCGAATCGGGTATTAATTTTTGATTAATGTTCACGCGATGGACAGGGCGAAGACGCTGATCCGTATTCCGGGCACGGTGGATAACGCTTCCGCGCAGGCGGAAAGGGTAGCTCCGGTCGTGATTACATCGTCGACGAGGAGGACGTGCTTGTCGCGTAGCTTATCGGGTTGTGAGACCTGAAAAATAGAACATACATTGGTCCAGCGCTCGAAGACGCCCTTCCGGGTTTGCGTGTTCGTGAAGGATACACGCGCCAAGCTTCCTTTGTCGATGGGGATGTGGAGGACGGAGCTTAGGCCTCTCGCGATCCATTCGGATTGGTTGTAGCCTCTTTTCCGTTCTTTCCGGGGATGCAAGGGCACAGGGATAAGTAGGTCGACCTCGATGAGCGGGCTTCGGTCGGCCAGCAACTCCCTGGCGGCCTGGCGCCCGAGCAGGTACCCTACTTCTTTGTTGTCATAGTATTTAAGCGAGTGGACCAGTTTTTGCGTTTTCCCGCCTTTCTCGTAGCGCAAGAAGGCGGAGGCGTGCTCGATCCGGTTTTTCCCGAAGAAAAGCTGCTCCGCGGGGTTGTTCGCTTTCCGGTGATAATAGGTGTGGGGCAAGTCGCATAGGCATCGCAGGCAGATTTGTTCCTCGCCTTCGACCAAGGGGCTTCCGCATATCTTGCAAAGATTGGGGAAGAAAAGATTGAGCAGGTTATTCCAGAGCTGCGTCATCGGGTTCGTCCGTTGTTGAGTTCACTAAGTCCCGGAGGCAAGCGTACGTGGTAGCGCCCTCGAAGCCCCGGCTCGCCGCGAAGCGGGATAGCTTGGCATACAAGTCCCGGCCGTCTTTATACTTGGTCGACTTCAACTTGCCGCGAAGCAGGTCAAGCAAGGTGGCGCGGTATTCCGCCTCGTCGATGGAGGCGAGCGCCTCGTTGATAAACGCTTCCGGGATATTTTTCCGCTGGAGCTCGTACGCGACCTTGACGCGGCCCCATTTGTTGAACCGGAACTTGTCGTTCGTGAAAGAATGGGCGTAGCGCGCCTCGTCGATGAATTTCTCCTCTTTCAATCGTGCGATGATACGCCCGGCGGCGTCGCCGGGTAATCCAGCCGCGTCGATTTTCTTCCGCACCTCTTCCGCGCAATGCTCCGATGCGGCGCAGTAAGCGGCCATTTTCCGCAACATCTCGGCTTCGGTTATCTCTTTCATAGGCTTGCTTTTATAAAACGATCTTTCTCATATAAATCTTGTATCAGCTCGACGCGCGTGAAGCCCGTCTCTTTCAGTAGGGACCGCGTCGCCTCTCCGCAAAGCGCGTTGATCTCGAAATAGAGCCGCCCGCCCGGCGCGAGATGCCTCCGCGCGAACCGGGCGATGGCCCGGTAGAACAGGAGCGGGTCCTCGTCGGGGACGAAGAGCGCTAAGCGTGGCTCGTACTCCAGCACGTTCGCTTCCATGCCCGTTTTTTCCTTTTCCATTATATAAGGAGGATTGCTCACGACGCAATCGAAAGTTTCATTCGAATGAAACAAAGTGTTTCTTCGGATGAAACTATGTTTTCCTTCGAATGAAACTATGTTTTCCTTCGAGGAAAAGCAGGCTTTGTGATTCAACGCGTTGTCTATATCCTCCGATAAGATGTCCCCTTGGAGGAAAGTGACTTCCGCTTGGTTGTCCCGTGCGTTCTCCCGGGCGATGGCAAGCGCCTCGGCGGAGATGTCGAGTGCCGTCACCCGCGCCCCGGGCAGGTGTTTCGCCAAGGCGATGGCGATGCAGCCGCTCCCCGTGCCGATGTCGATGACGCGGGGCGCTTGTCCTTGATAATCGTGAAGGATATGTCCCACCAGCTCGGCGGTCTCCGGGCGCGGGATCAGGACGGCGGGTGTCACCTTCAAATCCATCCCGTAGAAATCCGCTATGCCCAACAGGTATTGTATGGGCTCGTACGCGCGTAGTCCTTGGATGATCTTCTCGATTTTCGCGCGTTCCGTATCGGATAAATCTTTATCTTTGCCCAGCAAGAGTTGGTAGGTAGAAAGGCCGCATACGCGTTCCATGATGAGCCGGACAAGCGCCCGGACCTCCTCGGGAGGGTATAAATCGTTGATGGAAGCGCGGATATACGCGGCAGTCTCGGTCATAACTTCTTGTTTTTAACGCGAATGTAGTGTAAATAGCTTTTATATGCAAAGATTATGATAGCGGTTGAGGAGAAATATATGGCCCGTTGCATCGAACTGGCCAAGGGCGGACGGGGATATACCAGCCCGAACCCGATGGTGGGCGCGGTTGTTGTGCGGGAAGGACGTATCATTGGCGAGGGATTCCATCGGAAGTGCGGCGAGGCGCATGCCGAGGTGAACGCCATCGCTTCCGTGCGCGACGAGGCTTTGTTGCGCGACGCCACGTTGTACGTCAGCTTGGAGCCTTGCTCGCATTACGGGAAGACACCGCCTTGCGCCGAGTTGATTATCCGGAAAGGAATCCCGCGGGTGGTGGTCGGATGCTTGGACCCGTTTCCCGCGGTGGCGGGCCGGGGTGTCCGGATGCTGCGCGAAGCGGGCGTCGAGGTGGTGACCGGCGTGATGGAGGCGGAGGCCCGGCGCTTGAACAAGGCGTTCATGACGCTTCAGCTGAAGGGTCGTCCTTATATTATCTTGAAATGGGCGCGAAGCGCGGATGGCTTTATCGACCGCTCGCGGACGGATGCCTCGGTGCCGCCGGTCGTGTTGTCTACCGCCGCGACCTCCCGCGAGGTGCATCGCTTGCGCTCGGAAGTGGCCGCGATCATGGTCGGTACGCGTACCGCCCTGCTGGATAATCCCTCGTTGAACGTGCGCCATTGGTACGGGCGGTCGCCCGTACGCGTCGTGTTGGATCGCCGTTTGGAGATTCCGGCTTCCTATCATTTGCTGGATGGCTCGACGCCTACGCTTGTCTTCACGGAGCGGGAGGCTCCGGAGTGCGATGGTGTCGAGTATATCCGGATCGATTTCGGTAGCTCCGTGCCCGGGCAGGTGCTGAGGGAGCTTGCCGCCCGCAAGATCGATTCCTTGCTGGTGGAAGGGGGCGCCCGCTTGCTGCGCTCCTTCCTGGACGAGGGTTTGTGGGACGAGGCGCGGGTGGAGACTTCCCCCGTGCTCTTGGGAGAGGGCGTGGAGGCGCCCGTGCTCGACCGGCGTGCCGTGAGCCTGCTGGAGGGGCCTTCCATCCGGTGTTTCCGCCATCCGGAATGGACGCTTTAACGTGCTTGTGTTCAACTAAAATATTATAAATATTGACGTGTATAGGGCTGGAAGCGAAAAATGTTTCTACTTTTGTGCCTCTATATGATGTGACAAACTTATGTTTTTGATGAAAAATAAATTCGTACTATTTGTAACGGGTTGTTTCGCGTTGATGTTGTCCGCGTGTTTGGATTCGGATTATGACTATAGTGTAGAGACTACGAGGAATTGCCAGATAGCCTCGTTCAAGGTAAGTCATGATTCTATTTCCGGGTTGGAGGACGTGAAATTCACGATCGACCAATTGACCGGTCGGATCTTCAATCAGGATTCATTGCCGTATGGGACGGTGGTCGAGAAGGTGCTTTGCGAGATAGGCGTGGCCAACTCGATGGTCTTGGGTGTCGAGGCGAGTCCGGGCGCGTACGAGGATTCTACCTATTATTTAAGTAGCTTGTCCGACTCGATCGATTTCTCCGAGCCGGTACGGTTGATTGTTCATGCTTACGATAATATCACAACAAAGGTTTATATCGCCCAGATCAATGTGCATCAAGTGGTGCCCGATTCGATGGTATGGAGTAAGTACGCGGATCCGATGGTGGACGGGACGATCCGGGAGCAGAAAGTCGTGTCGTTCGATTACGAGGGGGAGCCTTGCTACTTTATGTACGCCCGCATGGCGGGGGCGGAGGCCTCCTATCGGTTGTATTACGCGCCGGTGGATGAGCCGGGCGATTGGCGTCCCTTAACTTTGACCGGCTTGCCCGCCGAGGGGCTTCGGCTCTCGCAAGCGGTGGCATACGAGGATCGTTTGTATATCCCGGCTACGGATGGGCGTCTGTATGAGTCGGCGGATGGAATGACGTGGGGCGCGGTGGAGGACGCTCCTTCTATCTATACGCTCTTGGGCGAGGTCAAGCCGAGCGTGAATCAGTCTTCGGCCTTGTCGGCGATCGTAGACCGTGAGGGGACGTTGGTCTTTTACGCGATGAACCAAGAGCGGGAATGGACGGAAGGCGACGCGGTGGCCTCGGAGTTTCCCGTGACGGGATTTGGCGTGTCGCGTTATGCCTCGGTGCACCATGAGTATTTGTTGATCGCCGGTGGCCGTTCCGCTGCGGATAAGGTGCTGAATACGACATGGGCGACGATGGATGGCCTCTCGTGGGCGGTGCTGGCCTCGGGCGACGCGAATTTCTCGGCACGCGAGGGCGCTATGGTCGCGAATTACGATGACAAGCTTTTCCTGATAGGAGGAATCGACGCCTCGGGAAAAGCCTTGAAAGATATTTACCAATCGTTTGATAATGGTATAACATGGGCGTTGCAAGACACGATGGTGGTCTTGCCGGCCGACTATCAGGCGCGCGCTTTCTCCTCGATTATCGTGGATGAGGAGAATTTCGTGAACCTGTTTGGAGGAAAGACGAGCGCGGACGCGAACGATTTGAATCAGTTGTGGAGGGGGCGCATCAACCGCCTGGTTCCGGCTGAGTAGGGACGTTCGTCCGGGAAAGGCATAATTTTATGGGTATTTTATCGTTAGAAAAAGAAGTGTGGTACTATAATGGCGAGTTTATGACTTCATCTATTTTTCAACGATTGCTCATGATTGTGGTCTTGGCGGGAACGGTTTTCTCGTCGCGGGCGCAGGAATATAAGTTTGAGATTGGTGGAATGGCGGGCGGAGCCTTTTACATGGGCGACGCTAATAAGAACACGCCATTCAAGGGAATCAATCCGGCGGCGGGAGCGGTGTTCCGGTATAACATTAACTTCCGCTGGGCGTTGAAGGCGAATTTGATGTGGGGACAAGTCTCCGGCACGACCGAAGGGTTGGAGAATGTTTTTCCGGGGAATGCCCAGACCTCGTTCAGCCGTAGCGTGGTGGAGGTAGGCGGGCAGGCGGAGTTCAACTTCTTCCCGTATAGCGACAAGTTCGATTATGCGGGCGCGAGGCGTTTCTCGCCTTACGTGCTGGTCGGTATCGGGATGACGATGGCGCCGGGAGGTGGCGGCTCGTTCGTGGGGCCGAATATCCCGTTGGGCGTAGGAATGAAGTATAAACTCTTGAGCCGTTTGAACATCGGGTGCGAGTTCTCGGTCCGTAAATTGTTCGGCGATGGCTTGGAGGGGCAGGATATGCTGGACGATCCGTATGGCGTGGCGAGTAGCGCTTTCAAGAACAAGGATTGGTACTCTTTCCTGCTGCTGTCCGTTACGTGGGATTTCGGCGCGCGGTGCCGGACGTGTAACAACGCGAATAGTATAGATTATTAGTGAGATAAAATAGAGATGTCGTTGATTGAGGAAATAGACAGGAATCGCTTACCACGGCATGTGGCGATTATTATGGATGGAAACGGGCGTTGGGCCAAGGCGAAGGGGAAAGACCGTAGCTTCGGGCATCAAGAGGGTGTCGTCTCTGTCCGTAAGGTGATGGATGCGGTCGTTCGGCTCGGGTTGAAATATCTGACGCTGTACACGTTCTCCACCGAGAACTGGAACCGCCCGGACGAGGAGGTCCAAGCGTTGATGGGCCTGCTGGTCTCCGCCATTCATCGGGAAACTCCGGAAATGATGGACAAGAATATCCGCTTGGTCGCTATCGGCGACCTTTCCCGCCTGCGGAAGGACGCGCATGATACGCTGATGGAATGTATCCACACCACCGCGGGCAATACGGGGACCACGCTGGTTCTGGCATTGAGCTACTCCTCGCGTTGGGAGATAACCGCCGCGATACGGCAAATCGCCCAAGAGGTATTGGATAAGAAAATAACCCCCGACGCTATAACCGAGGAGGTGGTATCGGCTCATTTAACGACAAAGGATATTCCCGACCCGGATTTATTGATCCGGACGGGTGGCGAGAAACGCGTCAGCAATTTCCTGCTTTGGCAATTGTCTTACGCGGAGTTTTTCTTTACGGACGTATTTTGGCCGGATTTCAGGGAAGAGAATTTCTATGAGGCTATATTGTATTACCAGCGGCGCGAGCGCCGTTTCGGCAAGACAAGCGAGCAATTAATCGTATAAACAAGAGATGTTGATTATGTGCAAAAGATTAGTATTGTTTCTATTTTGCTTAGGTTTTGCTTGTGGCGCGTTCGCCCAGGAAACGGATTCTACGAAGGTTGAGGATGTACCGGGAGAGGTGCCGGTGATTTCTTACTCGGCGGCCCCGAAGAAATATAAGATTGCGGATATCAAGATCACGGGTATCAAGAATTATGATGATTTCGTGTTGATTGGTTTCTCCGGTTTGTCGGTGGGCGACGAGATTACCGTGCCGGGCGATGAGATCACTACGGCCGTGAAGCGTTTCTGGCGGCATGGCTTGTTCTCCGACGTGAAGATATTGGCCACGAAGGTGGTGGACGATCAGATTTGGCTGGAGATTCAATTGAAGCAACGCCCGCGTATCTCCGAGGTGAATTATTATGGTATCAAGAAAGGCGAGCGCGAGGATTTGGAGGCGAAGTTGGGTTTGAAGAAAGGCTTCCAGATTACCCCGAACGTGATGGACCGGGCTAAGATCGTGATCCAGCGCTTTTTCGATGGCAAGGGATTTAAGAACGTGGATGTCGATATCGAGCAACGGGACGATCCGGCGCACGATGGCGAGGTGATTTTGGATATCCATATCGATAAGAACGAGAAGACAAAGATTCATCGCATTTATTTCGCGGGAAACGAGGCCTTGAGCGACCGCGATTTGAAGAAGGCGATGAAGAAGACGAACGAGAAGTTCAGCTTCCTGAACGACTGGAAGACGAGTATCCTGGAGATGTTCAGTACCAAGAAGTTCACGACCGAGGAGTACGAGAACGATAAGAAGAACCTGATCACCAAATACAACGAGCATGGATATCGCGACGCCGTGCTTATATCGGATAGCGTGGTGAATTACAACGAGAAGAAAGTGGATATCTTCTTGCGGGTGGAAGAGGGACAGAAGTATTACCTGAAAGATATTCGTTTCGTGGGTAACACGAAGTATTCCACGGATTATTTGATGGCGATCCTGGGCATGAAGGCCGGCGAGGTGTATAACCAAAAGAAACTGGAGGAACGCTTGTCGACGGACGAGGATGCCGTATCGAACGTTTATTTCAATAACGGTTATCTGTTCTTCAACGCCGACCCGGTAGAGGTGGACGTGTCGAACGACTCGATCGCCCTGGAGATTCGTATCATGGAGGGACCGCAGGCGACGATCAACCGGATTATCATTAATGGTAACGACCGCTTGTACGAGGATATCGTCCGCCGGGAGTTGCGTACGAAGCCCGGTATGTTGTTTAGTCGCGACGACTTGATGCGTTCCGTGCGCGAGTTGGCGCAGATGGGACACTTCGACCCGGAGAATATGAATCCGGTGCCGCTACCCGACCCGGAGAACGGTACGGTGGATATCGAGTATAACCTGGTGTCGAAGGCGAACGACCAGATCGAGTTCTCCGCCGGTTGGGGACAGACGGGTGTGATCGGTAAGTTGAGTTTGAAGTTCACGAACTTCTCCATGAAGAACTTCCTGAACCCCAAGACGTATAAAGGTATCATCCCGCAGGGCGAGGGACAGACCTTGACCCTGAGCGGACAGACCAACGGACGGTACTACCAGGCGTATAGCATTTCGTTCTTGGATCCGTGGTTCGGAGGCAAACGCCCGAACACGCTTTCCGTGAGCGCCTATTTCTCCAAGCAGACTGATATTAGCGACAATTATCTGAGTCGTTATGGATATGGTTATGGGTATGGATATCCATACGGTAGCTATTATCCGTATGGCGGTTATTATGGTGGTGGCTATGGATATGGTAGCAACTATTATAATAGTATGTACGATAGCTACGAGTTCGCCTACGACCCGAATAAATCCATCATGTTGTTCGGTCTGGCGGCGGGCTACGGTAAACGTTTGAACTGGCCGGACGATTACTTCCAGTTCATGGCGACGCTGAACTACCAGTTGTACATGATGCACGATTGGGATTACTTCTTGGTGCAGAACGGTAATTGCCATAATATCAACCTGGAGTTGATGCTGCAACGAAGCTCTATTGATAACCCGTTGTACACGCGCCGCGGCTCGCAGTTCCTGCTCTCGGTAGCGGCTACGCCTCCTTACTCCTTATTTAATAAGAAAGATTACGGGGCGATGTCGGATTCGGATCCGGAGAAGTATAAGTTTATCGAGTACCATAAGTGGAAGTTCCAGGCGAAGATTTTCTCGCCCTTGGCACCGATGACGGTGAAGCGTACGCCGGTGTTGATGGCGCGTGTCGAGTATGGTTTCTTGGGTACGTACAACAAGCATAAACGCTCGCCGTTCGAGACCTTCTATATGGGTGGCGATGGTATGAGCGGTTATTCCAGCACCTATGCGCAGGAGACGATTGGTTTGCGCGGATACGAGAACGGTAGTATCGCCGGTAACGGAGGTTACGATTCGTATGGTTACGCGTATTCCCGCTTGGCGATGGAGTTGCGCTATCCGTTCCTGTTGGAGCCCTCGTCCACGATTTACGGATTGGTATTCGTAGAGGCGGGTAACGCCTGGACTGATATGAAAGACTTCAATCCGTTCAACTTGAAGCGTTCCGCCGGTGTGGGTGTGCGTATCTTCTTGCCGATGATCGGTTTGATGGGTCTCGACTGGGCGTATGGTTTCGACGAGCCGAATTATGGAAGCGATGGCGGGCCGAGCGGTAGCAACCTGCACTTCGTCATCGGACAGGAGTTCTAACCTGTGGGATAAATACTTTTAACGAATGAGGGACGGCGGGTGACTAAACCCTTCTTCCCGTTCGTAGTCATAGAGGAGTAACGATAAATAAAAGAGGTATTATGAAAAAAGTGATCTTGTTAAGTTGCCTGTTGTGGCTTTGCTCCTTGACGGGCATGGCGCAGAAGTTCGCCTTGATTGATATGGAATATATATTGAAGAATATTCCGGCCTACGAGATGACGAACGAGCAATTGAGCCAAGTCTCGCAAAAGTGGCAGAACGAGGTGGAGGCGCTCCAGCAGGAGGCGCAGAATATGTATAAGAATTATCAGAGCGATTTGGTGTTCCTTTCTGCCGAGATGAAGAGCCAGCGCGAGGAGGAGATCGTGAAGAAAGAGCAGGAGGCGCAAGACTTGAAGCGGAAATATTTCGGCCCCGAGGGCGAGTTGTACAAGAAGCGGGCGAGTTTGATGAAGCCGATACAGGACGAGATCTACAACGCCGTGAAAGAGATCTCGGAGGACAAAGGCTATCAAATCGTATGGGACCGGGCGTCCGCCATGAGCATTATTTTCGCCTCCCCGAAGATCGATATCAGTAATGAAGTGTTGATTAAGCTGGGATATTCAAAATAAATGCTTACATTTGTGCGCTTTATACGAGAAAGGCGTGAAAGGTGGATTAATAACAAAGTAATTATTATAGTAGAAATGAAGAAACTGATTGTTTTATTATTGATGGTTCTCCCGTTGGGAGCTATCGCCCAGGAGGTTAAGATCGCGTTTGTTAATACTCAGGAAGTGTTCATGGCGATGCCGGAAGTATCCGATATGGAGAAGCAGATGACAGACCTGAACGAGAAATACCGTCTTGAGTTGCAACAGATGCAGGAAGAATACCAAAAGAAATATTCGGATTTCATCGCTCAGCAGGATTCGTTGACGGAGAATATCAAGTTGAGAAGAATGCAAGAGATCCAGGATATCCAAGGACGTATGGACAACTTCATGCAGGTGGCTCAGCAGGATGTGCAGAAGAAGCAACAAGAGCTTTTGCAACCGATCCAGCAGAAATTGCAGGAAGCTATCCAGAAAGTGGGCGAGGAGAACGGTTATACGTACATCATCGATCCGGCGGCGTTGCTGTATAGAGGCACGAGCGCTATCGACGCTACGGCGGCTGTTCGTACGAAATTAGGACTGCAATAATACAATATAGTAGTAATATTAATGGAAGAGGAAGGGTGTTTTCCGGGAGGATGGCACCCTTTGTTTTATATATAAATTACCGTTGTTTTTGATATGTTCGCGAGTGTTCCCGGTCCGATTGGATTGTTTGATTCCGGTTATGGGGGTCTTACTATTTTCGATAAGATCCATAAGCTGTTGCCTACGTACGATTATGTCTATTTGGGAGACAACGCGCGCGCTCCTTATGGCCCCCGTTCGTTCGAGGTGGTGTATCAATTTACCCGTCAGGCGGTCGCTTATTTGTTCGAGGCGGGTTGCCAGTTGGTCATACTCGCTTGCAATACGGCATCGGCAAAGGCGCTACGCACGATCCAGCAAAAGGATTTGCCTCGTTGGGACGCTACACGCCGGGTGTTGGGCGTGATCCGGCCGACGGTCGAGTGCGTCGACCGGTTGAGCTGCTCCAAGCATGTTGGTGTCTTGGGCACGAGCGGCACCATCTCGTCCCGCTCCTACGAGATAGAGATCGCCAAGATGTTCCCGTGCGTCCGGGTCACGGGGGAGGCGTGTCCGATGTGGGTGCCCTTGGTTGAGAACAACGAGTACGACTCGCCAGGCGCCGATTATTTCGTGCGGAAGCATATCGACCGTATCTTGTCCGCCGATCCGCTGATCGATACGCTCATCTTGGGTTGCACGCATTATCCCTTGCTGATTCCCAAGATTCGTCAGTTCCTGCCCGCCGGTGTCTCCTTATGCGCGCAGGGCGAGTATGTGGCGGAGAGTTTGCGGGATTATTTGCGGCGGCATCCGGAAATGGACCGGAAGCTGACGCAGGGTGGCGCTTGCCGTTTCCTGACTACGGAGTCGGCCGAGAAGTTCTCCGAGGCGGCTTCCATCTTCCTGCGTACCTCCATTTCGGTCGAGCACATATCGCTTACTTAGCCGTTGTCACAATGGGCATTGTCAAGGTCTTATAATGCCCATCGTGAGTTCTTTAGAATGGGTAATATAAGCACCCAACAATGCCTATTATAATAATTGTCAATTATCAATCGTCAATTGTCAATTGTCAATTAGTTGTGAACGCTTTTCCCGAAGGGCGCCAAGGCCAATGCCGCCATCTTGAAATGCTGCCGGCCGAACGGGATGCCGATAATCGTAATGCACAGCAACAATCCGAATCCTAAATGGGTCAGGCAAATCCAGAACCCGCCGACGAATATCCAAATCACGTTCATCAGCACGGACAGGCAGCCGCCCGAGTTCCCTTCGTCCGTAACCTGGCTGCCGAAAGGCCATAAGGCCAATATCGACAGTTTCAAGGTCTGGATGCCGAACGGGATACCGATGATGGTAATCATCAAGAGCACGCTGGCGACCAGGTATTCCACGCAGGTGATGATGCCTCCGAAGAGAAGCCAAATGATATTTCCCAAGAGTTTCATACGTTCATTTATTGAGGGTTTATGATACTATCGTTGGCTGTCGGCGCGATCGTTGTTGGATGGAGCGCGGCCAGATGCAAACTATCTATTTCCGCCAAGACGTTCCGTTTCACGACGGCGAAGCTGTCCCGGTAAGCCGGCTTGACCGGCTCGGAAGGCGGAGCCTCCATCTTCAGCGGGTCGATGGGTTGTCCGTTCTTATGCACCCGGAAGTCGAGGTGTGGACCGGTGGATAATCCCGTAGAGCCCACGTAGGCGATCTCTTGCCCTTGCCGCACGTGGCTACCCACTTGGATGCCTTTGGCGAAACGGCTCAGGTGCATATACGTGGTCGTATAGACCGAGTTGTGTTTTACTTTCAGGTAATTGCCGCCTCCGCTCTGGTAGCCTTTGGCGATCACGGTGCCATCGCCGATGCTCCGTACCGGTGTGCCGGTAGGTGCGGCATAGTCCACGCCGTGGTGCGCACGGTAGCGTTTCAGGATGGGGTGGAAACGGGCGTTCGTGAAGCGGGAGGTAATCCGATACAAGTCCAGCGGTGCTTTCAGGAAGGCTTTCCGCAGGCTGTTCCCTTCCTCGTCGAAATACTCGGGCACGCTGTCCTGCGCGAACGGGATGGCGTAGAATCGCTTCCCTTGGTGCGTGAAGATCGCTCCCTCGATGGAGGCGATGCCCAATGCGGTCGTATCGTCGATGTAAGACTCGTTGTAGATAACTTGGAAGGAATCACCCTCCTTGATGTCGAAGAAGTCGATTTGCCAGGCGTATACGTCGGATATCTTGATCGCCAGGTATGGGTCGCCGCCGTTCTCCTTAATCGCGTTCCAAAGGGAGGAATGCAGTACGCCTTCCGTGTAGCGACGTTTCAGCGTGATAGGCTTGCTGAACTCGTAGGCTTGGATCGTGTCGCCGCTTAGGTCGATGACGGCGTAATCGGTTAGCGTCTTGGCGAACGCGATGTAACGGATGCTTTCCAGGGAATCTACTGTGGTGAAGGTATAGTAATGCATACCCGCTCGCAGTTTGGTTGGGTCGAGCACGTGGGCGGAAGCCCGGCTGATGCTGTCGGCCATCAAGGCGGAGATACCCAGGTGGGCGAAGATAGAGGCCGGATTGTCTCCGTTTCGTAACAGGTATTCCTTTACGTCCAAGGAGTCGACGCAAATGCCGTATTGGTAGACGTGCTGGGAGCTGTCTATCCATTGCGTGTCCAAATCCGCGTCTTCCGTAGGTTGCTGGGGCCGTTTGCAAGCGAGGCAGTTCAGCAACGCGAATACTAATATATAAATCGGTAGTTTCTGGTTCATCATTCTTTCCCTTTCATGTATATTTATGGAGTTTGTATGCTGTTTTTTTCCAATTCCAATAAAAAGCGCTTGGCGGCGAGTCCTCCGCCATATCCCGTGAGCGTGCCGTCGCTGCCGATGATGCGATGGCACGGGGCGAAGATAGAGATCGCGTTGGCTCCGTTCGCGTTCGCTACGGCTCGTGTGGCGTTCGGGAGTCCGAGTCGCCGGGCCAGTTCGCCGTAAGAGAGGGTTTCCCCGTACGGGATAGTCAGCAATAAGTCCCATACCCGTTTCTGGAAATCCGTACCCGCGAATAGCAACGGAAGGTCGAACGAGGTGCGCTCGCGTCGAAAATAAGCGTCCAATTGCCGACTCGCTTCTCGCGTAATCGCGGAGGGACATTCCGCGAAATCGGCGTTCAGTAGCGTACGCAGCCGTTTATCCACTCTTCCCGGGTGTTTCTCTACCGTCCAGTTGCAGAGGCAAAGCCGGTCGCCGATAGAGCCGAGCAGCAATTCCCCGCAAGGCGCTTCGTAATGTTGTATCTGGATCGTTCGTTTCGTTGTCATTTGTCCGTTATGCGGCTACTTATCGCGAATGTAAGGACAATTCCCTAACTACCCAAGGCGGAAAAAGACTATATTTTCGTGTTTTATGCGTCTTTTTGTTCTGAATAGCGAGTCGTGCCCTAATTTAGGTTAATGTTCGCTAAATCGGGCGGGATATGGGAGCGTTTTCCTGTAGATTCGCGTCTGTCAGTGTGAGATTCATTGAAATAATAAAGATAGAATGCGTATGAAAAGTATGAGAAAAGGTTGGATGTATGCGTTGTTGTTGCCCGTCTGCGCGGGCGTGTTGTCCGCTTGCTCGGAGAAGAAGGCCGACGCTCGGACGTTGGATGGTGAGTGGACCATCGTAGAGGTAAACGGCGAGAAGTTGGGCGAGGAGGTGACTCCCACGATGAGTTTTAATATGGCGGAGAAAAAGTTGCATGGCAACGCGGGATGCAACCTGTTTAATACGACCGTGACGTTAGACCCGGCGGATGTGTCGTCCATCACGATCGCCCCGGGCGCTACGACGATGATGGCATGCCCGAATATGGACGTGGAGACGAAGGTGCTCCGGTCGATGGAGCAGGTGCGTGCCGTGAAAGCGGGCGAGGCCGAGGGCGAGATGCTGCTGGTGGACGAGACGGGTAAGACGTTGTTGGTATTAGAGAAAGAATGATGAGGAAATATCTGTTTTATATATTTGTGTGTTTAATGAGTGTAGGCGTGCTTGCCGCTTGTAAGACGAGGAAAGTGGTGGAGGCCACTGTCTCCGACTTGGATGGCGAGTGGGTCGTGGTGGAGATGAACGGTAGGCCGTTGGCGGCGGGGGAGAACCAGCCGGTTATGCGGCTCGATATTCTACGACGGGGACTTTCCGGTAACGCGGGATGTAACCGGTTGATGGGGCAGATCGAGTACGATAGCGACCATCGGAATATTATTCGCTTTCTGCAAGTAGCGACGACGCGCATGGCTTGCCCCGATATGAGCGTGGAGCGGGCGTTCCTGGAGGCGTTGGACAAGGTAGCCCGATTCGAGGCGGTGGGCGAGGAGGCTCCCGTCCGTCGGATCGCGCTCTTTGGAACCAAAGGCGAGAAACTACTCGAGCTTACGAAGCGGTAGGATAATCCGGATAGAGCAGGTATTTCTTCCGCATAGCCTTGTAGCGTTCCAGTCCGGGCTGCCAGGTAGCCCGGATCTCCTCTTCGGTGAGGCCTTTGATGATTTGGAGGCGTAATTGCTTGGTGCCCGCCAAGAGGTCGAACCATCGGGGTCGCGCGAAGAAGAAAGCCTGGTCTTTTCCCGCCTTCTCGTAGAAAGCGAGGAAGAAGCGCAGGGTAAGTCCGCCCTCGAAAGGATATTCCCGCAAGTCCACGCCATAGCAACGTTTGTCCTTTTGCAAGGGATTCGTATCGAACCCGGGCAAGGAGGTGGGCGTGAAACTGAAATCACCGTATTTCGGATCGGGGAAACCCAGTACTTGGAAGGGGTAATAAGTACCTCTTCCTACGCTTACCTTTGTCGCCTCGAAGAAGCAAAGCGAGGGATAGAGGCGGATCGCCTGGTCGTTAGGTAGGTTGGGCGACGGCTTTACGGGCAACCAATACGGGTCGCCGTGTGTCCAGTTCTCCATCGCTACCACTTGCAACCGGCAAGTGTCGGGCGCGCAGGCTAACCAGCCCTCGCCATTGATCATGCGGGCCAGCTCACCGACAGTCAGCCCGTGCAGCAGGGGAAGCGGGTCCAGGCTCACGAACGACTCGTATCCCTCTTCCCGGATGGGGCCGTCCACGAAGTCGTTCGGGTTCGGTCGGTCCAGTACGATCAGCTCCTTGTCCTGCTCGGCGCATGCCTCCATCACGTAATGCAACGTGCTGATATAGGTATAGAAACGGGCGCCCACGTCCTGTATGTCGAATACCACGGCATCGAGATCGCCCAGTTGCTCGGGCGACGGTTTCTTGTTCTTCCCATAAATTGAGATAATAGGTACGCCGGTCTTCAGGTCCTTGCTGTCCTCTACCGCCTCGCCCGCGTCCGCCGTCCCGCGGAAGCCATGCTCCGGCGCGAATACTTTCCGTACGTCGATACCCGCCGCTAATAAGGTATCCAGGAGGTGCACCTGCCGTTTTTCCAGGATAGAGGTCTGGTTGACCACCAATCCCACCCGTTTGTCTCGTAACAGTTGGGTGACGATTTCCATGCGTTCCGCTCCCAGGCGGAGCGGTGTCTCGCCCTGTACATGCCCGCCGCCTATCAGGCAAACGAGTATAAGCAATGATCGTAAAATCTGTTTCATCGTACGTGTTATTCCATCTATCGCGAAAGTACGAAATGTTTCCTGTTTCCCGTGCTACCTTTTATTAAATATGAACTTCAGCCCTTCTCCTTCGTACCAAGCGAATTTATGGTCGGAACTAATCAATGCGATCCTATCCGTGATAGCTTGTGCGATGAGGAGACGGTCGTTTGGGTCGCGATGGTCGCCATGTATTGGTAAGGAAGCGTATGTTTTCAGATGCTTTTCTGAGACCGGGATTATCCGGATATCCATCTCGTGAAGCCAATCGACGAAACTTTCCGCATCGCAAGTATCTTTCTTTTTAGGATTCCCACTTTTTCCGATATGGAACAGGTGAATGCATTCTTGCGCGCAGATGGTACTTGTCAGAATTACATTTTCGTAATCGCCAATCAAGGCGTGCACGTCCCGGCTGACTTCATCCGTATCGCCGGTATATAGAAAAAACAAGATGTTCGTATCGAGGTACAGTCTCATTTCAGAACGGCTCTCATATAAGACGCTTTCTCCGTCTTTGACATGGCAGAGGTATCCACCCTAGGTTCGTCATTATAATGTTCGACAAGCCAAAGGCCGAGTTTATTCAGCTTATTAGGCATCAATGCTCTAAATTCTTCCTTAGTTAATTTCTTTTTTCTGACTGCTTTGGTTTCCATTTCTTTTCTATTTGAAATAAACTGTGATTACAAAAGTACGTCATTCTACCGTAATTATGATTATTGGTACCTTAAAAAATAAAAAAAGACGAATGAATAAAGTGTAGGCAAAGTGTCCGGAGCACATAGGTGCGTTGGCAAAGTCACGTACGTGTGTTGGCATTTTAACATACGTGCGTTGGCATATGCACCTATGTGTCTTTGTCGGATACTTTTTATTCAGATATGTCCCGCTCTGTAATAATCAACGGGAATATGTCCTTGTCACTTCCTTCGTTCATTTGATATTGGTAGATTTGAAACAAATGCTCGTTCGATGCTTCATTCATGGTTGCCAAAGCCGATGACCAATCATTGCCTTCTACCATCGCTGTCCCTTCTTGCTCTTCTACCACGTTTCCATCTTTTGCTTGCCAGAAACAAACATTGAGCTGTGGTTGTTCGGAGGCAGAGCCAACAACGCCGCACATTGTCCCGTTGACGTCTTGCGCGTCTACAATCGCATAGCAAGCGGTCGCCCTTGTGTTATCGGCATGGCCTATTATACCTCCTAAATTCTCGGAGGGTTCTGTGCAATGAAACTTACTATGAGCATAGCAACCAACTACTCCAATGGCATTACTCGTGGCGTAACCAATGATACCCCCAGCAGAGACGGAAGATTTATCGGACGTAAGCGTTCCGTTGAATCGGCAAACGCTTATGGGACCCTCGCTGCCACTATGGCCGACAATCCCTCCTATATAATCGCCTCCAACGATTGTTCCAGATACGCTGCAATGCGTGATAGATGATGCGGATGCTGCATGATGCCCTATTAAGCCTGCGACATCCATAGATCCTTCGACACTCGCATTTTCTACATGACAATTCTCTATACGGCCTTCATTGCGACCCGCTATTACCGCTACTTGTTCATTCCCTTTCACGATGGCGTTTCCCACTTGGCAATTCTCTATGGTAGCATAACCTTTTACCGTACCTCCGGTGTTATAACCTGCTATTACCGCTACTTGTTTATTCCCGGTTATGGTAGCGTCTTTTATTGTTAAATTCTTTATCTTGCCTCCGTTGTTGTAACCGAAAAGTCCCTGTGACCTTGTCGTTGATTTATCGCCGTTGATGTGCAGGTTGGAAATAGTATGTCCATTGCCATCGAATGTTCCCTCGAAAGCTTGTCGCGCTTCATTGTCCGTATAATAGCCGATGGGTGTCCAAGAATAGCCTTGAAGATCAATGTCCGCTATCAGTTTAAAGTGTTTTTGGTCGCATTTATCACCCGCTTCGTTGACTTTATGAGCCAAGGCCAATAAGTCCTCGGCAGTGGCGATTTCGTAAGGATGCTCTTCCGAGCCAAGACTTTCAATAACCGCCACGCGATAGGTGCTAAGCACCTTGCCATCCGTGGCTCTCAAAGTAGCTTCTAACCAAACTTTCTCGTTAGGAGTCCTTGAGACGATAGTGATATCTGTGTCTGTATATTTAAGCGACCATTCGTTGGCATCCAATAGAAGGAATGATACACTCGCCGCTCCTTTCCATGTGTAAGTCAGTTTATTGTCCTTTGCCAGGTCGATTGCGTTTTCCGCTAAGTTTTCCAATGGATTGCCGTTCTGTAAGAATGTCAAAGAGGCTTCTTGGTATTTAGGCACATTGAACTCGACACCGTTGGCTAATACAAAGCGTACGTAGTTTTTGTCCTCCTCTATTTCTACTTTCTCAAAGAAACTGTCTCCGGTAGCTTGCGTGTCAGTCCCTTCCCAAGTGATTCCTCCGTCGTTGGATATCTCCCATTCATTCGTTTGTTTGTTGATTCGTACTTGCGGAACAGTGAATTCTTCTCCATTTGTGCCGCTAACAGGCATTTTCTTCCCATTATCATCGAGCAACCAATCTCCGTTTACCGTCCAATAATAAACGCTGTTCTCTTGGGCAACTCCAATAATTGGCGTATCGCCAGATGCCCCGTCTTCGCCATCCGTCCCGGGCCGGCCTTGTTCGCCAGGATCTCCTTTGTCTCCTTTATCCCCTTTTTCACCATGATAAATGATGATTGGATCGGAATGCAAGAAATAAAGGGTGTATCCTATTTCCTTGTTATTCTCTGTAAGAGGTGTTACCGCAGTGATGTAGTCCGAAGAGTTCAGCAGTTTTTGCAAGGAAGTGATGTTGGCGTTGGTTTGTTCTTGCCAACTTTCTAATGCTTCTATGCGCTCCGTGTTGCTATTCACTTGGTCCCACAATGCGGAATCATCATAATTATCACATGCGATGAGAATGAGGCATAGAGCCATTGCGGAGAGAAATCTCTTGCGTTGAAGGGTAAAGTCGGCGTATATCCGCTTCTTAAGATTGAAAGTGCAGTACATGATGTTTAGATAAATGGTGCCCTTCAGATTCCCCACTCGGGACGATTTAAGATGATTAAGCCGATATAATGAAAAAAGCGCGGGAATCTGTACTTGTTACTCGTCCCGCTCTTTAAGGCCTTCGCATTGCCCATCACTGTAGAACGAGCAACGCAGAAGCCCACGCCGATATGTATTATAAACCCACGAGTTTAAGCATAGTGGGAGTATAGACATACCTTGCGGGCATCTACCGTTGCCTTGTTCTTTGACAGTGATTTAAAAGTTGCGAAGTTTTAAAGAGCCAAAGACAAGACGTTAAGTAAACGCCTTTTCAATATATGTTTGTTTCCTCTTATTAAATATGGAAACTTCGCAAATATACGAATTTATTCGGAAATACGAATGGTATATCCTAAAATCAGGGCGCAGATGGCGACCAATTAAGGATGTTCAAGGGTGTAGGGTTCCTTCGCTTCATCTCATTCATATATAAAATTGAAGAGTACATCCCTGCCGGGTTGAGCCATATAAATTATACCCACCAAGAGAAGGTTTTACTTTTCCCGGAAGTTATCCTTGTTCTGTAAAAGCGTAGGGCAATTTTCTGTCGTCTCTCCAACTTGAAGTCACATTTTGTGATTTCAAGATTTCAACGTCCTCTTTGCTGAGCTGAAACATAAAGTCATCAGGGAATCGCTTACTGTTTCGTTTTGCGGTTTGGTTCAACACTCTGGTTTCCACACCGTATAACAGATCCAAATCCCTGTCAATCATGACTTGCTGGCTTCTGATTACACGAATCATCGGCTTTATATCAATAATCTCTGCTAACTGGTCGCTATTTGCGACCGGTTCGTTTGCCTTTCCCTCTATCTTTTCCTTGTCTTTCGCCATAGCTTATAAATCTTGAAGTCGCAAATTGCGACTTCCAATTTCACATTCATCCGAGAAGACACAACCAATGAGTTGTTGTTTTGCAAAAATGTTTTCTGCTCTATAAATCCAAAACCTTATAGGGGAATGCTGAATGGGCTCAGCCTTTCCGTAAGATCTTATCCATCGGCTTTCCCTTGGCCAGCTCGTCCACTAATTTATCCAGATAACGGATTTCCCGCATCAAGGGTTCTTGGATCTCCTCAACCCTCACCCCGCAGATGGTGCCTTTTATCTTGAACCGGTCCGGATTTGGGTGCGGGGCGTTCCGGAAAAAATCACCGTACTTGAGCGGCCGCTCTACGAACGTCCGTAGCTCAGCGGTCTCGTAACCGGTCAGCCAAGCGATGATCTCGTCCACCTCGGCCTGCGTGCGGCCTTTCCGCATGGCTTTGTTTACCAGCAACGGGTAAACTTTCGCGAAGGGCATCTGATATACTTTCTCGTTATCCATACTGATGTCTGTTTTATAGTCTCATTTTCAAGATCGGAAACGGATTGCCTTGCTCGTCTGTCTCTGTCCGCTCGAAGACGCTAAACCCCAAGTGCCGGTAAAATCCCTCCGCCTCCGGGTTTTGCTCGTTTACATCCACATAGCGGGCGTGATGTTGCTCTATCGCTAACCGGACAAGCCGTTTCCCGAATCCGCTCCCGAAAGAATCGGGTGCGACGAACAGCATTTCTATTTTCCCGTTCTCTACTCCCATGAAAGCGACCGGCCGGTTGCCTTGATACATCACCAGTAGCGTCTCGATACCCCGGATGGCCTCTCCCGCGAACGGGGCCAGACGCTGGATATCTTCCTCCGTCAGGAAATGATGGCTGGCTCGTACGGATGCCTCCCATAATCGGAGCAAGGCGTTCGTCAACTCGTCCGTGCGTTCCGAGAAAGAAAGGCTACGAAGCCGTGTCAGCTTTTTCCGGAAATAGATCATGTCTGTCAGCGTTTTGCCCTCCTCTATGATTGGATGGTCGTAATTTGCGGTGAAGAAGCCGGAAACCGTATGCGAGTAAGTGAAACCGTTGTTCTCGTAAAAGGAGACCGTCCGCCGGCTATCTCCCGTACCTACAAGCATCGTGTGGCACACGTCGGCATAGTGGCGGCACAGGAATTCCACCATCTGCCGTCCGTAGCCTTTTCGCTGGCGATCCGGCGCGACAGCCAGGTTCTTCAACTCGCATGTTCCGTCCCCCTCATCCGTGACAACCGCTACGGCGATCGTACGCTGCCCGTCGTTCATAACAAATAAATCACCTCGCTCCAAATAACGGTCTATCATCGACTCCTGCTCATCGGCGAGGAGAAGGAGGGGAAGGAAACGCTTCTTATCGACGCTAATTGTTTCAATATTCATACCGATACGCATATACGGGGATAAAGATAGTAAAGTTTTTCCGGTTTTCATGCGAGTGATTATCACATGAAGTACAAATGTTCATGTGGACGTAGAATATTAGGTGTAAATTCATGGGGGTGTGGACTATGAAGCCTCTTTGTTTTGTTAATGAATTTTAAATTTATAAGTTCTACCTAGGGACATATAGGCGATTTCTTCTATTTGTTTCTCTTTACGGTAAAGAAACATTCAAATGGCGTGGAAGGAACGTTTAATATACAATCTTTGTTCAAAAGAATAGCGAATGACGACCAACGAGCATTCCAGTTGTTTTTTGACTATACCTATATGCGGCTGTATAGGTACGTGAGTTATTTTCTTATGGACAAAGAGAGTTATGAGGACGCCCTTTCTGATATTTATCTTCATTTGTGGCAAAACAGGAAGAAATTGCCAACGATAAAGGATTATGAGAATTATTTGTTTGTTTGCGTGCGTAATTCCGCACTTAAGTATAAAAGCGAAGGAGAGAAATATCAAAAGATACGTTTGGAGGATGCGGATATTTCTGGCCTGATGGAACGGACGACTCCAGAACAAGAAGTCTTGAATGAAGAGTTGAGAACGGTCTTAGAATTGACAATCAATTTATTGCCGCAAAGATGCCGTTTGATTTTTTTCATGGTTAGGGAGGAATGTATGACTTATAAAGAGGTCGCTCGTATTCTCTCTATCTCTGAAAAGACCGTGCATGCCCAGATGTGTATTGCCATAAAGAGAATAGGAGTGGCTATACAAGAGT
>DXEN01000053.1 GCA_019114945.1 Candidatus Parabacteroides intestinigallinarum | reverse complement strand
ATTCCTAAGATTACGTATGGTATTACCGCCGGCTTGCGTTATAAGGGTTTTGATTTGAACCTGTTGTTCCAAGGTTTGGGACAAGCGAACGCTTATACGCAGAATGGTTGGACGCGAATGCTTTATGAGTGGATGACAATCGCGGACTTTTGGAAAGACGCTTGGTCGCCTGATAATCCAGGTTCGAACATCCCGATGTTGCGTTTCGATTCCACTTGGGATCAATATGAGTCCTCTTTCTGGGTGCATCGCATTGATTTCTTGAAGTTGAAGAACATTCAGTTAGGATATTCTTTCCCGGAGAAGATTACCTCGAAATTAGGCTTGTCCCGGCTTTATCTGTACGCGAACGCGCAGAATGTCTTTACGATTATGTGGAAGAAAGGTTATGAGGGCTACGATCCGGAACGAAGTACTTTTGATGATGGAGGTTCATTTTATCCTTCTTCTCGAGTTTTCACATTTGGTTTAAATATTAATTTCTAAAGAGTATGAGACGGTTATTCATATATTGTTTTTCTCTTATCGCATTGTCTGTTTTGCCATCTTGTATGGAAGATTATCTGGATTTATATCCGGAGGACAAGATTACGTCCGCTAATTTCCCGGAGGGAGAATCGGATATTAAATTGCTTTTGGATGGTGTCTATTCTCAATTACGGGAGAAGGAGATTTACAACCAAGGCTTGTTTGGCTTTGGCATCACGGACGGGGCGACTCCTAACGCTTTTAATTGGGGAACCGGTGAGGTCTTTAATAAATTAGGTGCCGGTCGATTGAGTTCCAGTGACGAGGGCGTGGTTACGTTTCGATGGAAAAGATGTTATGAGATTATCTCAAGAGCGAATTATTTATTGACTTGCTTAGAGCAAGTGGACTTGGCGGATGACGTAAAGGCGGTTTATTCGGGTGAGGCTCACTTTTTGCGAGGGGTCGCTTATTCGGTTTTGGCGGAGACGTATGGTGGCGTGCCTATCATCCTTTCTGAAATATCGACCGAGGAGGCACGTCAATTGAAACGGGCGAGCGTGGAAGAGACATGGCAACAAGCGGAAGATGACTATGACGTAGCTATCGCGAACCTGGACGTGGACGCTCCGGAGCTTGGACGGGCTACGAAAGGCGCCGCTTTAGGCATGAAGATGCGCGCTTGTTTGTATCAGGGCAAATACGAGGAGGTCCTTACGTTGGTGGACGAGATTGACGCATTGAAGAAATATAAGCTCTTCCATAGCTATGAGGGGCTTTTCGATCCGGCGAACGAGAATAACGAGGAGGTATTGTTCGATATCCAATACATCGAGGGCGAGAACTCGCAAGGAACGTATTTGGATCAGTATTGTGGCACGGGTACGGGTACTTGGCAACGAGGAAGCCGCTATGTTCCCACGGATGATTTGGTCGCCGCTTACGAGACGATTGACGGTTCGCCTATCGATCCGGAGAATCCGTATGAGAACCGGGATCCCCGTTTGGCGTTTACGGTCGTGTTGCCGGGTTCTTATTTCTTGGGCTATCGTTTCCCGAATTACTTGTATCCCGGTGGCGCGTTCAATCATTCCGGTAATATGTTACGGCATTTGAGTACCCGGAAATATCGAATTCAAGACGAGGCGGATCTGCCTCCGTCGGGACAATCTTATATCAATGATATCGTGTTGCGTTACGCCGATGTGTTACTCTCGAAGGCGGAGGCTATCGTGGAGACGGGAGGCAATGTGGCGGATGCGATCGCTATCTTAAACCGGATTCGTACCGAGCGGGATGACGTGAAAATCTATGAGTTGCCATTGTCTATGTCGAGAGAGGAGGCACGGGAAAAGGTGCGTCACGAGCGTCGTATCGAGTTGGCGTTGGAAGGTCGTTATTGGGCGGACGTGAAACGTTGGAAAATCGGGAAAGATCTTTATCCGATGTATATCTATGATCACGAGGGAAGCTTGATCGAGACAAAATTCCCCAGTGGCTATTTGGAATATTATGATTTGTTGCCTATTCCGGATAGCGAACGGTCGTTGAATCCGAATCTGGAGCAGAATCCGGGTTGGTAATTAATAAGGAGGATAATAATGAAAGTTCCGAATCTAATATCAGTATTGGCTTTTTCCGGACTGACCGTTATGGCGCAGGCTGCGGAGAAACCGAATGTGATCATTGTACTTATCGATGATTTTGGATATGGGGATTTAGGTTGTTATGGGAGTACGAAACATCGTACTCCTCATATCGACCAGATGGCGCGGGAAGGAATACGCTTGACCGACTTTTATGTGGGTTCGAGCGTGAGTACGCCTTCTCGTGCGGCGTTGTTGACCGGGTGTTATCCCCGACGGGTCTCTATGCATGTGAACGCGGACCCGAAGCCATTGATGTCGGTGGGGCGGCAGGTGTTATTCCCCGCCTCGCATAAGGGATTGAATCCATCGGAGGTGACAATAGCTGAGTTATTAAAAGGGCAAGGGTACGCTACGGCTTGCATCGGGAAATGGCATTTAGGAGATCAGTTGCCTTTCCTCCCTACACGGCAAGGATTTGATTACTATTATGGGATTCCGTATAGTAATGATATGGATCGCCCTTATTGTCCGTTGCCATTGATGGAGCAAGAGGAGGTGATTGTCGCTCCGGTGAATCAAGACTCGTTGACGATTCGTTATACGAATAAAACGGTTGAGTTTATAAAGGCGCATAAAGATACTCCTTTCTTTATCTATTTGTGCCATAATATGACGCACGATCCCTTGGCGGCTTCTCCCGCCTTCAAAGGGAA
>DXEN01000052.1 GCA_019114945.1 Candidatus Parabacteroides intestinigallinarum | reverse complement strand
GATTTTGCCCATTTGGAATGTATTCTCGTTTATGAATATAACGGATTTTGGGCACAAACATTTTCATTCAAACTATTTTTGTGGATAAACTTAATTTTATTTGTTTTAATGTAACTGGATTTACGCTGATGCGTAATCCTAATGTAAACTGTGTAAAAGCCATCGCTTCTCGGCTTTTTTACCATTGCTTTAAATGTTGTCATACCTATTTCCTTTTTAGATAAATACAAGAAATTCTTTGGGGTAAACAGGGGTAAACATGATGATTTTTGGGGTAAACATAGAGTAAAACAAATATGCTCATTTGGCTCATTTTTTGATGTCAACTGCACGAACTGTCTTAACGCAACTCAGGCTGTAATCACCGTATAAATCGGTAGATTACAGCCTGATACAAATTTTAAATGCTATTCTGCTTGAGGGTCTCTAATCTTAGAGAGTTTCCTCTACCGCAGCCTGCGCCGCCGCGATACGAGCGATAGGCACACGGAACGGAGAGCAAGATACATAGTTCAAACCGACCTTGTGACAGAACTTCACGGACGAAGGCTCACCTCCATGCTCGCCACAAATACCGCACTTCAAGTCCGGACGGATCGCGCGACCTTTCTCGGTAGCCATACGGATTAACTGACCGACACCGTTTTGGTCGAGCACCTGGAACGGATCCACTTTCAAGATCTTCTTCTCCAAGTAAGCCGGCAAGAAAGAAGCAATATCGTCGCGCGAGTAACCGAATGTCATCTGCGTCAAGTCGTTCGTACCGAACGAAAAGAACTCGGCGGCGGAAGCGATGCGATCGGCGGTCAACGCAGCGCGCGGCACCTCGATCATCGTTCCTACCTTATACTCGATACTGTCGCCTCTCTCCGCAAACAAGGCCTCGGCGGTACGGCGGATGACTTTCTCTTGCTCCTTGAACTCGTACAAGATACCAATCAGCGGCACCATGATCTCCGGCTTCACGACAACACCCTCTTTCTTCAAATCCAAAGCGGCGCCCAAGATCGCGCGCGTCTGCATCTCGGTAATCTCCGGGTAGGTATTGCCCAGACGGCACCCGCGATGACCCAGCATCGGGTTGTGCTCGCAAAGCGCCTCCACGCGTTGCTGGATATATTTCACGGATACGCCCATAGCCTCGGCCATCTCCTCTTGTCCCTTCAAGTCGTGCGGCACGAACTCATGCAAAGGAGGATCGAGCAGGCGCACCGTCACCGGGCAGCCGTCCATCACCTTGAAAATGCCCTTGAAGTCGTTTGTCTGGTAGGGCAAGATCTTATCCAAGGCTTTCTTGCGGCCCTCGGCGTCCTCTGCGAGAATCATCTCGCGCATCGCCTTGATTTTCTCGCCCTCGAAGAACATGTGCTCCGTACGGCACAATCCGATACCCGCCGCGCCAAAGCTACGCGCGATGGAGGCGTCGTGAGGCGTATCGGCGTTCGTACGTACCTGCAATTTCGTATATTTGTCGGCCAACGCCATCAACTCGGCGAAATCGCCAGACAACTCGGCGGCCTTCGTCTCCACTTGCCCCACGTAAACGACACCCGTCGTACCGTTGATGGAGATGAAATCGCCCTCATGGAGTGTCACGCCATCCACGCTGACGGTCTTCGCCTTGTAATCAATCTCCAAAGCGCCCGCGCCCGATACGCAGCACTTACCCATACCGCGAGCCACCACGGCGGCGTGCGACGTCATACCACCACGAGCCGTCAGGATTCCTTCCGCCACGGTCATACCCGCCAAATCCTCCGGAGAGGTCTCGATACGGACCATGACAACCTTCTTGCCATCGGCGTGCCACTTGGCCGCGTCGTCGGCGAAGAAAACAATCTGTCCCGTAGCGGCGCCCGGAGAAGCGGGCAAACCTCTTACCAGAATCTTCGCCTGCTGCTCGGCCACCTTGTCGAATACGGGGTGAAGCAACTCGTCCAGCTTATTCGGCTCGATACGCGCCAACGCCGTCTTCTCGTCGATCATGCCTTGGTGCAACAAGTCGATCGCGATTTTCACCATCGCCGCACCGGTACGCTTACCGTTACGGGTCTGCAAGAACCAAAGTTTCCCCTCTTGCACGGTAAACTCCATATCCTGCATATCGTGATAATGATTCTCCAATTTCGTCTGAAGCTCATCCAATTGCTTATAGATATCAGGCATCGCCTCCTCCATGGACGGATACTTAGCCACGCGCTCCTCCTCGGAGATACCGGCGCGGGCCGCCCAGCGCTGCGAGCCGATCTTGGTGATTTGCTGCGGCGTGCGGATTCCGGCCACCACGTCCTCGCCTTGCGCATTAATCAAGTACTCGCCATTGAACAAATCCTCGCCGTTCGCCGCGTCGCGCGAGAAGCAGACACCCGTGGCGGAAGTATCGCCCATGTTACCGAATACCATCGCCTGCACGCTCACCGCGGTTCCCCACTCGTCGGGTATGCCTTCCATCTTACGATAAAGGATAGCACGCTCGTTCATCCAGCTGTTGAACACGGCGCAGATAGCGCCCCACAGCTGCTCGTAGGCGGAAGTCGGGAAATCGTAGCCGGTACGTTCCTTCACGGCGGCCTTGAACTTAGCGACCAGCTCCTTCAGGTCGTCCACGTCCAACTCGTTATCCAGCTTTACGCCTTTCGCCTTCTTCACCTCCTCGATAATCGCCTCGAACGGATCGATATCCGACTTGCTTGTCGGTTTCATGCCCAATACAACATCGCCGTACATCTGTACGAAACGACGATAGGAATCCCATGCGAAGCGCGGATTATTGGTCTTGCGAGCCAAACCTTCCACGACCTCGTCGTTCAAACCCAGGTTCAAGATCGTATCCATCATACCCGGCATGGAAGCGCGAGCACCGGAACGAACAGATACCAGCAACGGATTCTCCACGTCGCCAAACTTGGAGTTCATCAATGTCTCGATATTCACGATAGCCTTCTCCACGTCTGTTCTCAATGTCTCTACGACCTTCTCCTTACCCAAGGCATAATACTCGGAACATACTTCCGTCGTAATCGTAAATCCCGGAGGAACCGGCACACCGATCAGATTCATCTCGGCAAGGTTCGCGCCCTTGCCACCCAGCAGATTTCTCATATCCGCCCTACCTTCGGCTTTTCCATTACCGAACGTATAAACTCTTTTTTTCTCCATAATTAGATACTATAGGTTTTTAGATATAGTTTTGTTTTTCTCTTTTTGCTAACTCGACTTCGCGAATATATCTAATTTCCACTTAGCGTGTTTAGATTTATTATATGTTATACGGCAATTTTTGCCCCTCTCTCCTTATTCCCGCTCCCTTCATCTATCACATTAAAGATATGAGCCATGAGGATAGGGCTTTGTTCTTAACGGAATTGTACGTATTTTCGCGAGATAATCTAAAACTCACGACATTGGCAAGGAAGAAGAAACAGTTGCCTGTATTGGAGAAAGTAACCATTACAGACGTGGCCGCCGAGGGAAAAGCGATCGCACGGGTGAACGACATGGTCGTATTCGTGCCTTTCGTGGCGCCTGGCGATATAGTAGATATACAAATCACGCGGAAAAAGAACAGTTACGCGGAAGGGAAAGCGATCCATTTCCACGAATACGCGACAAAGCGAGCCCAGCCATTCTGCGAGCACTTTGGCGTATGCGGCGGATGCAAATGGCAACATCTCCCCTACGAGGAGCAGCTTTATTATAAACAGAAGCAAGTCTACGACAATCTTACCCGCATCGGGAAAGTGGAGATTGAGGAGAAGCTTCCCATCTTAGGCTCGAAGCGTACGACTTTTTACCGGAACAAGCTGGAGTTCACGTTTTCCAACAAACGCTGGCTGACGGAAGAGGAAGTGCGGTCGGGTGACGCTTTCGAGCAAATGAATGCGCTCGGGTTTCATATCCCCGGCATGTTCGATAAAGTATTGGATATTCACGAATGTTGGCTGCAGGCTGACATCTCCAATAAGATTCGCATCGGCGTCAAAGAATATTGCCTCACCCACGAGGGATATCCCTTTTTCGACTTACGGGAACAAACGGGATTCGTCCGCAACCTGATGATTCGCACGGCTTCCACCGGCGACTTGATGGTCGTACTGATGTTTTTTCATGAAGACATAGAACGCAGGGAAGCGCTCTTGTCTTATCTTGCGGAACAATTCCCGGAAATCACCTCACTGATGTACGTCATCAACGAGAAATGCAACGACACGATCACAGACCAAGAAGTAGTCGTATTCAAAGGGAAAGACCATATCATCGAGGAGATGGAGGGATTACGCTTTAAGGTGGGTTCCAAGTCGTTCTATCAAACCAATAGCGAGCAGGCTTATACCTTATATAAGGTAGCGCGGGATTTCGCCGGCCTTACGGGAAAGGAACTTGTATACGATTTATATACCGGGACGGGCACGATCGCTAATTTTGTCGCCCGGCAAGCCCGGCAAGTAATCGGCATCGAATATGTGCCGGAAGCCATTGAAGACGCGAAAGTAAACGCCGCCCTCAACGGTATCGGGAATACGCTTTTCTTCGCCGGCGACATGAAAGATATCCTAACACCGGACTTTATCGGCGAACACGGACGTCCCGACGTAATTATCACCGACCCGCCACGTGCCGGCATGCACGACGATGTAATCAACACGATTCTATCCGCAGAACCGGAACGAGTCGTTTACGTCAGTTGCAATCCCGCCACACAAGCGCGCGACCTCGGCTTACTGAACGTTCGATACGCCGTCAAGAAAGCACGGCCCGTGGATATGTTCCCCCATACACATCACGTGGAAAACGTAGTCCTATTAGAGCGGAGGAAAACCGAGTAATATATAAAATATGTATAGGAAACAGGTTTTATCAGGATTCATTGGGATGCTTCTTCTCTGCCTTTGTTGGGGTTGCGGGTCGCGCAAATCCCCAGAGGCAGAGGAGAAGCCATCCGTAGCCATTGATCTGCCGAAGCTCAAAGAGCAAGGCGAAATCACGGCGGTCACGCTGTATGGATCCACATCTTATTTCCAATACAAGATGCAACCCATGGGATACGAATACGAACTCATGGAAGACTTCGCTAAAAGCCAGGGATTGAAATTACATATAAAAGTTGCGGAAAACACAAGACGGCTGATTGAGCTATTGGAAACCGGGGAAGCCGACGTGGTAGCTTTCCCGATTCCTATCATCAACGAGTTGAAATCAAGGGTTGTCTATTGCGGCCACGAGGAAATCACCCAGCAAGTATTGATTCAACGAGCGAATAAAGAGGATACGCTCCTCACGGATGTCCCCCAATTAATCGGGAAAACGGTTTACGTAAAACCGCATACCAAATATTTCGAACGGTTGGCCAACTTAAACGAGGAATTAGGGGGAGGCATTCGCATCCATACCGTAGAAACCGATTCTATAACCACCGAGGACCTTATCGAGAAAGTATCCACGGGAGAGATTCCCTATACGATTTGCGACGATAACATGGCGCGACTGAACAAAACCTATTTCTGGAACATCCACATAGGCTTAAAACTCAGTTTCTCCCAACGATCCTACTGGATTGTCCGCTCCAGCAGCCCGGAACTGGCGAAAGCACTCGACGCATGGGCCTCGAATAAAGCCGGGAACCGCTCTTCGCTCAAGGCTATTACCAAACGATATTTCGAGTTGAGCAAACAGCCCCTATCGGGCGATATACCCGTCATCAAGGAAGGGCATATCTCCCCCTACGACGCATTGTTTCAAAAACACGCCAAAATTATCGGATGGGACTGGCGGCTGTTGGCCTCTATCTCCTATCAAGAATCCCATTTCAACCCCACGGTCGTATCGTGGGCCGGTGCGGAAGGGCTTATGGGCATCATGCCCAACACCGCGAGAGCGTTAGGCGTCACACCACATGAGCTAAAAAATCCCGATACCGGCATTCGTGTGGGCGTGGATTGCTTGCGCCGTTTCCGACAAGGTTTCTCCGAGATCAAGAACCCGGAAGAGAAAATCAAATTCACGCTCGCCGCCTACAACGCCGGCATCGGGCACGTCTACGACGCGCAACGGTTAGCGAAGAAATATGGTAAGGATCCCACGATCTGGGACAATAATGTAGCGGAATACATCCGCTTGAAGAACGAACCGGAATATTACAACGACCCGGTATGTAAGCACGGCTATTTACGAGGCTCCGAGACTTTCAACTATGTGCTGGAGGTGATGGAGCGTTACCATTATTATAAAGAAAAAACATGAACGAGTTACGAATTACGAGCTACGAATTCGTAATTCATAATTCACAATTAAAAAACACTATAAAAATGAATACTCCTATCGATTATCAAACGGCCAAGCGAGTTATAGACAGCTTCGGCATTCTCGATTTCGGGAAAGCGACAATCCGCGAGGTTGTCGCCATCTCCACGCAATTGGAGCAAGAAACAGGCACCGAATTTATCCACATGGAAATGGGCGTACCCGGATTACGCGCGGCGCAAGTGGGCGTAGAAGCCGAGATCAAGGCATTACAAGACGGCGTTGCCTCTATCTACCCGAACATCAACGGCATACCCGAGGTAAAAGAGCAAGCGGCCCGCTTCATCAAGGCATTCATCAACGTAGATATAAATCCGGAAGGATGCGTACCCGTAACCGGTTCTATGCAAGGCACATTCGCGTCGTTCCTGACCGCATGCCAATGCACGCCGGGCAAAGACACGATCCTATTCATCGATCCTGGGTTCCCCGTGCAGAAACAACAAATCGTAGTCATGGGTTATCAATACGACTCGTTCGATGTCTACGAGTACCGGGGCGAACGGTTACGGGAAGCGCTGGAAGCCCATCTGTCCAAGGGTAATATAGCGGCGTTGATCTATTCCAACCCGAACAACCCCGCCTGGTTCTGCCTCACCGACGACGAGTTGAAGATCATTGGCGAGTTAGCCGACAAATACGATGTAATCGTCATCGAGGACCTCGCTTACTTCGCCATGGATTTCCGCAAAGACCTGGGCCGTCCTTTCGAGCCGCCTTATCAAGCAACCGTCGCCCGTTACACGGATAATTACATCATGCAAATCTCCGGTTCGAAAGCTTTCAGTTACGCGGGACAACGCATCGGTGTGACAGCGATCTCCGACAAGTTGTATCATCGAGCCTATCCCGGGCTAACCCAAAGGTACGGCGGCGGAACATTCGGAACGGTATACAGCCACCGCGTCTTATACGCGCTCTCTTCCGGGACAAGCCATTCCGCCCAATACGCGCTGGCCGCCATGTTCAAGGCCGCGGCCGACGGCACGTTCGATTTCGTATCACAAATCAAGGAATATGGACGCCGGGCAAAACGGCTCAAGGAAATATTTACGAAATACGGTTTCACAATTGTTTACGATCATGACTTAGACCAGCCTATCGCCGACGGTTTCTATTTTACGATCGGTTATCCGGGTATGACAGGCGGACAATTGATGGAAGAATTAATTTATTATGGAATCAGCGCTATATCATTAAGTACCACAGGCAGCAAGCAGCAAGGGCTGCGCGCCTGCACATCGTTCATCAAAGATCATCAATATGACTTGCTGGAGGAACGGTTAAAACTCTTCAAGGCAAATCATTAAACGGCATTTTTAACCCTAAGCCCGGTATGTTTATTATTATTAACACAAATACCGGGCTTTTCATTTGTTTACTATTAAAAAACGTCCTATATTGTCGGTGAATTAGCAAACAATCTAATATTCACCGTCATGGCATCTTATAAAAATATTTTTAAAATTACAAACAACGACACTCTTCCCATCCAGGGAAGCCTTCTTATTTCTGAGCCTTTCTCGCGAGATGCCTATTTCCAACGTTCTGTCGTATTGCTTGTAGAACATACGATACACGGATCGATGGGATTCATAGTAAACAAGAAAACAGATTTGACCGTAAATTCTTTTTTTGACGAATTTGAGCTATGTCCTAAAATGCCTATTTATTTAGGAGGACCGGTCAGCGCGAATCATTTGTTCTTTATCCATTCCTTGGGCGAACAAATTCTTCCGGATTCTTTAAGGATTAACGAATCCTTATATTTCGATGGGAATTTCGAGGCATTGAAACGCTATATAACAAGCGGGCATTCCATCGAAGGCAAAGTAAAGTTTTTCTTAGGGTATTCCGGATGGTCCGAAGGACAATTAGCGCGTGAGATCAAGCATAATTCATGGGCGGTAAGTCGCACGATGGCAACAGATATCCTAACCGCCGAAGGCGAGGAATATTGGAAAAATTCCGTCAAACTCTTAGGCAAGGATTTTCTGGCATGGACCAAATATCCCAAAGATCCTTACCTCAATTAATCCATGTTATCATTGAATGATTGAAAGACCCAAACATCGGAATATCCCCGTCTTGTGCGAATCCAGTCCCTCAGCACCCCGGACTCAACGAAACCACAACGCATAAACAAGCGTTTGCTGGGTTCGTTGGCTACGGGTATGTGCGCATAAAGTTGGCGCAACCTCAAGAATGTGTACGCATAATCCATCAATACCCGCAACGCTTCCGTCGCCAAGCCGCGACCCTGGCAACAAGAATCGAGCAAAATACCGCACGCCGCCCGATTCGGACGCGGCTCGAAATCGAATAAATCAACGAGCCCAGCAGAGGCGCCCGTAGCACGCTCCACGACCATGAGACGCAGTTGCCTTGTCTCGTAAATGCTCCGGTCGCTCCCCGCTATATATTCCCTTAATATATAACGGGAATAAGGCGCCAATGTATTGCCCACTTCCCACAACTCGGAGTCGTTCTCCCAGCGATACAATAACTCTAAATCCTCCGGTTCCAACGCCCTCAAACAAACACGCTCATTCTCCAACAATGCCATATCCTCATGATCCGGGCGACACCAACCGCCCGCTGTCCTTTGTGTATATATGATAAATCGCTTTCTTATTCTCAAGCTTGTCCATAAACAAAAGCATCTGCTCATACCGGGCGTCTGGGAAACAGAACGCATAATCCGTAAAACCTTTCATTTGGTTCCGTCGGCAAATCGCGCTCATTACCCGTTCCTCGTCCAAATTCCACAGGTTCACGAACTCCAACGAGGGCATCGCCTTCACACAGGCAGCCTTGACCGCCTCGAAGTGTTCCTCCCGGCACAAGACCAACAACCGCCGATGCCGTGCGGGCTTCCTTTTCCGGCGGAACGGACCAGACACAACCACCCAACCCGCTTTCAATCCTACCGCACATTGAATCAAAAGGCGCATCAGCCATCCCGACTTTGGATAATATTTTTTATAGAAAATCAGCATCGCCCCATAAAAGGCTTTTATGTAACGCAAATCGCCATGCTTCGTGCTCTCTCCTTTATAATGTAAAAGACGTTCCGGCACATACAGATTCTTATAACCACCCAATACCATGCGCCATGACAAGTCGATGTCCTCGCCATACATAAAGAACGTCTCGTCTAACAAGCCTATTTTATCCAATGCCTCATGCCGCAACAACATGAACGCCCCCGCTAACACCTCTACCTCATGCGATTTATCACAATCCAAGTAAGGCAAGCTATAACGAGCGAAAAGGGAAGAGCGCGGGAAAAAGCGGGAAAGACCGAACAACTTACAAAATGACACCCACGGTGAAGGAAACGAGCGTTTGCTCTCTGGTAGAAAAACACCATGGCCGTTCAACATCTTCACACCAATCGCCCCGATCGTCAAATCCTCATCCATCTGGTAGCATAGGGTACGCAAGCTCTCCTCGCCTACCACGGTATCGGGATTCAGCAACAATACATACTCGCCGGAACAAAGGCGAATCGCCTGGTTATTGGCCTTAGCGAAACCCGGATTCCCGCTATTCTCAATAAAAGTCACCTCCGGAAACTGGGGTCGTAAATAGTCGATAGAGCCATCCGTCGAGTGATTATCCACGACGAACACCTCCACGTCCATTCCCACCGTAGCGGCACGAACCGAGCGCAAGCATTGCTCCAAGAAATACTTCACGTTATAATTGACGATAATCACGGACAATTTCGTCTCTTCGTACATCTTTGCCATCCCTTACAATGAATTATGGATTATTTGTCAAACTAAACGCCGTGCGATTGACAATCGAGCGACCCAACGTAACCTCGTCGGCATATTCGATCTCGTCACCAATGGAGACGCCCCGAGCGATCACGCTCACCTTTACATCATAGCCCGACAGTTTCCGATAGATAAAGAAGTTGGTCGTATCGCCCTCCATCGTCGTGCTCAACGCCAAGATCACCTCCCGCACCCCGCCTTCCGCCACTCGCCGCACCAAGCTATCGATACGCAAATCGGCAGGGCCAATCCCGTCCATCGGCGATATCACGCCACCTAACACATGATAAACCCCTCGAAACTGCCCCGTATTCTCAATCGCCATCACCTCCTTCACGTTCTCCACCACGCAAAGCAAGGAATGATCCCGGTTAGGATTGGCGCAAATCGGGCAAAGCTCATCATCGCATATATTATGACACACCTTGCAATACTTCACGTCGCGACGAAGAGCGATCAAAGCCGACGCGAAACTCTCCGTATAATTCATGTCCCGACGCAACATATACAAAGCCAACCGAAGCGCGGTTTTCCGACCGATTCCCGGCAATGAAGCCAGTTCGTTCACCGCATTCTCCAACAAAGCGGAAGGATATCTTTGACTCATCGACAGCACAGCTATATTTTATCGCGAAAATAAAAAATAAAAGCGACCGTGCCAAACGATTCACGACTTCGCATAAAGCAGAATATACTCCGAAAAAGAAGTTTCTAAAATTAATCTCGTAATATGGTACTCGCCAATTGAGCCTATCATAACAGAATATATACAGCATTATTAGGCACATTACAAAAATGTATATTACCTTCGCGGGTGATTAATAAATAAACACATAATTCAATTATGGCACGTACTATCGATTACACAAAGAAAGCAGAAAAAATCAAAGAACAAGTAGATGAATTGGTTCAAGAATTGGCCGCTGCTAAAACAGCACCCGTAGTCACAAAAAGAAGCTTGAAAGCGACCGATATCGACTTCGAGAACGAGGATGTTAAAACTTTGATGCAAATCCAGGCTCGCGTCGCACGTATCATCTTGGAAAAAAGTAAATAAACTTACTATTCCGAATGCGATAAAAACGTTTTCCCCCCACGAGAATGGAGCGGGAAAAACGTTTTCTTTGATAAAAAGGCCATCCTTACCTCTCCTCACCTTCCCTCTTCTTTTTCTGCCCCTCTAAAAAAATCACCTCGAAAAGCGAGAAAAGTCCGCAAAAAATCGTTCTTTTGCAAAATCATTTCATAACAAGTTAGGGGAAAACCCCTCTATATATAATATTCAGAATATGCGTACACCTACACTTCAGTATCTTTATCTGCAAAAGCCGATAACATTGATTGTCTTCATTTGTATGATATCCGTGCTGCCTTGGATCGGCTTAGGCGATTTCTCCACAAAAGGGGAACCCAGAGAGGCGGTCGTGGCAATATCAATGCTCGAAAGCGGGAATTGGGTACTCCCGCTGGCATACGCCGACGAATTTGCGTTTAAGCCACCGATGGCGCATTGGCTAATGGCCATTTTCTCTTACCCGCAAGGGTACGTATCCGAATTTACCTCCCGTCTGCCATCTGCCTTAGCGTTTATCACATTGATAGGTTTTGTCCTGCTTTTCTTCGGACGAAGAATCCGGAAATTCCAAGAAGCATTCATCGCCACCTTATTCATGGTCACCTGCGTGGAAATTCACCGGGCAGCCATGACCACCCGCGTAGATATGCTCCTTACTACCTTCATCGTATTAGGGCTTTTCCAGCTATACCGTTGGGAAGACAAATTAGAATTGAAAGGTTTACCGGTCATCATTCCCCTACTATTGGGATGCGCCGTGCTCACGAAAGGGCCGGTAGGTATCGTATTGCCGCTTTTCGTATTCGCAGTTTACCTACTCATGCTCGGCAAATACAGCTATCTATCAATCTTCAAGGCACTACTATACGCGGGAATATCTTCCCTCTTCCTACCGATGCTTTGGTATATCGCCGCTTGGAAACAAGGAGGAGAACAATTTCTCAATATCGTTTTAGCGGAAAATTTCGCCCGTTTTCTCCATTTAAACACACCGGACATTCATTACGATCTCGGGCATGAGAATGGCGTATGGTATAATTTCATGACACTATCGGCCGGATTCATCCCTTGGACCGTTTTCTTTTTCTTCTCGCTATTCGGCTTGAAACTCCATAAACCGGGTCGATCGCTCCGGACTATCCTTCGGGACACGTGGACATGCGTTCGTTCGATGGAAAAGGTACGTTTGTTCAGCTTAGTCGCCTTAGTATGCATTCTCTTTTTCTACTCGATTCCCTCTAGCAAACGAAGCGTCTATCTGATGCCCGCTTATCCGTTCATCGCCCTCTTCTTAGCGCAATACGCCCTATATCTCACGGAATACCGAACAAAGGTAACCCGTATATTCGCCGCATTCCTCGCCTCGTTGGTTAGCGTAGTCATGATCGCGCTCCTACTCACGATATTCGGTGCGATCGATCCCCTTTTCATTGTCAGCCATTATACGCACGACACATCGACACTGGACACGGTGCGGATTGTTACCCAGACGTTGGCTCATCCCTGCCCGCTCACGATCAGCATCGTCATCTTTAACTTGCTTGTTTTGGGAATCGTATATTACCAGATGTCCAAGAAGATAAACATCAAGATTCTATACGCAACAATCGCCTTGACATTCTCCGTCAACTTGCTAATCGACGGAGTAATTATGCGGAGCATCCGGGAGGGAAATTCATGCAAGCCATTCGCCGAGCGCATCATGCGAGATTATCCCCTGAATGAAAAAAACATCTACGTCATGAACAATTTACGGGAATACAGAAACCTATATGGACTGAACTTCTATATGGGGAATATCTTCCACAATTTCGAGAAAGACAAACCCAGCGAAGGCTACTTCTTGATCGGAGCGAATGAAATGGAAAAGTTCATCCATACCTATCAGGATCGCTATACATTCCAGGTCGTCACCGAATCCAACGTGGCATTTAGCGAGCTAAAACAAAAAATTGTACTTCTCTCATTTCAATCAAAATAAAAATAAAAAAGCATGTATTGCCATAGGATTGTAACATCTATTTCATTCTCCCGAAATAATGATAGACGTTCTTCGCGTACAAATATAGGATGTGAGAATAAAAGGGAAAGCTCTTTGCGATAAAATCGGAAAGCCCCTACACATATCGTATAATATTTTAAGGTATAATATAAATGGAAGCAACTCGTATTCTGGTAGTGGATGATGAAGAGGATTTATGCGAGATCCTCCGATTCAATTTAGAAATAGAAGGCTATGAGGTCGATACCGCTTATAGCGCGGAAGAAGCGTTGAAGTTGGATTTAGCCACGTATAACCTGCTATTATTAGACGTCATGATGGGAGAAATCTCCGGGTTCAAAATGGCACGCATCTTGCGGCAGGATATGGCGACCGCACGTATCCCCATCATCTTCCTGACCGCTAAAGATACAGAAAATGATATGCTTACAGGCTTCAATTTAGGAGCGGACGACTATATCTCGAAGCCTTTCTCTATCCGGCAAGTAATCGCACGAGTGAAAGCCGTGCTTCGAAGGACCTCGGAGCAAGGCAAAGAGAAAGAGATGGAGCGCTTGGAGTATAAAACACTAATATTAGACACGAAACGCATCAAGGCAAGCGTGGACGGGGCGGAGATTCCCTTGACCAAGAAAGAGTTCGAGATCCTACGGCTCTTATTGGAGAACAAAGGGAACGTGTTCTCGCGAGAAGAAATCCTGTCGCGTGTATGGAAAGACGAGGTTTACGTGCTCGATCGCACCATCGATGTTAACATCACCCGTTTACGCAAAAAAATCGGGATATACGGAAAAAACATCGTCACTCGATTAGGATTCGGCTATTGTTTCGAAGGCTAAAAATCACATAAGCAAGTTATAT
>DXEN01000051.1 GCA_019114945.1 Candidatus Parabacteroides intestinigallinarum | reverse complement strand
ATTATGGCAGGAACTTGTCCAAATTCTAATTATTATCACATCGAACCTTGTTATGGATATGCGGAATTGATCGATTCGAATAGTCTGGTTATCAAGGAGCCAAATAGGCAAGGGGAATTAGTGGGAACGACTTTCATTAATCGTTATTTCCCGTTGATTCGCTATCGGACGGGGGATTATTCCTCGTATGTTGATAAAGAATGTCCCAAACATGGCTTAGCGTATAAGCTTTTGGATGCGGTATTAGGGCATAGGGATAAATCCCTTATTTATCGTAAGGATGGAGGATATACGTCGCAGACAGCGTTGAATCTACATTCGGAGATTTATGAGCATATTGATGGTTTGCAATATATCCAAGAACGGAAAGGAGAATTGATCGTATTGCTTATCCCCAATAAAAAGTATACGGAAGCCGATACGAGGTTTTTAGTATCGCATTTTAAGAATGCGTTAGGTTCGGATTCTAAAGTTGAATTGCGGTTCGTTGATCAATTGATATTTCAATCAAATGGTAAATTCTTGCCATTGATTAGTAGAGTGAGTTTGTAATTATATTTTTGTACGCTTTAATATGTTAAACGCTATTTTCTTTTATAGGGTATTTCGGTGGTGTTATGGCGATAACGTTGTTATCGGAGCTAATGCGGCCGTGAATAAACCCGTACCGGATAACGCCGTGGTAGCGGGTGTTCCCGCTAAGATTATACGAATAAAGAAAGATGAGGAGTGTTGATGTAATTGATTCCCTGTGGCGCTTGAAGGATTATTGCGAGCGAGAGCGGTATAAGGGGTGGGATGTGGGTGATAGTATAGAATCCCCGCTGTTGAGTAAAACGGTCTTGGGGAAGAGTCCTTTTATCCGCTTTTTCGTGCAGCAATTAACCGGGCATCGGTTGGGTTACTTTAATGTAAGACCTTTATTGCGTATCCCCAAGTTATTAAACGCGAAGGGCGTCGCATTGTTCTTGAATGGTTATTGCAATCTTTATGATATACTTAAGAACGGTTATCCCTTGCCGGATGACTATTCGTTAAGTGTATGTTTGAGGCAAATAGAGGAAGTTGCCTCGCTTTTGATTTCGCTTCGGAGTAAGGGAATTTCTTCTTCCGGTTGGGGATATCCTACTGGTTGGCAAGGGCGATTGCATTTCTTTTTCCCTCCCCATACGCCTACGGTAGTCGCTTCTTCCTTCGCAGTGGAGGCATTGGCGCATGCGTATGCGATTACAAGGGAGCAACGATATCGGGACGAGGTGTTGGAAACCGCTCGTTTCGTAATGAAAGACTTGCATCGTACCCCGTATAAGAGTGGTTTTTTGTTCTCATATTCTCCCTATCCGGGAAACGATAGCGTTTATAACGCATCTTTATTGGGAGCGCGCATATTGCTGCGTTGCTATGACTTGAATGGGGATCGTACTTACAAAGAGATCGCCAAGCAAGCGATAGATACGTGCGTAGAGGCGCAAAATCCGGATGGCAGTTGGCCTTATGGTAATGGATCTATGCAAGGATGGATCGATAATTTCCATACCGGCTACAATTTGGAGGCGATACAAACCTATAAAGAGATTACAGGGGAGACGATTTACGATGACGCTCTTGATCGAGGCGCGACGTTTATGCTTACGCATCATTTCGACCGGAATCATGTCCCTAAATATTATCATGACCGTCAATATCCCATCGATATTCATTGTTGCGGGGAGATATTCGTGGTTTTGCACAAGCTGGGATTGTTTGATTCCTATAAGCGACTGGCGGAAGATGTGTTTGTCTGGACGGTGAAGCATATGCAAGACGGGAACGGGTATTTCTATTTTCAGAAACATAACTGGATGACGAATAAAACACCGTATATGCGTTGGAGCAACGCATTTATGTTTAACGCATTGTCTTATCTTTTAAAAGATGAATTACATATAAGATGCGAATCCTATTGACACTCGATTACGAGTTATTCTTAGGGGAGCGGATAGATTTTTCAAGGCTGACACTTGTTGTAAACGAAAGAATCATTACCTTTGTGTAATAATCAATCGAAAAAAATAAACCTTGCTATTCATATATGCCATTCGAATTCAAGCCATATGCGATGAAAGACGGGAAGTTCGGTCCGACTCCGAACGGACATTTTTATATGCCAATGCCTTACCATAACCCGACGGCGGCACGGAGGGCGAATAAGAGCCGGTGGATTTTAGATCCAAGTCAGCAATACAATGTGTTTGAATTGGCTGATACTTCATTGGGTGATAGGGCGAATTGGATGAATGATGATGAGTCCGGTTTGTATGGGATGCTTGATAGTTGCAGAATGGTGTTAGGCAAGGATGGTGACGAACGATTGGCCTTTTTCCCGGCGACACGGAACGAGGCGGATCCGTGGCATGGCTATCCGGTGGATAGTTTGGAGATAGGAGAGGATTTGATAGCGTTTTGGTTTGATCAACAACTTATAGATAGAATAACATACATCCGCTTGATGCGGCATGAGATATGAGAACGATTCAGTTTACGATAAAGGCGCGCACCGTAGAGAGTTATTTATACGGTGGATATCTGTTTCTCTTGATGGAGGATGGACGTATCCTTTATGTCTCTTATCCGTATTTAATCAATCAATTATGCGAGCGATATTCGCGATATGCGAAGCTGATTCAATTAGCGTTCTTACACAACGAGTATTTCCGGAGCAAGGCGGCATCGTTGTTGTTAGGTATCGATGAGGTGCGGCAGGCGATAAGTAAGCTTTGGGACAAGGCGGCGCAGGAAATACGGATTGAGATCGATTTCGCCAGCATCGAGAACGATTGCCATTCCATGGGTACGTGGCAAGATATGCCCTTGGATGTGTATATGTACGATATGCGTATGTTCGTGGCGAGCCGTAGCGGGCTGATGGAATCGAGGCTTCGCCCTGATTTTGAAAGCCCGGATTACTCGCTCCATCCAACTCCTTTTGAGAAATGTTTCGACTCGAAGGTTATCGCCGTCTCGGCTCGTGCGGGGAAAGTGGTCCTTTCCGCGGATAAGGAGGGATTGCTCTATGGGGACGCGTTGGTAAAAGACGCTTGTGTACGTATCAATGACCGCGACCATATCGCCGGCAGATCCTTACGTACGGGGTGGAGCCATTTTGATTTGATCAATTACAGTTCAGCCAACGCGTTTCAGTATTTGCGAAACACGACGGGGCTTCTGGAGCCTGACTCGAAGGAGCGTTTTCGCTTTGGCGATGTAGTGGAGAAGAAACGAATCGTGGATTTCGCCGCCTCCTCTTTCGATAGGGACGCTATGATGTCACGATCGGGGATACCGATGGAGAACATACGTTATTGTTTTAATGTCTCTGGGAAAAGTTTCTTCCTGATGGATAACGGCATAGTATTGAATAGCGCGATTAAAGTTAAAGAAGAAGAGAATGCGGTCTACTATTCTCCCGTCGTGAAACGGGTTCCGTATGAACGAGGGGAGATATCGAGAAGAAAGCCGTTGAAAGTAGCGGAAGTGCCCAATGGGTATGTCATCTCGTTTTTTGACAAGGTCGTACTTTATCAAAAAGAGAATGAGCGTGTGCTGGAAGAATCTCCGTCGTTCAATATCCGAACGTATATGGGTTCGAAAAACTATCGCGATATCGTAACGGTAACGAAAGAAGAGGGCGTTTCTTTCCATTCGATCGATGTACTCGATACGGTGCCTAAAATAAGGGCCATGCATCATCGTGGTTGATTTCTTTTAATAAATTAAATACATATAAGGTGCGCATCCTTCTGACACTCGATTACGAGTTATTCTTAGGGGAGCGGACGGGCTCGGTGGAACGTTGCCTGGTGGAACCGACGCGGCGATTGGCTGAAGCGGCAGGACCGGCCGGGGCAAGGTTCACCTTGTTCGTGGACGCGACCTATTTGTACCGGCTTTTTGAATTGAAAGCGGATTACACGGCGCTGGACGCGGAGTATCGGCGGATCGTGTCGCATCTGCGGGCGTTGAAAGCGGCGGGGCACGACTTGCAGTTGCATATCCATCCGCATTGGCATTACTCGACATTCGAGAACGGGAGGTGGCGGTTGGATCATACCCGCTATAAACTGTGCGACATGCCATTCGAGGAAGCGCGGCGGATTTTCACCTCCGCCAAGAATCACTTGGACGAGGTGTTGGGTTATGCGACACACGCTTTCCGGGCGGGTGGTTTCTCTACGCAACCCACCCAGCGCCTGACGGCCCTGTTCGCCCAAAACGGTATCCGGGTGGACTCCTCGGTATGCCCGGGGCAGCGCTATCAATCGCCCCAGCAGACCTATGACTATCGGACAGCTCCGGAAGGTGCGGCGTATCGCTTCGGGGCGGATATCAACGTGCCTAATCCGGAAGGAGCGTTTACGGAGGTACCCATCAGTATGCATACGGTTTCTCCGTTATTCTATTGGAAATACGTGGCGACACGTCTGCTAAAGGTACCGGGTATGCGACCGTGGGGTGACGGGCAATCCGTGAAGGCGACGAACGAGAGCATACGGGAGCGACTAACCCGCCGGACCGTCTCGATGGCGACGATCGATGGCTTCAAAATCGGAGCCTTAGAGTCGGCTTATCAAGCGGCAAGGCGGAGAGGGGATGCGTTGTTTTGCGTGATCGGTCATCCCAAGTTAGCCAATCCCTATTCCGTGCGGGAGTTGTCTCGGTTTTGCGAGCTCCATAAGCGGACGGGCGATACGTTTATTACCATCTCGGAAATATGAATAAGACACTGAAGATCGCGGTTAAATACGCATTGTATTACGCACCTCGTCCCTTGCAGGAGCGGTTGCGGAAGATACAGATGGAACGGGAGCTCCGGGAAGGCATGGAGCGAGCCAAGCGCACGAGAGTATCCAAGGCGGAGTTCTTGGAACTCATGGATCGGTTGGACTGGGGAAGCGATATCTTTTTACATACTTCCATGTTGAATGTCGGGAAGATAGAAGGCGGCGCTAAGTTTATCGCCGATACGCTTTCGCGAAAAGTGGATACGGAGCGTTACACCCTGTTGGTATCCGCCTTGCCGTATCGGGGAAGCTTTTGGGAATATTTGCGGATGAATCCGACTTTCGACGTGCGTACCGCCGATATCGCCATGGGCGCCGTGAACGAGCGATTGGCTGCCCGACCGGACGCTTGCCGAAGTATTCATCCCACCCACTCGGTCGTGGCGATAGGCAAGCGGGCCGCTGAGTATACGGCGACACACCATTTGGATAAAACCCCCTTCGGACCACATAGCCCATATTGGAAGCTCTTCCAGAACAAAGGCAAGATATTGTTGCTGGGAGCGACCCTGAATAATGTGACCGCCATCCACGCTCTGGAGGACGCGCTGGGCGACAGCTACCCCATCGACATTTATGCCGCGGACGATTATCCTGTGACCTGCTATGATGGGGAAGGAAAGCCGTTGATTGTCTCCACGAAATGCCATCACCCGTTGAAGTGTATCTCGCGGGATGGGGTTGTCTTGCGAAAGCCTTTGGAGGCTTGCGGTGGGGTAAAAGCTTACCCGTTGGGAGAGAGCGAGGCGCTGCTCATCGATGCCCTGAAGTATGCCCAATGCTTTTTCGACCAGCTTGCCCAAGGGCGCTCGATTTATGGCGGGCGACATGCGGTGACTCCGGAGCTATTGGAGGCTATCGGGCGGGCGAAACAAGCCTTGGGGATAGAATGATAATAGGCGATTGCCGTAAGGAGATCGCTACGTGATATTGTTTTTATAAGAGGTAGTTCTTACCTTTGCGCCATAGTAACAATTAGAAAAGGCAATGAAAGTTTCGGAACCGGTAGTAGCATATAATACCGCTCATCTTCAAGGATTGAGGAATCGGCTGATCGCGCTTATCGACCAAACGAGCGATGAGCGTAAATTGCAGGATTGCTTGGATTTACTGCAGGCGAAGAAGCCTATGCCTTGCATGTTTACGGAAGAAGAGTTGGATGCCGTTATAGATTCCGCGGAAAAAGAGGGTTTTGCCTCGCGAGAAGAGGTGGATATGATGTTTACGAAATGGAGGCATTAACCATAAAAGCATCTAAAACCTTCTTGCGACAACACGATGCGATTTCCGAATGGTACGCGACGCAAATGGGGCAAAAGGCCTTGTTGAAATATCTTGACGATTTAGAATCTACGATTCGTGATTTATCCCGTTTTCCACGAATGGGAATTATTGATGAAAGACGTACAAAAGACAAACGGAAATATTACACGTTTTTGTTACATCCGCACTATCGCATTGTTTATCGTTTTACGAGGGCGACATTATACCTAATCACCTTTCAAGCTATACGAATGAATCATTAATGGATTTACCGTTCGTTGGCATGGTTGGTGAAATAAGAGTAGTAAGCCAATTGGTATTATTGGTGACAATCCGCTTTAAATAGTGGATTTTCGCTAACACATGCTTTTTCAAAAAAGATCGAAATAGAAGTCCGTTCACACGAACGTTCGCGGTGACTTACGTGAGTGTTTATATGTTATCTATTGATAGTCAATGCGATACGATGTGATCGCTTGTGTAATCCGCCGCAAACGCTCGCATGAACGGAAGGCTTTTAAGGTGTGTTTTCGTTTCATCAAAGGTATGTTTTTATCCCTTCGAAGGCGATTTTACTTTCTTCCGAAGGGAAAAACAGTTTCTTTCGGAAGAAAATTTACTTCCCTCCGAAGGGAAATAGGCTTTTCTCTCGAAGAAAAAGCATCTTATCATGTATCGGTTGTGCTAAAATGAAAGGGCGTTTTTTAGTATCCTGCTAACAGCCAGTTATTTGCTGAAATTTTAACACGGATTCGCGGCCGAGTCGCTCCTTGGCCCGGATTATGCGATTCTCACGGACTTCCGGATACAAAATGTCAAAATGATAGTTGATCCCGCTAAAGGGGATTTGTATGAAGTAATAAATATTCTTGTTTTTAATTGTAGAATTATGATAGCTATGGATTTAAATGATTTTATCAAGCATTTCGCGGAGCAATTAGAGGATACGGACGCCAGCGATATCAAGGCGGATACCGTATTCAAGGATTTGGATGAGTGGTCGTCGTTGATGGCGTTGTCAATCATCGCCATGGTGGACGAGGAATATGACGTCCGCATCAAGGGGGATGATATCCGGCAGGCGACCACCATCGAGGATTTGTATAATGTGGTAAAGAGCAGGAAATGATATATAATCCATTTTCATTGGAAGGAAGGACGGTGTTGGTGACTGGCGCTTCTTCCGGGATAGGCAGAGCCTCGGCTATCGAATGTTCCCGGATGGGGGCGAAAGTCTTGTTGACCGCTCGTGATAAGGCTCGGTTAGAAGAGACATTGAGGCGGATGGAGAATCCGGAACGCCATAGCGTGGTTCTTGGGGATTTATCCGTGGAGGAGGATTTAGCTCGTATCGTGGATGCTGTTTCCGAACCATTGGATGGTGTCGTGCAATGCGCCGGTTTTACGACCCCAAAACCTTTTCAATTCTTTTCTGAAAAAGATATAGATGGCCTTATGGGCGTGAACTTCAAGGCTCCAGCTTTACTTACCCAACGGCTTTTGAGAAAAAAGAAACTGAGAAAGGGTTGTTCCATTGTCTTTATTTCATCTATATCAGGGGTATGCATATCCTTGATTGGGGAAAGTGTCTACTCGGCCTCTAAAGGGGCGGTGAATGGATTGGTAAAAGGTATAGCCATAGAGTTGGCTGCTAAATCTATTCGTGTAAATACAGTAACCCCAGGAATGATAAATACGCATATTTTAGATAGTGGAGAGATAAGTGAGGAACAATTGAAAGAGGATGTGAAACGTTATCCGTTGGGTCGTTATGGCGAACCGGAGGAGGTCGCCTATGCGGTCGTGTATCTGCTATCGGACGCGAGCCGTTGGATGACGGGAGGTAATATATTGATAGATGGTGGTTATACGCTTTTATAGAATACAATGAAGATGGGGAAAGCATACATTAAAGACATCGCTTATTACGTGCCGGAAACGATCGTGACGAACGAGGATATCGTACGTGAGTTCCCGGAATGGAGTGTGGAAAAGATAGCGTCGAAAGTTGGCGTGCGCCAGCGGCATGTGGCCGGGGCGGATGAGACGGCCGCGGACTTGGCGGTGAAGGCGGCTCAAAACCTGTTCGAGCGAGGGAAGTGTGAACCGCGAGAGGTTGACTTCATTTTGTTTTGCACGCAAAGCCCGGATTATTTCCTGCCCACATCGGCTTGTGTTATCCAAGAGAGGTTGGGATTAAGAACCGATATCGGCGCTTTGGATTTCAATTTGGGTTGCTCGGGCTATGTCTATGGCCTTTCGTTGGCAAAAGGTTTGGTGATGGCTGGAGTGGCGGGGAATGTCTTGTTGCTGACCGGCGAGACGTATAGCAAGCATCTCCATCCGAGGGATAAGGGGAATCGCACCATTTTCGGCGACGCCGCCTCTGCTACGATGGTCAGCGCGGATGGCATCGCGGAAATAGGGAACTTTAGTCTGGGTACCGATGGTAGTGGGGCGGAGAATCTTATCATCAAATCCGGTGGGATGCGTTGCCCGCGGAGGCGGGATGACTTGCGTTTCGATGAGAACAACAATCCTATATCGTCGGACTATCTCTATATGAACGGGAGCGAGATATTCACTTTCACGTTGGATAATGTGCCTCCGTTGATAGCGGACACGCTTTCTAAAAATAATATAGGAAAGGGCGAGGTGGATTTGTACGTGTTCCATCAGGCGAATAAATATATGCTCGATTTCCTTCGGAAGAAGATAAGGATCGCTCCGGATCGGTTCTACTATTGTCTGTCAGAATACGGGAATACTGTGTCGAATACGATTCCCATCGCGTTAGTGAACGCGCTTCGGGATGGTTCCATAACGAATGGTAAAAGCGTATTGATAGCCGGTTTTGGCGTGGGCTATTCCTGGGGCGGTTGTTTATTGCGTTTTTAAAGGACTCTTCGAGAGTTGCCTCAAAAAATGAAAACATTATTGCCATTAGAGGAAAACCCTCTATATTTGTGCTATTAATAAAGGTACAGGTTTATGGAACGAGTCATATTCTTTCGTCGGTTGACCGTGTTTACGGTTAATTTTGTAAACTTCACGCAAGAAGTGCGGGAAAAGTTGAACCGGGTTTTCCCGTCAGCTTCCGTGGCTCCATTTATTAACTCCGGGGATGGGTTTATCGCTCCGCAACCTTTGATGGCGGCTCCTCCGATGGGAGGTGAAGGCGTTCCTTGGCAATTGTTTAGCATGGAGTTGACTTTCCGGTTTGTGCCTAACAGCATTAATGTGATAAGCCAAAATGTCACGATAAATAAGGAGGATGAGGAGACTTTGGTACGGAAGATGCATGAGGCTTTGTGCCGTATGCTTCAAAGTTTATCCATTGAACGTGTGTTATTGATGGCTTACGCTCCATCGATAGCGGTTGATGAGACTCCGGATTTCCTTGTGAATGATTATTTCAAGAAAGTGATGCGTGTGCCTACGGTAGGTGAGGCTGTCCCTCAGCACATGGATTTGCGGGTTAGTTATATCCAAAAGAAGAAATTAAGAGATGACCGGGAAGAATCCTTGACCTGTGTTTGTAAATTGGATCAAGGAAAGAAGAGGGATCAGCAGGCGCGGATGGATATCCCTTGCGTGATTATGGAAGCGGATTTGAATATGCGTAATCCGGAGAACGCATATACGATGGGGGATCTGGATGCTTTCTTCGCTCAGTCGATTGATTGGGCCGAGGTTTTCGTGGATGCTTTTTTGAAAGGGTAATCGTATGGTATTCGCTAATTATATGCCTAATCCGGATAAAGGTTCATCGGTTTCGACTCAGCGGAATGGAATGGAGTATCCGCTTGGTTGTCTGGAGATAGTCCGGGTGGAGATGCCTTATTCCTCTTGGTTGATGGCATCTTCCGATAGTGACATATATAAATTGGAGCCTTGGCAATGTTTTTCGGGTTCTTCGTATACGTTTGGACGAACGATGTATCTTTTATATTCGCAAGTAATCGATCGTATAATCCAAAAAGGCGGGACTGTAAGCGCCGATATGCGTCGGGTCGTTAGTCGATTAATATCGGCGTTTAGTAACCAACAAGTCCATAAGGCGGTAGTTGATTATGGGCGACGGTATAACGCGGTCACTCTTGATTTGTTAGTGGATGACGGATTGGAATTTGTGGCTCGGGTAGAGATTGATAAAGAAGATCCGTCCGTGGTGTTTTCTATACGTCGAGAGGGCGATCTGTTATTTATGGGGGATGACCGCTTGGCTGATTTCCAACGCCATGTGGATGCTTATTTCTTAAAGCGCAGAGAGATTGACGCAAGTCGCGATGAGGTGAGTTATTATGTATCCTGATTCATTATTGCCGAAACCTGATTATGTGTCCGAAATGAACGTGGACCAGATGCTTGCGGATGAAGTCCCGTTGATTTTTGTACGTCGTAGCGACTGCCCGTTGGAAGAGATTGAGACGGTAAGTGGTGATTATATGTTGTCGGAAGATTGCGTGTCGGATGATGTGTTCAATTATTCGATGAATTTATTGGGTGCGGGATTCGATGTGGCTTCTCATTTACGTATACGGCAAACGGGTGATGGATGGAAATGTTGGTTGGGCGATCAGTTTCTTTCCGCGGAAGAAATCGAGCGGTCTTGGGTGGAAGTAGAAGGATATCCTATCTATTATCGGGCCAAGGATTTGCATAACAAGACATTCCCTTATCAACGAGTATTTGAGAAGAAGAAAGACTTTACGGCTAAAATGGCTCGCATTAAGCGGCGGGATTTAAAGCCTGCGGAGGATATATGGAGTCCGGAGGCGAAATCCGTATCATTATGGGGAATTTTACGTGTGAATCACGCTCCTTCGTTTATGAATTATTGGCATGTTACTTGGGACGCTTATGAACCGGATCAATTGACGAGTCCTATTACGAAGGGGAAAGGAAAGTGGCGTGATGAGATCAGGGGCTATATGATTGAATATCTTCGGAGGAATTATCTCAAAGAGGGCGCATGGATGGAGTATCATGTAGACCCTAAATATTATATGAAAAGCTAAACGCTTTGTTAGAGGGGTAACTATCCCCCTCACCGCGCCGCCCTTGTTACGGCGTCTCTATGAAATAGCCGAAACCTTACCTCGTAGCATTCTATATAATAATCAGATAAAATGGAAAGAGTTTCACTGAACGGGGTGAAGGTATATCCCTTTACCTCGACAGATGAGTTGTTGGCTTACGTGAGCCAGCGCAAGGGTATATTGGTGGCGATTAACGCGGAGAAGATCTTGCATGCTACCGACCAGACCCGTGCGATTATCAATCGGAATATTGGCTATTGCGACGGGATAGGGGCGGTGATGGCGATGCGGAAGCATGGTTATACGAACGTGGTGAAGATTCCCGGTTGTGAGCTTTGGCTGCGGATTATCTCGAAATACGTCGATGAGCGGCGGTCCTTTTATTTGATAGGAGGGAAACAGGAAGTGATCGAGGAGACCGTAGCGAGGTTGCGGAGGGATTATCCGGGTATTCAGATCGTGGGGTATCGGAACGGATATATCCAAAATGAGGAGGAGCGGCAGGCCTTGATCGCGGATGTCGTGGCCCGGAAGCCGGATGTGGTGTTCGTGGCGATGGGCTCGCCCAAGCAGGAATTGCTGATGGAGGAGTTGTTGGAGCGGCATCCGGCGATTTACCAAGGTTTGGGCGGAAGTTTCGATGTTTATACCGGCCACGTAAGGCGTGCCCCCGCTTGGTGGGTGAGGCATAATTTGGAATGGGCTTATCGTTTGGTGAAAGAGCCGGTGCGTATCAAGCGGCAGATTCATCTAATCCGTTTTTTATTATTGGTACGTTTGGGTAGGATTTGAGTGCTTTTTCTTTGTTTATACGAACTAATCATCAATCTTTTAAAATATCAATCAGAAATGAAAGCATGTTTCATGGGGTTGGGCTATATCGGCCTGCCCACGGCTATTATCGCCGCCAAGCACGGCATACAAGTGACGGGCGTGGATATCAACCCGCGAGTGGTGGAGATGACCAACCAGGGCCGTCTGCACATCATCGAGCCGGGGATGGAGGAGATGCTGCGCGAGGTGGTGGCGAACGGCAACCTGCGCGCCTCGACCACGCCGGAGGTGAGCGACGCCTATTTCATGGTCGTCCCCACGCCGTTCAAGGGGAACCACGAGCCGGACATCTCCTACGTGGAGGCGGCTACCCGGGCGGTGCTCCCCTGCCTGAAAGAGGGGGACCTGTACGTGATCGAGTCGACCTCGCCGGTCGGCACGACCGACAAGATGCGCGACCTGATCTTCTCGGAGCGCCCGGAGTTGCGGGATAAGATCTACATCGCCTACTGCCCGGAGCGGGTGCTGCCGGGGAACGTGATCTACGAGCTGACGCACAACGACCGGGTGATCGGCGGCATCGACGAGGCGTCGACCACGAAGGCGATCGAGTTCTATAGCCGGTTCGTTCAAGGGACCTTGCACCGCACGAATTGCAAGACGGCGGAGATGTGCAAGCTGACGGAGAACTCGAGCCGCGACGTGCAGATCGCCTTCGCCAACGAGCTGTCGTTCATCTGCGACAAGGCGGGGATCGACGTGTGGGAGCTGATCCGGCTGGCCAACAAGCACCCCCGGGTGAACATCCTGTGGCCGGGCTGCGGCGTGGGCGGTCATTGCATCGCGGTGGACCCCTACTTCATCACGGCGGACTTCCCGGTGGAGAGCCGGATGATCGCCACGGCGCGGGAGATCAACAACTACAAGGCGTTCTGGTGCGCGGAGAAGGTGGAGAACGCCATGCTGCGCTTCGAGCTGGAGCGCCACCGCAAGCCTTGCGTGGCGATGATGGGCCTGGCCTTCAAGCCGAACATCGACGACCTGCGCGAGTCGCCGGCGAAATACATCGTCTCGAAGGTGATGCAGGGCCGCAACAACGCCGACATCCTCGTGGTGGAGCCGAACGTACGGGAGCACAACGTGTTCAAGCTGACCGACTACCGGGAGGCGTACGAGCGGGCGGACATCGTGGTGATGCTCGTCGCCCACGACCCGTTCAAGACGCTGCCCCGGAACGACGACAAGATCGTCCTGGACTTCTGCGGGATCTACGGGAAGTGAGGCGCCGCTCCCACCGTATGGAAGCGTGACTACCAAGCCTTGGTAGTATCACTCCCAGCGTCTGGTAGCGTCACTCCCAGCGTCTGGGAACGTGACTCCCAGCGTCTGGGAACGTGACTCCCAGCGTCTGGGAACGAGACTCCCAACGCCTGGGAGCGTTTTTGGTACATCTAAATGATGGATGGGCACGCGGCGGGAGCGGCCTCATTATCGGATTACCAACAAGAACGACGAGCTGCCAACGACTAACTATCAACTACTAACTACTCAATTCAGAAACTCATTAGACATGAAACGAATCCTATTAGTCTTCGGGACGCGTCCCGAGGCCATTAAGATGGCGCCGCTGGTGCGGGAGTTCCAGAAGCATCCGGAGGCGTTCGAGACCATCGTGTGCGTCACCGGCCAGCACCGCGAGATGCTGGACCAGGTATTGCGCATCTTTGGTATCCAACCCGATTACGATTTGAATATCATGCGGCAGGGGCAGGACCTGTACGACGTGACCGCCCGCGTGCTGCTGGGGATGCGGGACGTGCTGCGGGAGGCACGGCCCGACGTCGTGCTGGTGCACGGCGACACCACGACCAGCGCGGCGGCGGCCTTGGCGGCGTTCTACCAGCGAATCCCGGTGGGCCACGTGGAGGCGGGCCTGCGTACGCATGACATCTACAGCCCGTGGCCGGAGGAGATGAACCGCCAGCTGACGGGGCGTATCGCCACGTACCACTTCGCCCCGACCCCGCTCAGCAAGCGGAACCTGACGGAGGAGGGCGTGAGCCCGGACCGTATCGTGGTGACGGGCAACACGGTGATCGACGCCCTGCGCCAGGTGGCGAGCAGGATCAAGGCGGACGCCTCCTTGGACGCCGAGTTAGAGCGGACGCTCCGTGCGGGCGGCTACGACGTGGGCCGCTTGCGGGACGGCCGTCGGCTGGTGCTGATCACCGGCCACCGGCGGGAGAACTTCGGCGAGGGCTTCATCCACATGTGTACGGCTATCAAGGACCTGACAAGGAGGTATCCGGAGGTGGACTTCGTCTACCCGATGCACCTGAACCCGAACGTGCGCCGGCCCATCCACGAGGTGTTCGGCGACGACCTGTCCGGCCTGGGCAATATGTTCTTCATCGAGCCGCTGGAATACCTCAGCTTCGTCTACCTGATGGAGAAGTCGGCGATCGTGCTGACCGACAGCGGCGGCATCCAGGAGGAGGCGCCGGGCCTGGGCAAGCCGGTCCTGGTGATGCGCGACACGACGGAGCGCCCCGAGGCGCTGGACGCCGGCACGGTGCGTCTGGTCGGCACGGACTACGACAAGATCACGCGCGAGGTATCGACCCTCCTGGACGACGCCTCCGCCTACGAGCGGATGAGCCAGGCCGTCAATCCCTATGGCGACGGCCTCGCCTGCGGGAGGATCGTGCAAACATTTTTATAGGATTTAAGGGCGGGAGTTCACGGTGTGGATTCCCGCTTTTCGTATCTCCTGTTTTTTGCGTAAGTTCGCGCTCTATAAGGTAAGAAAGGAATGATAAAGATATGAAGCAGTACAACTTTGACGAGGTTATCGACCGGCGGGGCACGAATTGCGTGAAGTACGACCGCCTGCGGGAAGACTATGGCGACGCGGACTTGATTCCCCTTTGGGTGGCGGATATGGATTTCCGCACGCCGGATTTTATTATCGAGGCGATCCGGAAACGCTGCGAGCATGAGATATTGGGTTATACCTTCGGCTCGGACGAGTATTTCCAGAGCATTATCGATTGGGTGCGTTATAAGCATGATTGGAAAATACGGCGGGAATGGCTGAGCTATATACCGGGCATCGTGAAAGGCATCGGGTTCGCCCTTCAGTGTTTCACGCGAGAGGGGGATAAGGTGATTATCCAGCCCCCCGTGTACCATCCGTTCCGCATCGTGCCGGAGAAGATGGGGCGCGAGGTGGTCTATAATCCGTTGAAACTGACGGATGGCTTGTACGAGATGGACTTCGACCACTTGGAGTCGGTAATCGACGAGAGGTGCAAGGTGCTGATTCTTTGCAACCCGCACAACCCCGGTGGTATCGTTTGGCCGAAAGAGACCTTGGAGCGGCTGGCGGAGATTTGCGCCCGGCACCATATCCTGGTGATATCGGACGAGATTCATGCCGAGATGGCTTATCCGCGGTACAAGCACCATCCGTTCGCTACCGTGTCGGAGGCTGCCGCCTCGTGCGCCTTGACCTTTATGGCGCCCAGCAAGACATTCAATATTCCGGGTATCGTCACCTCTTATTCGATTATCCCGGACGAGCGCATCCGGGAGCGATTCTACGCGTTCCTGGAAGCGGGGGAATTTGGCGACGGCACGCTCTTCGCCTACACGGCGACGGTGGCCGCCTACACGTATGGGGCCGAGTGGTTGCAGCAGATGCGTATGTACGTGATGGAGAACGTGCGTTTCGTGGACGAGTATCTCAAGTTGTTCCTCCCGAAGATCAAGGTGTACCAGCCGCAGGCCTCCTTCTTGGTATGGCTGGACTGCCGGGAGTTGGGATTGAGCCAGGAGGCGCTCGTACGTCTGTTTAAGGAAGAGGCGGGATTGGCGCTGAACGATGGAAGTATGTTTGGCCCCGGCGGCGAGGGGCACATGCGTTTGAACGTGGGCTGTCCCCGTTCCGTCTTGAAGACCGCTTTGGATAAGTTGAAAACGGCGATGGAAAAGAAATAAAATCGTATCTTCGCGACCGATTTATACATTATATATATAAGCGCATTATGAAAATAGCGAATAACAAATACGTAGCGGTCTCATACGACCTGAACGTGGGAGAAGGTGACGAACGGGAGTTGATGGAAAAGGCGACGGCCGAGCTTCCCTTGAAGTTTGTTTTTGGTATGGGGATGATGCTCCCGGCGTTCGAGAAAGCGCTGGAAGGACTGGAAGAAGGGGCTGACTTCCATTTTACCATTAAGCCGGAGGACGCGTACGGGGAATTCCGGGAGGATTATGTCGTGGAGTTGTCGAAAGACCTCTTTAAGGTGGATGGCAAGTTCGATGCCGAGATGGTGAAGGAAGGAAATACGATTCCCATGGTGAACGCGAACGGCGACCATATGAATGGCTCCGTCTTGGCGGTCGAGGAGAAGGTCGTCGTGATGGATTTCAATCATCCCTTGGCGGGCGAGACCTTGCACTTTGATGGTAAGGTAATCGATGTGCATGAGGCGACAGCGGAGGAGATCGCGGCGCTGACCGCGCCCGTGGGCGGTTGTGGCGGCTGTAGCGGTTGTGGTGGCGGTTGCGGCGACCACGACGGCAGCTGTGGCAGTGGTTGTGGTGGATGCCATTAATGCTTGGAATATCCGCATGAATACGTTTGGAAATATATACCGCCTGACATCGTTCGGCGAGTCGCATGGACCGGGTATCGGGGGGGTCATCGATGGGTGCCCCGCCGGTATCGAGGTGGACGAGGCGTTTATCCAGCGGGAGCTGGACCGCCGGAAGCCGGGGCAGTCGCGGATTACGACGCCTCGGAAGGAGGACGACGAGGTGCGGTTCCTGTCCGGCATCTACGAGGGAAAGACAACGGGTACGCCGATAGGCTTCATCGTGTGGAACAAGAATCAGCATTCCTCGGACTACGAGGAGATGAAGACGGTCTATCGCCCTTCCCACGCGGATTATACCTACGACATGAAATACGGGATTCGCGACCCGCGGGGCGGGGGACGTTCGTCCGCCCGCGAGACGATCGCCCGTTGCGTGGGAGGAGCCCTCGCCAAGCTGGCGTTGCGGCCGTATGGGATCCGGATCCAGGCTTACACGTCGCAAGTGGGTCCTATCCGCCTGGCGGACGATTATAAGGCGTACGATTTGAGCCTCGCGGAGACGAACGCCGTGCGTTGCCCGGACCCGGAGGCCGCCGCCAAGATGGAGGCGCTCATCGCCGACGTGAAGGCGAAAGGCGATACGATAGGAGGAGTCATCACCTGCGTGGCGAGAGGGGTGCCGGTTGGATTGGGAGAGCCGGTGTTCGGGAAGTTGCACGCCGCGTTGGGGCACGCTATGTTGACGATCAACGCCGTGAAAGGCTTTGAGTACGGAGACGGGTTCGACGCCGCCTTGTACCGGGGTTCCGAGCGTAACGACCTGTTCTTTAACGACAACGGCCGTATCAATACCCGGACGAACCACTCCGGAGGTATCCAGGGAGGCATTTCCAACGGGCAGGACATCTATTTCCGGGTCGCCTTTAAGCCGGTCGCCACGCTCCTGATGGAGCAACCGACGGTAAACCGGGCGGGCGAGGATACGGTGTTGAAGGCGCGAGGGCGTCATGACCCGTGCGTGTTGCCGCGGGCCGTTCCCATCGTGGAAGCGATGGCGGCGATGACGTTGTTGGACTATTTATTACTTCAGAAAACCAGATTATAGAGCGGAAAGGGGGAACTTCGTATGGCATGGTTGTGGTTGGTGATAGCCGGATTGTTCGAGATAGGCTGGCCCTTGGGGTTTAAGTTGGCGAGCCTGCACGCCCGCTACTTCGCGGTGTTCATCGCGCTGTCGGTCCTCTCGATGGCGTTGAGCGGTTATTTCCTCTATATAGCCCAGCGAAGCATCCCCATCGGCACCGCTTATGTCATCTGGACTGGGATCGGCGCGATTGGCACCGTGTTGATCGGCATTCTGTTCTTCCATGACTCGGCGAATATCTTCCGCCTCCTTTTCCTCACGCTGATCCTGATCGGGGTCGTAGGGCTTAAACTGATCCATTGATCGCGATATAATAAGCTACGATAGGGAAGGAGGGGATCCGTCCGGATTGGGCACAAAAAAAACTCTGAAGTATCGTATACTCCAGAGTCTCGTTATATCTCTTTATTCGTGCGGTCTGGACGGGACTCGAACCCGCGACCCCATGCGTGACAGGCATGTATTCTAACCAGCTGAACTACCAGACCAAAGAAATGTTGTTCTCGTAAGAGGCGGTCTGGACGGGACTCGAACCCGCGACCCCATGCGTGACAGGCATGTATTCTAACCAGCTGAACTACCAGACCTCTTCTTCTATCTCTTAG
>DXEN01000050.1 GCA_019114945.1 Candidatus Parabacteroides intestinigallinarum | reverse complement strand
ACCCCTCTTTTATGCATATACCGCATTGAATTTCAGGTTTTTACCATCTAAATAACGTATATGCCCGTTACAGGGTTAGACAGCTATATATAAATGTACGCGCGTACCTTATATAAATAAGGGTTCGACCTCTCCGAGGTCGCTTCCGGTAAGGGTTGTAGGCAATCCGAAGGTGTCGCTCCGCTCCACCCTCGGTTACATAAAGTGGGACGGTTCCACCGTCCTATAAGTTTCACGGCCCTATAATTGTCAATCGTTAATTGTGAATTCTCAATTGATTAACACACCCCCTGCCTCCTCTCAAGAGGGGAATGGATGCACCCAGCAATCATAAATCATAAATCATAAATCGTTAATTGTCAATCGCCAATTGTCAATTGATTAACGCCCAATTTCCTCCGAAGGGAACTCCAGTTTCCTTCGAGAGAAACTAAAATTCCCTTCGAAAGAAACATAAATCTCCTTCGAAGGGAATTGAGCACACATAAAGCGCTTATCGCGAGCATATATCACGCCAAGAAAAGACCTCGAAGAGGTCGAAGGTGATTAACCGCTGGTGGAGCGTAGCGACACCTGCGGACAAACCGTCCCTGCTCCGGCGGAACCTCGAAGAGGTTCAACAACATCACCCTTGTTCGACCTCTCCGAGGTCGCTTCCGGCAAGGGATGTACGCGAACCGAAGGTGTCGCTCCGCTCCACCCTCGGTTACATAAAGTGGGACGGTTCCACCGTCCTATAAGTTTCACGGACCTATAATTGTCAATTATCAATTGTCAATTGATTAACACACCCCCTGCCCCCTCTCAAGAGGGGAAACGGGCACACTTCCAATTGTCAATTGTCAATTGTTAATTGTCAATTCTTTCGGATGCACGTATGTGCCTTCGCCAACGCACGTATGTTAAAACGCTAACGCACGTACGTGACTTTGCCAACACACCTATGTGCTGACATCACCGGGAAGAGAGCCGATTCCTTGAGGATGTGTCAAATTGCGGAAATCCCCAATCACAAATCATACAACTTTAAGCTACAAGTAGCGTTCGCGAATCTTAAATAATAGTAACTTTGCCCTCACGAAACCAAAAGGAACAGGAAGCGGAAGGATGATTGTTGTAAGAGATATAGAGAAATGGAGCGGAAACGGACTGGTCGCCACGATCGGATTCTTCGACGGTGTACATCGCGGACACCGTTTCTTGATCGACGAGATGCGGAAAGTGGCCCAATCCCGCGGCCTCCCATCGGCGGTAATTACTTTCCCCAAACATCCGCGGGCAGTGCTACACGCAGATTATCAGCCGAAGCTGCTCAACGCGTTCGATGAGAAATTGCGGCAACTGGAGACAACCGGCGTGGATTATTGCGTCGTGCTGGATTTCACGGTCGAGTTGTCGTGCCTTTCCGCCCGGGAATTCATCACGTCCATCTTGGCGGAGAAGCTACGGGTGAAAACGCTCCTGATTGGCTACGACCACCGCTTCGGGCACGACCGGACGGACGGCTTCGAGCAATACGTCGCCTACGGTGCGGCGTGTGGCATGGAGGTAATCGAGGCCTCGCCCTACGACGGAGGAAACACCGCCGTAAGTTCCTCGCGGATACGGCGTTTGCTACAGGAAGGCGACGTAGCGGAGGCCGCCCGCCTGCTGACATATCCGTATCAATTGGCGGGACACATCGTGAGCGGTTTCCAAGTGGGACGCACGTTGGGATTCCCCACGGCGAACATCGAAGTGGACGAGCCGTTCAAGGTGATACCGGGCATGGGCGTTTACGCCGTGTGGGTAGAGGTGGAAGGCAAACGATACAAAGGAATGCTGTACATCGGCGACCGCCCAACGCTTCACAACGGCACGAATATCTCGCTGGAGGTGCATATCCTGGATTTCTCCGGAGACATCTACAACAATCGCATCCGCGTGGCGTTCCTCCGGTTCATCCGAGAAGCCCACAAATTCAATTCCTTAGAGGAACTCAAAGCGCAATTGGAACGAGACCGGGAGACAGTGGAAGGAATGATTTATGATTTATGATTTCAAATTTAAAATTTCAGATTTCAAATTTAAAGTTTGAAGACTGAAATCATAAATCTGAAATTTGAAATCATAAATCTGAAATTTGAAATCTGAAATTTGAAATAATGATAGACTACTACGAAGCGATCGATTTATTGAAAGGTATGATAGCCAGGCCCTCGTTTAGCCGGGAGGAAGAAGCCGTGGCGGACTTCTTGCAAGCGAGCTGGGAGAAAGAGGGGCATAAGGTGTTCCGGAAGGGGAACAACCTGTGGATAATCGCACCCGGGTTCGATTTTGGCAAGCCTACGCTCTTGCTGAACTCGCATATCGACACGGTGAAGCCCGCCTCCGGGTGGACCCGCGACCCGTTCGCGCCCGAGGAGACCGAGGAAGACCGGCTCTATGGCTTGGGCAGCAACGACGCAGGCGCGAGCGTGGTCTCGCTGTATGCCGCTTTCTGCGCCCTGTCCGGGCAGGAACAGCCGTATAACCTGATATTCCTCGCCTCGTGCGAGGAAGAGGTCTCCGGTCGGAATGGCATCGAGAGCGCGCTAAGCGAGCTGCCCCCGATCGCGTTCGCCGTGGTGGGCGAGCCTACGGGCATGCGCCCGGCGATCGCCGAGAAAGGACTGATGGTGCTGGATTGCGTCGCCACGGGAAAAGCCGGCCATGCCGCCCGGAATGAGGGCATCAATGCGATCACCCTGGCGATGAAGGACATCGAGTGGTTCAGCACGTACCAATTCCCGGAACAAAGCGACCTGCTCGGGCCCGTGAAGATGACCGTCACCATCATCCACGCGGGCACGCAGCATAACGTAGTGCCGGACAAGTGCGAGTTTACGGTCGATATCCGCAGCAACGAGTTTTATAGCAACGAGCGCCTGTACGATATTATCCGCGAGCACGTGGGGTGCGAGGTGAAGGCACGCAGCTTCCGCCTCAGTTCCAGCCGCACGGACCGGGAACATCCTTTCGTACAACGAGCCTTGATGATGGGAAAGGAGCCTTTCGGCTCGCCCACGCTCAGCGACCAAGCGCTGATGCGCTTCCCCTCCGTGAAGATCGGTCCCGGCGACTCCGCCCGCTCCCACTCCGCCGACGAATACATCGAGACGATGGAGATACGGGAGGCGATCGACACTTACATACGGTTATTAAACGGATTGCGCCTCTAAGGGATTATGCTGCGGAAGATTCTGGAAACGATCGGGACGCGCTACCTGGTAGCCTTGCTGAACCTCGCGCTGATATTCATCAACGCGAAGATACTGGGCATCGCGGGCGTGGGCATGGTGGGCCTGATCGTCGCCTCGATCAACATCGCCATCATCTTCAACGGCATCCTGAGCGGAGGCACGCTCGTCTACTTCATGAACCGCTACTCCATGCGGGCGATCCTCCCGCTCGCCTACCTGTGGAACTTCGTAGGCTCCGCCCTGGCGTGCGCGGCGCTGGCCGCTGTCGGCATGCTGCCCCGCGCTTACGAGGCCGATATCTACCTCCTGGCGATACTGAACTCGCTCGTCACCGCCAACTCCCGCTTCCTGTTAGGGAACGACCGCGTCAAAGGCTTCAACCTGACCTTCCTGCTGCAAGGAGGCTCGCTCTTCTTCCTCCTCTTGTTCCTCTACTACGGACTGAGGCACGCAGACGTGCGTGCCTACGTATGGGGCTTGTACCTGGCCAACGGCATCGCCCTGGTCGTCAGCACGGCGCTACTCGTCCCGCTTTGGCGGCGGAAAAAGTCGCTCCGCGACGCGCCTCCGCTTCCGCGCCTCCTCCGGGAAATGTTCGCCTACGGGCTATGGGCAGGCGCCGATAGCCTGGCGGAGACACTCACGACGCGCCTGAACTACTTCCTGATAGAACGTTTCTGTGGCTTGGGATGCGTAGGCCTGCTGGACGCGGGCACGAAGATGTCCGAGAGCGTGTGGCACATCAGCCGCAGCGTGAGCTTCATCGAATACAGCCAAGTGGCGAAGACCACCGACGCCGCCGAGCAGAAACGCGTCACCCTGCGCCTCTTCAAGCTGACCTTGGGAGCGATGGCGCTCGTCATGGGGGGCATCGCCGCCATCCCGGAGTGGGTGTACACCGACTACCTCTTCGACGCGGAGTTCGCGGGGATGCGCGACGTTATCCTCTGCCTTTCCACGGGCATCGTAGCGCTGGGCTGCAACAGCGTCGTAGGGCATTACTTCATCGGCAGCGGGAAGATTCCGTACAGCGCCGCCTGCTCCGGCATCGGGCTGGCCGTCCTTCTCGTAGCGGGCCTGTTCCTGATCCCGCCTTACGGCACGCTTGGCGCCGCCATCAGCACCAGCGTCGCCTTCACCGCGATGCTCGCCTTCTCGCTGGTACAGTTCGCCCGGCAGACCGCCACGACCTTCCGGGAATTCCTGCCCAACCGCTCCGACTGGGCGTATCTGCGGCAAGCGCTGCGCCGCGCTAAAGCATAAACGCCTGCACCTTATAGACAAACTCCATCCAGACCCAGTATCGAATCGCCTTGCCGAGGAACATCGAGAGCGCCACGATCCAGACATTCGCCCGCAGGAAACCGAGGGCGACCGCGATGAAGTCGCCGATACCGGGCAGGAAGACGAAGAAGCCCATCCACGAGCCCTTGCCCTTGATCCAATCCTGCACCTTCCGGAGCTTGGCGGCATCCAGCTTCAGGTATTTCTCTATCCACTCCACCTTGCCCAGCATACCGAGCCAATAGCAACTCATCCCGCCCAGGAAATTACCCAGCGTAGCGGCAATCATGCACGGCGCGTAGGAGGCGCCCGCCAACAACACGCCGGTCAGCACCACCTCGCTACTGAACGGCAGCACCGTGGCCGCCAGGAAGGCGGCGATAAACACGCCTATATATCCATAGGCTATAAGGAATTCCATATCCGAATCATGAATAAGACAACAAACAGGGCGACCGACAAGTGGAACGCCCAATACACATATTTTCCCCGTCGCACCGTGAAGAAATGGGCCACCAGGATGGAAATCGGCACGCAAGCCATCTCCAGGAACTCCTCCGACGATTGCTCGTAGAGGAAGAAGAGCCCGAACGACCACACCGCCATCGCGATCAGGAAATACAGGAACTGCCGCGTGCGCAAGACGTCCTCGTACTCGCGGGCGATGATATTCGAGGCGGCGACAAGGGCCAGGCCCGCCATGAAGAGAAGCTCCAGCCAATCCGCCCATTCCGCCCCGGACACCGCGAGCAGGCGCACACGGAACAAGGAGGCGAAAGGCACCGTGAACGCCGTGAAATCGCGCTGCCACACGCACCAGCCCAAGACGAACCAATACACCGTGGCGACACCCAACAGCGTGGCGGCGAACGTCCGCCCGCTGAGCGTACGGAAGACGTACATCCCCCACCAAAACAGGGGCAGGAACCAAAGGATATGCACCCAGAGCAGACTGCCCACGCCGATAATCAACGCCGCGTTGTACGCCCGGTCGGTCGCCTCCGGGTCGTGGTAGGCGACGAACAGCTGGTAGAGCGCCAAGATGAGGCAGAACACCGCGATCGACGTGGAGCGAAGCGGCAGGAAGTCGGGGTTCGAGCTGGTCAGCAGGGCATAGAAAAGCAAGGGAAGCAACGTCTTCTCGCGCACCAGCATCAACGCGTAGTTCGCCCGGTGCACCAGGAACGCCCCCAATCCCATCAGCGCGAAGCCGGCGAGGTAAGCGACGGGCTTATCCCGGAGCACGAGGCAGAGCGCGTTCCACAAGGGAGCGGCCGTCACCTCGCCATACACCGGATAGCCGATGGAACCGATGTATCCGGCTATCCAGCATACAACGCAAGCGCACGCCATGTACACGTACACGCCGGGCGACGCGAGCGAGTACCGATTCTCGCTATGGTAATTGAATCCTTGCATCTTTTTCAATGGACAATTGAGAATTGACAATTGACAATTCCCCTCTTGAGAGGGGGCAGGGGGTGTGTCAATCAATCGTCAATTGTCAATTGTCAATTGTTAATTGTTAATTGTTAATTCGTTAGAGGTCAAAACCTATGTCGCGGCGGAAGTATTTCTTCTCGAAGTCGATCAGCTTCGCGCCGGCGAACGAGCGGGCCAGGGCCTCCTCCTTGTCCTTGCCGTAGGAGCTGACGGCGATGACGCGGCCGCCACTGGTGCGGATCGTCCCGTCGGCATCGGCCTTCGTGCCGGCGTGGAAGAGGATGTTGTCGGTCGCTTGCTCCAGGCCGGAGATGGCCTTGCCTTTCTCGTACGCCTCGGGATAACCGCCGCTCACGAGCATCACCGTCACGGCGGCACGGGGGTCGATGGCCAGCGCGCGGCCCGCCAAGTCGCCCGCGGCTACGCCTTCCAGCAGGTCTACCAAGTCGCTCTCGACGCGAAGCATGACGACCTCCGTCTCCGGGTCGCCCATGCGGCAGTTGTACTCGATAACCAGCGGCTCGCCCTTCACGTTGATGAGGCCGAAGAAGATGAAGCCCTTATAGTCCAAGCCCTCTTCCCGCAATCCCTCCACCGTGGGGCGGATGATGCGCGACTCCACTTTCGCCATGAACGCCTCGTCGGCGAACGGGACGGGCGACACGGCGCCCATGCCGCCGGTGTTCAGCCCGACGTTGCCCTCGCCGACGCGCTTGTAATCCTTCGCCACGGGCAATATCTTATAGTCCTTCCCATCCGTGAGGACGAAGACGGAGCACTCGATGCCGTCGAGGAACTCCTCGATGACGACCGTCCGGCTGGCGTCGCCGAACATACCGCCCAGCATCTCGCCCAACTCCCGCTTCGCCTCCTCCAGCGAGTCGAGAATCAGCACGCCCTTGCCCGCCGCCAGGCCGTCGGCCTTCAGCACGTAAGGAGCGGGCAGCGATTCGAGGAAGGCGAGGCCCTCGGCCAGGTTCTCCGCCGTGACGCTCTTGTAGCGGGCCGTCGGGATGGCGTGCCGCCCCATGAAGGCCTTGGCAAAATCCTTGCTGCCTTCCAACTGGGCGCCCGCTTTCGAGGGGCCGATCACGGGGACGCCGGCCAGCGCCTCGTCGTTCTTAAAGTAATCGTACACGCCTTTCACCAGCGGGTCTTCCGGACCCACCACCACCATATCCACGCCGTTGGCCACGACGAATTCCTTGATGGCGGGGAAGTCGTCCGCCTTAATCGCCACGTTCGTGCCCACCAATGCCGTGCCGGCGTTGCCGGGAGCGATAAACAATTTCTCCACCCGTGGGCTTTGGGCGATCTTCCAAGCGATCGCGTGCTCGCGCCCACCCGAGCCTAATAACAGTATGTTCATCTTTTTATTTATGATTTATG
>DXEN01000049.1 GCA_019114945.1 Candidatus Parabacteroides intestinigallinarum | reverse complement strand
GCCCCGCCGAGACGCGCGAGGGATGGACGGTGGCCACCAACCTGAAGGGCGTGCGCCTGAACGTGCGCAACACCAAGACGTGGAGCAACGCCGAGTTGCGCAAGGGATGCAAGCTCTCCGAGCTGACCGCCTACGACGACGGCTCCGCCACCACCGACGAGGAAGGGACGGATAGCCCGGGAACGATCTGATTTGAAATTTAAAATTTAAAATTTAAAATTTGACATGAAAAAAGAGACTTGGAAAATCATCATCCAGACGCTGATCACGATCCTCACGGCGATCGGCACCACCTTGGGCATCTCGTCGTGCATCGGGGCGTAGGCTCATTGCTTCCAGAATCCAGGGAGCAAAATAGTCAACACGGTAAAAATCTCTAGACGCCCCGTCATCATCAAGAAAGAAAGATACCATTTCGTGAAATCGGACAATCCAGAGAAATTGCCTACGGGTCCCAACGATCCCAAGGCTTGTCCCACATTACCCAAAGAGGAAACAACCGCTCCGATCGCCTCCTCGAAACAGACCCCATCCAATGTCAGAATCAGGCAACTAAAAACAATAAGACTCAAATAAACGAACGTGAAGGCCAATACTTTATGGACGATATCCGTAGAAATCGCATGTCCGTTGACTCGTACCGGAACAATCGCATTCGGATGGGTCTGCTTCTTAAACACGTTGAAAAGATTCTTCGCCAAGATCATAACACGCCCCGCCTTCAAACCTCCACTCGTAGAACCAGCACATCCACACACGACCATCAGCATCAACGCGACAAGCCAGAAAAACGGTCCCCACGGAATAAAATCCGCAGTATAAAACCCCGTGGAAGAAATCAATGTAGATACCTGAAAGAAAGCCAGGCGGAAGGCACGCTCCGCATCTCCCTCGATTCCTTTCATATACAAATAAAGAGTCGTAATAAACACTGCGCTCGCGACAATCGTATAGAACCAACGCGTTTCCTCATCCTTCCACAATTTACCAAACTGTCCCTTAAAAGCGAGATAAATAAGCGTCATGTTCGTAGCGCCTACACACATGAAAATCGCGATGACATACTCGATGTAAGGCGAGTTCCAATACCCTACGCTTGCGTTTTTAGTAGAGAATCCTCCGGTAGCGATCGTGGTCATAGCATGATTAACGGCATCGAAAAGATCCATCGGCCCCAACCATAAAAGGAACGCAACCAATGCCGTGAGAAACAGATAAATTCCCCACAATCGCTTAGCGATTTGGGTGACTCGTGGACGGAAGCGCTCATGGGTTATACTGGAAGTCTCCGCATCGTACAACTGAATCGCTCCACCTCCGAAAATAGGCATCAAAGCAACGGTAAAAACTATCATGCCAATACCTCCTTGCCATTGAATCAAACTACGCCAAAACAAGATTCCCTTCTGCAACGCCTCCACGTTACTCACGATAGTAGAACCCGTAGTGGTAAATCCGGACATGGTCTCGAAGTAAGCGTCCGTCACGTTATCGATATATCCTCCTAAATAAAAAGGCAACATCCCGAAAAAAGAGAGAAGCGCCCAGGTGAGCGTCACCGTGAGCATGCCCTCGCGCCGCCCCGCCGAGCGCTCGTTGGCCCGGAACCCGACCAGGTAGAACAATACGCCCGCCGCAAAGAGGATACCGCTCGACCAAAGGAAGGGGAACAAATCGTCGCCCCCGTAGAGGAAGGCCACGAGGGTCGCCACGAGCATGAACAGGGTCTCGAGAATGAACATCATTCCCAGCATCTTGATAATAAAACGAACGTTCAGCATATCAATTGAAATAATCCTCTAATTTCCGCATCGCTGTATCAAGGCAGAAAACCACCACATGATCGTACGCCTGAATTTGCGTATCTCCCTTGATCATCATTGGTTCACCATCACGAATCAAGCCACCCAGGGTCATATCCTTCGGCAAGTGGAGATCTTTCACTTGCTTACGGGTGATTTTCGAGTTTGGGCGAGCGACCAACTCAGCCACATCGGCATTCGCGAAAGTCAAGCATTTTACATTCGACACATCCGCATCGAGCAAGAACTGGTAAATATGGCTAGCCGCGATCAATTTCTTATTGATCACAGCCCCGATATCCATGCTCTCCGCCAACGGAATATAATCAATATTCTCGATCTTTGCGATCGTCTTAAAGACACCCATACGCTTCGCCGCCAAACACGCCAATATATTCGTACTGGAATTCTCGGTTAACGCGATGAACGCTTGCGCATCTTGGATGCCTTCCTGTAGCAACAAATCCATATCGCGCCCGTCGCCGTTGATGGTGAGCACGTTGCCGGGCACCACCTCGGCAATACGATGACTCTTCTCTTTGTTCAACTCGATAACCTTCACCCGGATATTATTCGGTAAATACTGGCTCGCCCGGATCGCTATGCGGCTTCCCCCCATAATTATCACCTTCTTGACCTCCGGATCTTTCTTACCCGCCAAGATACGGACATCCTCTATATGCGAGCGTGTCGTGGTAAAGAACACCAAATCGCCCGCCTCGATGTGGTCCATGCCGCGGGGGATGATGGTCTCGTTCCCGCGCTTGATGGCCACGATGTGGAACAATTTCTGCTCGTTGAGCAACTCGGCCAGCATGCGGTTCACCAGGCGGGAATTCTCGCGTATCTTCGCCCCGATCAGGATCAGGGCGCCCCCGAACAACTCCCAGTACTGGCGCGTCCAGGGGCGGCGCACGGCCGACACGATCTCCTTCGCCGCCAGCATCTCGGGGTAAATCATGGAGCTGATGCCCAGGCGCTCGAACAGCTCCTTGTTCTTGGGCAACAGGTACTCGTAATTGTTGATACGCGCCAGCGTGCGGTGCGCCCCCAGGTTATGGGCCAGCAAGCAAGCCGCCACGTTGGTTGTCTCCTCAGGCGTGACACTCACGAACAGATCCGCTTTCCGAATACCCGCCTCTTCCAAGTCCTTAGGAGAAGTCGGATTCCCCACGATCGGAAGGATCTCCATATTAGAAAGCGAGAAATTCAAGCGCTCCTCATTCGGATCCATCAGGATGATATCTTGATTCTCCTGCGATAGCATCTTTGCCAAATGCGTACCAACCTCGCCCGCTCCCGCTATGACAATTTTCATATCTTATTCTTTAATTGTACCTTGTAATACGCCACACTCCACCCGCAACAAATCAGCGATACTCGCGGCATCCATCCCACACAAATGATACAACTCCGGGATAGAGCCATGTTCGATGAATCGATCCGGCACGCCCACACGCCGTACATTCGGCGTATAACCATGATCAGCCATAAACTCAAGGACCGCGCTACCCAATCCGCCTCTCGCCACGCCATTCTCCACGGTGACAATCCGACGGTACCGGCGACCAACCTCGTGCAACAATTCCTCGTCGAGTGGCTTTAAGTAAATCATATCGTAATGAGCGACCGACAGCCCCTCGCTTTCCACCATCCCGATAGCCTTACTTACCTCGTTACCGATCGGGCCAATCGAAAGAACTGCCACATCGTTGCCCTCCCGCAACTTCCTGCCTTTACCTATCGGCAAGACGCACATTTCGTTACGCCAATCCTTCATCTCACCTTTCCCGCGCGGATAACGGATGACGAAGGGCCCGTCGCACGCCGCGTAGCCCGTGTACATCAGATTACGCAAATCCCATTCATTCAACGGGGAGGCTATCACCAAATTAGGAATCGGTCGGAAATAAGCCATATCGAAAACGCCATGATGCGTGGCTCCATCCTCGCCGACCAGCCCCGCGCGATCCAAGCAAAGCACCACGTGCAAACGGGGCAACGCCACGTCGTGGATCACCATATCGAAAGCCCGTTGCATAAAAGAAGAATAAATATTGCAGAAAGGGATCATGCCCTCTTTCGCCAATCCCGCGGAGAAGGTGACGGCATGCCCCTCGGCGATACCCACATCGAAGGCCCGCTCGGGGAAGGCCTTCATCAGGAAGGTCATGGAGCAGCCCGTGGGCATGGCGGGGGTCACCCCCACGACGCGCTCGTCTTTCTCCGCCAGCTCCACCAGGGTATGCCCGAACACGTCTTGATAGAGCTGGGGCTCGTCCAGCTTATGGACCACGATGCGCTCGCCCGTCTCCTTGTTGAACCTTCCCGGCGCGTGCCACTCCGTGGCCGACTCCTCGGCGGGCTTGAAGCCCTTTCCCTTCTTGGTCTTGATGTGCAAGAGCTTCGGGCCCTGCAAGTCCTTGATATCGTTCAGCACCTTGACGAGATAGTTGACGTCGTGCCCGTCCACGGGGCCGAAGTAACGGATGCTGAAGCCCTCGAACAGGTTGTGCTGGCGCGTGAGCAAGGCCTTCAGGCTATTGTTGAGGCGCAGGATGTTCTCGCGCCGGTCGTTGTTGATCAGGTTCATCTTCCGCAAGCCCCGATAGACGTCGTAGCGCATCTTGTTGTAGGCCTGGCTCGTGGTGATATCCACCAGGTACTGGCTCAGGCCTCCCACGCTATGGTCGATGGCCATATTATTGTCGTTCAGGATAATCAGCAGGTTGTTCGGGTTGACGGAGGCGTTGTTCAGCCCCTCGAAGGCCAGGCCTCCCGTCATCGCCCCGTCGCCGATGACCGCGATCACGTGGCGATCCGTCTCTTTCCGCAAGGCGGAGGCCACGGACATACCCATCGCCGCGGAGATGGAGTTGGAGGCGTGCCCGGCGATGAACGCGTCGTACTCGCTCTCGGCCGGGTTGGGGAACCCGCTGATGCCCCCCAGCTTCCGCAGGGTATGGAATACCTCTTTCCGCCCCGTCAGGATCTTGTGGCCATAGGCCTGGTGCCCCACGTCCCACACGACGCGGTCGTAAGGCGTGTTGAACACGTAATGAAGGGCCACGGTAAGCTCCACCGTCCCCAAGCTGGCCCCCAGGTGACCGGGGTTCTCCGAGAGCACGTCGATGATATACTGACGCAACTCCGCGCACACCGGCTCCAGCTTGTCCGAGGGCAAGGCCCTCAAATCCTTCGGTATATGAATGCTATCTAACAAGTGCTCCACTTTAGTCGTTCGCTATTTAGCGCAAAAATAGTCAATAAACGGCACATATAATACGATTCGCCCTTTTATTCTCTCGCGGGGGGCGGACAAAACGATAGAGAAAGCCGATTATCGGCTCGATGGTTCCTCTATCCAGAAACGCCACGAGCAACAACAGGAGGGGTCGGTCACGTCGGGAAAGCAGCTAACGCATTGGCAAGCGATACGCTCGTCGATGGTCCGCGCGAAGCCGGCGTACTCTATCTCCCCCACCGGTTTGCAGGGGTGGAAAGGCATCCCCTTGCGCTCGCGCGCCCGTTGAACACGGCATTCCCGCGTGCGGTAAGTCAGTTCCGTGCGGTCGGCGTTCCAAAGGAGGTCCGCCTCGTTCAGGTTCGCGTAGAAGCGCAGCTGGAGCGCGGCGGCGAGGCCCTCCAAGCCCGGTCGCTCCTCCAATCCGAGGAACGCCTTGATACGCCGCGCCTCGATGACGGTGAACAGCCGCCATGCCTCGGTGTCATGATACATCGCCTCGTCCATGCCCAACTTCCGCTCGACGGACTGGAACCATACGCCGTCCATCGCCAGCCAGTTCTTCGCGTAATCCTCTATCAGCTCAATCAGCCGCTCCTTCGGGAGGGAACGTAAATAGTCGTTTTTCATTACGTATATATTTTATGAATTACGAGCTACGAATTACGAATTATCTATCACGCCTATTAGTATGACTTTGACGAAATTGTAATTCGTAGCTCGTAATTCGTAACCCGTAGTTTTCATTCCAGCCACGGCAAGGGGTCGAGCTTGGTTTTCTCCTTCCAGAGCTGGAAATGGAGGACCGTGGCGTTGCCCTCCTCCGGGTCGGAGAAGACGCGGCCGATGGCCTGACGGGTCGATACCGAGTCGCCCGCCTTCACGTAGACCTGACTCAGGTTGCAATAAACCGTGAGGTAATTCCCATGCCGCACGATGACGGAGTTGTTATACCCCGGCACGACGAAGACACGCGTCACCACGCCATTGAATACCGCCCGCGCGTCGGCCCCGGCGGAGGTCTGTATATCGATGCCGCTATTGTTTGTGCGCACGTATTTCAACTCCTCGTGAGGCCGCTCGCCAAACAAGCCCACCACGGTGTGCCGTCCCGCCACGGGATAAGGCAATCGTCCCCGGTTGCTCGCGAAGTCGCCGGAGAGCTTGCGCTCCGCCTCGTTCATCGCGTACCCGCCTTTCGACTCCGCCTTGCGCTCGCCCGTTTTTTCCTTCGCTTTCCGCTCGCGCTCGGCCCGGGCTATCTCCTCGGCTATCTGCCGCTCGATTTGCCGGTTCAACGCCTCCGCCTGCTTACGCTTCTTCTGGAGCGACGCTCGCAATTCCTTCTGCTTCTTGTTCAGGCGTTGTACCTCCGCTTTCCGCGAGGCCTCCTCGCCCTCCAGTTTCTTGTTCTCCTCCCGCTGGGTTCCCAAGAGCGCGCGCTTCTCGGCGCGGGTCTTCTCCATCTCGGCCCGCTTACGGGCTATCTCCTCGCGCTTTTGGATAATCTCGTCCGCCTTGCGCCGTTGCCAATCGGCGTACTCGCGCAGGTAACGCATCCGGCGCATCGATTGCGCGAAGCTCTCGGCGGAAAGGATGAAGAGCAGCTTGTCCTGCGAGGTCCGCCGCTTGTAAAGCCCGCGTACCGACTGGGCGTAGCCCTGTTTCTTCTCCTCTAATTCCGCTTGCAAGGAGCGCAATTGCCCTTGGATATCTAAAATATCTTTCTCGATGGCGTTCACCTCCTGGTTCAACAAGCTGATGACCTTCTTTCGGGATAGGATTTTCCGAGAGAGGAGGTTCAGGTGGTTCAACGAGGTCTTCGCGCTCTGGGTGGTCTCTTGCAGGAGCTTGTCCATCTGCTCGATATCGGCCAGCGTCTCTTTCCGTTGTTGTTCCAAGCGCCGCACCTCCGCCGACTTTTGGCCGTAAGCCATCGCCGGGAGAGCGAGCGTTAGTATGACCATCCAAAGGTATCGCATAACGGATCAGGGATTCAGGTGGGTTATCGTTCGTACTATCTGGGCGAAGGTGATACGCTCGTACTTGGAGGGGATGGAGAAGTCCATCCGCATCGGCTCATTCAAGCGAACCCGCGAATAAGAAAGCGCCAAGCCTCCTACCGACGCGCTTTCCTTCAACACCCGCACGTCCATCCGCATCGGGAAAAGCCGCTCGCCCACCGCCCGGAAATCAGCGTACGTCCAACGCAAGGCATAGCTTCGCGCCGCGTCGGATACGTAAGTCGACAAAAGTTTTCGCTCGCCATCCGTCCGGAAAGTATAGAGAAGCCCCATCGCGTCCTCCGTACGAATCTCGGCGGACGCGCCTTCCTGATTCAACGCGAAACGTCGGTACAAAGCGGGCGTAAGCTCCGCCTCGCCCGGCAAGAACAATCGGTTCGTGAAAAGCGCTTGCAAGTTGTAGAAATTGAACTCTATGGGAGTCTGCCCGCGTAATTTCTCGTAGTTCTCCGCCATATAACGACGGTTCATGCGGTCCAATACCTTGATACTATCGCGGCTCAACTCCATCCGGAAGATCTCGATACCCAAGAAAGGTTGCACGGATAGCTGGAAGGCGCTATCCTTCACCATCTTCATATCCACCCGCGAGCTCATCGTCCGCCCGCCGACCTCCAAGTCCACGTTCAGCCGGGCCGTCAACGTGCGAAAGCGGAACGCCTGCTCCTCCAGGGAGCGGAAGAACACCTCCGGGCTCATCGCCTCCTCCTTCCCGGGAGCGTTCGCCTCCACCTGCTTAGCGGTCTTACATCCCGTCAACAACGCGACCCAAAGCCCGCCGACCAGCAAGAATATCCCTATCCATCGTCCTCCGCTCATCTCGCCTCCGTATCCTCGATGTATTGTTTCTCGGCTATCTTACGGTTCAAGATCTCCGTATCTTTCCCCATCTCTTTCGCCTTCTTCCATTGCTCTACAGCCTTCTCCTTCTCGCCACTCATGAAAAGGATGTCGCCATAGTGATCCACCAACTCCGCGCTATTCGTGTCGTCTTTCTCCAAGGCGCTCTCGATATAGAACTTCGCCAGCGTATAGTTGCCTTGCATGAAGAAAATCCAAGCGTACGTGTCCAGATAGGTGGCGTTGTCTGGTTCCAATTTGATGCATTGGGCACTCATGCGCTCCGCCTTCTTCAGGTCCTTCTTCTCCAACGAAAGGAAATAGCTATAATTATTCAGCACCACCACATTCTTGTCGTTATACTTCAGCGCCTCGTCGTAAGCCTTATACGCCTGCTCCATGCGGTCCATCTGGTAATAGATATCGCCAATTTGCCCGTAGAAATCCGACTTCAGCGGAAGGTTCTCCTTCGGGATGATATTCAACCCTGCGTAATACGTGCTCAACGCCTCCTGATATTTCTCCTGCTGATAATACGCGATGCCCAAATAGAAATAATACTCCGGGGCGTCGGGGAAAAGCTCCTGACATGCCACGCAAATGCGAATCACCTCCGGGATATCCTCCCCCTTCAAGGCAAGGTTTAGTAGTTGTTGCCAAGCGCCCGCGTTGCCGGGTTCCATCTCGGTCACCAATTGGAATTGGAACCTCGCCTCCTCCGTCTTGTCCTGCGCCAATAACCATCCGCCATACATCAACTTCAGGTCGATGTCCTCCGGATGTTGCTCCAGCAATGTTTGGAACAGGTGGTTCGCGTTTTCCGTCCCTTGCTTGGATTGTTGCAACTTCAAGATATAGCGCGAGAGGATGCTCACCTTCGTATCTACGTCCAGCTTCTCGTTCACCAAGGCGCTTCGTATCTGTTGCTCGGCGGCCTCCTTGTTGTTGATCGCCTCGTAATAATTCGCCATCGACACGATGTAATAAGGATTGCCGGGATCGATCTCATCCGCCCGTTGATAAGCCGCCAACGCTTGATCCGTCTCTCCCTTCTCCAAATGCAAATCGCCTAAGACGATTTGATAACGGGCCTCCATCGGGTATTTAGCCGCCAGCCGCTCGATTTCCTGAAACGCCTTGTCGGGCTCCTCCAATTGCGTATACAATTTATATTTCTGCATCGAGATCGCCTCGTTCATACCCATCGCCGACTCCAACGCGTCGTACGCCTCGATCGCCTTGCCCAGCTCGCCCGCTTGTGTCAACGCGTCCGCCAGGTAAAAATTCAACTCCTCCTTCTCCGGATACGCGCGCACTAACTCCTCGTACTCCTCGACCGCCTCGCCATACATCCCCAAATTGCGGGTAATGGAGGCCAACGCCATCTTGTACGTGAAATTATCCTCGCTATTCGCCACCGCCTTCTTCAGCATCTCCACCGCCTTCTCCGGACGGTTCAATCGCACGTAAAACGAGGAAAGCTCGTACAGGACCGATGCCGCCGAGTCGATCTCCAAGCAATGATTGAACGCATCGAACGCCGCGTCGAACTTCCCCGCATTCTTCAGGCTCAAACCCTCGTAAAAGAAGTAATCGAATTTACGCTGATCCTTCTCCGACTCCGCCGCACGCGCGCAAGGCACCGCCAGCCCCAAGAGGAAAACGATCAAATATATCCATTGTCTCAACATCTTACATTCCTTAGTGATTATCATTCATCATGCGCCCGGACCGGCAAGGGGCTTATTCCTTCCCGGTATGCCCGAAACCACCGGCACCCCGCTCGGTATCGTCCAACGTCTCCACCGGTTCCCATTCCACGCGGCTATGCGAGGTAACGACCATCTGGCATATACGGTCTCCATCCTTGATCGTGACATAATCGGAGGAAAGGTTCACGAGAATCACGCCAATCTCGCCCCGGTAATCGGCGTCGATCGTACCCGGCGTATTCAACAACGTGATTCCCTGCTTCAGCGCCAACCCGCTACGCGGACGCATCTGCGCCTCGTAACCCTCCGGCAACGAGATATAAAGACCCGTCGGGATGAGCGCACGCTCCAGCGGGCCCAATATGAGATTGTCCGGCAAGTTCGCCCGGATATCCATCCCGGCGGATAAAGGAGTCGCGTAATCCGGTAACGGATGACGCGATTTATTGATAATTCTTACTTTCATAATGTCGTTCTATATCCGAAAACGGACAAAGATAGGGAATTAACTAATTCACCCAATCCCCGTTCTCTTTTATTAACTGAACTAAACGCTCTACCGCCTCGTCCTCCGGTATGTTCCGAAGCACGCATTCCTTGCCTTTGTAAAGGCTGATCTGCCCGCGTCCGGCGCCCACGTAACCGTAATCGGCATCCGCCATCTCGCCGGGACCGTTCACGATACATCCCATGATACCGATCTTCAATCCCTTCAAGCGCGAGGTCGCCTCCTTGATGCGAGCGATCGTGGTCTGCAAGTCGTATAACGTACGTCCGCAACTCGGGCACGAGATATATTCCGTCTTGCTAATCCGGGCTCGTGTCGCTTGCAAGATGCCGAACATACAACGATCCGCGATAAGCGCCTCCACTTTCTCGTCCCGTAGCATCAGGCCATCCCCGAAGCCATCCAGCAAGAGCGCGCCCAGATCGGCCGCGGATTTCAATCGCAAGGATTCCACGTCCGGCTCCGGATAATCCCGATGCAGGATGACCGGTACGTCGCATCCCGCCATCAACAACTTATGCATCGCCGCCCGTTGCTCGCCTACGCCATTCGGATGATGCGTGCTTAGCGTCACCACCACGTTCTTATCCGCTTTCAATACCTCTATCACCCGCTCCGTCAAATCCGCGTAGGTCAGGCGGATGAACTTCAGCGGAGCATCGTATTCCCTCAACTCCTCGATCTCCGAGGCGATGAAGCAAGGAAAAGCGTTCGGACGATCCTTCCAGAAATGGGCGTCCACCAGCAAACGGAAGTTATCCGGTAAATTATCCGGGTCTTCCTTACCTATATATATATAATCGGGCAAAGCGTCGTAATCGAACTCGAAATCCCCGTGACTCCGGTCGGAGATGACCACCGGCGGGTTCGAGCCGCCTATATTTTCTACGACACGCGTCGCGCGACGTTCCGGGGCGACCGCGTCGAAACCGGGAGCCATCACCGCGTCGATCGGCCGATGTCCCTCCCGCTCCAAGATATAATCCACCAATTTACGAGCCACCGGCAACTCCGCCTCCGGATCCTCGCTCAAAGAGACACGTATCGTATCGCCGATGCCATCCGCCAAAAGCGCGCCGATGCCCACGGCGCTTTTTATACGCCCGTCCTCGCCATCGCCGGCCTCCGTCACGCCCAAATGCAACGGATAACGCATACCCTCGGCCTCCATCGTACGTACCAGCAAGCGCACCGTCCGGACCATCACCACCGTATTGGAGGCCTTGATCGAGATCACCACGTCCGGGAAATCCTCGTCCCGGCTAATCCGCAAGAACTCCATGCAACTCGCCACCATGCCCTCCGGCGTATCCCCGTAACGGCTCATGATACGGTCGGAAAGCGAACCATGGTTCACGCCGATACGAATCGCCGTGCCATGCGCCTTGCAGATGTTCAGGAAAGGCACGAACCGGGCCCGGATCTTCTCTATCTCGGCGGCATATTCCTCGTCCGTATATTCCACATGGCTAAACGTCTTTACCTTATCCACGTAATTCCCCGGATTGATACGCACCTTCTCCACCCGCTCGGCGGCCACGTCCGCGGCCCGCGGGTTGAAATGGATATCCGCCACCAAGGGCGTGGTATAACCCCGCTCGTTCAAGCGCTCGCGGATCTCGCCCAAGTTGCGGGCCTCCCGCTCGCCTTGCGCCGTGAAGCGCACGTACTCGGCCCCCGCCTCGATCATTCGGATCGCCTGAGCCACCGCGGCGTCGGTATCCATTGTCGATACGTTCGCCATGGATTGAATACGAATCGGGAAATCGCCGCCCATCGGCGTATCGCCAATCCGAGCGACCGACGATTGGCGACGTTTGTAATTAAAGTAAGCCATTATCCTTCAATTGATGATGAATAAGATGTAGATGTGTCAAAATCGGGTATTGGCACGCAGATAACGCAGAGAGCGCAGATTCACGCAGACTTATTCAAGTATAAATCAACAAAAAAGAATCCGCGTTCATCCGCTCAATCCGTGTCATCCGCGTGCTTTTCCCTCTATTTGCCTCATCCCCCTTTTTAATTCGTCTTGTATTTGAAAGAGACTTTCGCCAGGTCCTCGTTGGCCTTGACGATTTTCTTCTTCAAATCCTCCTTATACGCGGCCAGTTTCTCCTGGAGCCGCTCATCGCCCACGGCCAGCATCTGCACCGAGAGGATCGCGGCGTTCAGGGCGCCGTTGATCCCCACCGTGGCCACCGGTATGCCCGGAGGCATCTGCACGATAGCCAGCAACGCGTCCATGCCATCCAGCGTGGAATTGATGGGCACGCCGATCACGGGGACCGTCGTCATGGAGGCGATCACCCCGCAAAGATGGGCGGCCATGCCCGCGGCGGCGATAATCACCTTGATGCCCCGTTCCTTCGCGCCCTTGGCGAAAGCCTCCACCTCGGCCGGCGTGCGATGCGCCGACAAGGCGTGCATCTCGAAAGGCACCTCCATCTCGTCGAGGAACCTCGCCGCCTTCTCCATCACGGGCAGGTCGGACGTGCTCCCCATGATAATACTTACGACCGGGGTCATGCTTACTTCGCGATTAATTGTTGATACTCATCGGCGGAGAGCAGGTCGCCCAGCTCGGAGGCGTCGGTCATGGAGATCTTGATCAACCAGCCTTTCCCGTAAGCGTCCTCGTTCACCAACTCCGGAGCCTCCTCCAGCTCGGGATTCACCTCCAGCACCTCGCCGCTCACCGGCATGAACAGGTCGGATACGGTCTTCACGGCCTCGATCGTCCCGAAAGACTCCTCTTTCGCCACGGTCTCGCCTTGTGTCGGGATATCCACGAAAACGATCTCACCCAGCTCGCTCTGCGCGTAATCCGTAATGCCCACATAGGCTACCTCACCCTCCACACGGATCCACTCATGATCCTTCGTGTACTTTAAATCAGCAGGAAAATTCATACTCTTAGTGTTTTATTAGATAAATAATAAATAGTAATAACTCATCAACGAGGATACAAATGTACATATAAATCCTAAACAGAACCCCGCGTACACCTGCATCGGCGTGTGCCGCTTCAGGAAAATGCGGGACGTACCCAACAAGCCGGCGATCACCAGCACGACGATGAAAGCCCAATACGGGTTGATCATGTGCAGGCGGGCCACCCCCATGATGCCGCCCAGCAAGCCTCCCACGCCAATGGCGTGGGCGCTGATCTTCCAGGCGAAATTAACGCATAGCGCGACCAGCAAGGCCACGCAAACCCCGATCAGCATCGCCAGGAGCCAGAAGGGCATCAGCATCTTATACAGGAAAAAGACGCAAGCCACGATCGACGCGATAAAAATCAGATAGGGGAGCGCCCTCTCCTTCCGGTCGGAGAGCTCCATGTCGCCGGCCGCGCCGTTCCGTATCAGCATATAAATAAAAGCGCCCGGCATCAACGCGGTGGAGACGAACGTCCCCCCGATAATCCACAACTTCATCGGCAACGGGTACACGGAGAGGAACGTGCAGGTCAATGCCAGGACAATCCCATACGTCACCATCAACAAGGGATGGAACAGGATAGATACTATGTTCGAGAATAATTTCATAACGCGTCTTATATTTCTTTTCGTAACCGGGCGACCGGGATCCCCAGCTGCTCCCTATATTTCGCCACCGTGCGGCGGGCGATGACATACCCTTTCTCCTTCAATATCGTGGCCAGCTCCTCGTCGGTCAGCGGTTTCCGCTTGTCCTCCGCCTCGACGCGCTCCCGCATGATCTTCTTCACCTCCCGCGTGGATATCTCCTCGCCGCTATCCGTCTTGGTCGACTCGGAGAAGAAATACTTCAAGGGATAGATGCCGAAATTCGTCTGCACGTACTTGCTATTGCTCACCCGCGAGATGGTGGAGATATCATAACCGGCCCGCTCCGCCACGTCTTTCAGGATCATCGGGCGGAGGGTCGCCTCGTCGCCCGTCAGGAAGAAATCGCGCTGCAGGCGTATGATCGCCTCCATCGTGCGCCGCAACGTCTCGTTCCGTTGCCTCACGGCGTCGATGAACCATTGGGCCGAGTCCAGCTTCTGCTTCACGAATTGCACCGCCTCGCGCCTCTCCGCCGTCTGGTTCGCCTTATTGGCGGAATAATCCTGGAACATCTCGGCATATTCCCGGTTGATCCTCAAATCCGGCACCTCCCGGTTGTTCATGCTCAAGGTGAGCTCGCCATTGTTCGCCTCCACGATAAAATCGGGGACGATCTGCCCCATCGCCAAGTCCATGGAGCTCCCCCAAGCGCTACCCGGCTTCGGGTTCAGCAGGGTTATCTCGCGAATCACCTTTTTCAGGGTCGCCTCGTCGATATCCAATCCGCGCGCGATCTTATCGTAATGCTTCCGGGTAAACTCCTCGAAATAATCCGTCAGCACCCGGATCGCCCAGTCCGTCACCTCCGTCTTCTCCTTTTTCTCCAGCTGGATGAGGAGGCACTCGCGCAAGTCGCGGGCTCCCACGCCCGAGGGGTCGAAGTCCTGGATAACGCGCAACACTTCCTCCACCTCTTTCTCGCTCACCTCCTGCCCCGCCATGAACATCAAGTCGTCGGCTATCGACGAGAGGTCGCGCCGCAAATACCCGTCGTCATCGATATTCCCGATGATATACTCGGCTACGCGCACCTGCTTCTCCGGCAAGTCGCGCAAGCCCAATTGCCGCGACAGGTGCTCGTTCAGCGATTGCCCCGCCGAGAAAGGCACCTCTTCCTTCCGCTCGGCGCGCTCGGTCATCTCCCGGAGCTTGTAATCCGGTATATCGTCCTCCGTCAGGTAATCGCCCAGATCCGGCTCCCCGTCCGCGGGAGAGGCGTCCTCGCCTCCATCCTCGCCCTCAGTATGCTCGAAATCATCAACAGGCTCCTTCCCCTCCTCCAAGGCCGGGTTATCCTCAAGCTCATGCTTCACCCGTTCCTCCAGCTCGATGGCCGGAAGCTCCAGCAGGCGGATCAGCTGAATCTGCTGGGGGGATAGCTTCTGCTGCAATTTCTGTTGTAACTGTTGCTTTAACATATTATAAATCATTACGATAGAATCCCGAAGACACGCCGCGGGCATCCACCGGCGCCTTTCCTCTCCTATCGGTATGCAAATATAAGTCTTTCGTTTCAACTGGCTAACGATTCCGGCAGAATAGTTACGAACATTCTTATTTTTCCAAGGGGGAAAGCCCCGGCTCCCCGCTTCCCCAGAAAAAATTATTTCTTACCTTCGCGTGAAACACTTTAAAACGAGAAATACGATGAGACACTTTTTGACTTTTCTGTTCACGCTTTGCTCGCTGGGATGGATCGAGGCCCGCGAGCCGATAGTTATCAAATTGTGGCCGGACGGCGCGCCCAACGACAACGGGATGCGCGCGCAAGCGAGAGACGGGGCGCTGTACGTGGCGGAGCCGACGCTGACCGTCTTCCCCGCCGAGCGGGGCAACGGGCTGGCCATCGTGGCCTGTCCCGGCGGAGGCTACTGGGGCCTGGCGATGGAGCACGAGGGCACGGCGATGGCCGACTGGATGAACCGGCAGGGCATCACCTACGCCGTGCTGAGATACCGTATGCCGAACGGGCACCACGAGGTACCGCTGAGCGACGCCCAAGAGGCGTTGCGCGTCATGCGCCGGCACGCCGATGAATGGAACGTCCGGAAACTGGGCATCATGGGCTCGTCGGCCGGCGGACACCTGGCCAGCACCGCCGCCACGCGTTTCGCCGACGCGGCGACGCGGCCCGATTTCCAAATCCTCTTCTACCCCGTCATCACGATGGACCCGGCGTTCACGCACATGGGCTCGCATGACAACCTGCTCGGGAAGAATCCCTCGGGAACACTCGAGGAAAAATACTCGAACGAGCGCCAAGTACGGCCCGACACCCCGCCCGCCTTCATCCTGCATTGCACGGACGACGACGTGGTTCCGGTGGCGAACGCGGTGGCCTACTACTCCGCGCTGGCGAGAAACGGCGTATCGGCCAGCCTGCACATCTACCCAACGGGCGGCCACGGCTGGGGCTACAACGATAGCTACGCCTTCAAGCGCCAATGGACCGGCGAACTGGAGAAATGGCTCCAGACGCTTTTGTAAGCCCGGATTTCAAGATTTCAAATCTCAATTTAAGATTTCAGATTTCAAGACGCCATAATTTTAAATTTTAAATCTGAAATTTTAAATTCGAGATTTATACGGCAAAGATAAGGTTTTCCTTCCGAACCGCCAAGAATCAGGGTACGCCAAGGCGTAAAATTCCGTTAACGGCGTGTAAAATTTTGTTCTCATGTTTTCACTATCGGGAAAACATGGCTTCGTGGCGCGCGAAACATAGATTCGCGGAGACGAGAACTATGTTTTCGCGAAAAGCCGGCTCCGTGAATCCTCTTTGTTACGTTACGTTACAATTGTTACAGTGTAACAATGAGCAATGCTGTCGGGAGAAAAGTTTTGTCTATAAAAATTACTATATATATTTATATATATATATATAAATATATAT
>DXEN01000004.1 GCA_019114945.1 Candidatus Parabacteroides intestinigallinarum | reverse complement strand
GTCCGCCCAATCCTCCTTGTCGAGGAAGGACAAATCCTCGATCTCGTGCTCGCCCAAGAGCAGCTCGTTCAGGAACGCGATAAGCAAATCCTTACTTAATTCCGATCCGAAGATCACCTTGAACCCCACATCCGTGAAGGGATTTACGAATTTTCCCATAGTCAAGTCTGTTTTTTAATGTTATTATTCCTATATGTATTCTCACCACAAAGGTAATCTTTTACGCCGAACTCACAAGAATCGCGGGATGTTTTTTAACACGGCATCTTCCTCTTCATAAAGAAGTACCTTTATGGAGTTAAAACTATTCATAATATATAATAAGGTAAGCATATGAAGAAAAGGGTGCCACAAGGCAAAAAGAATGAAAAACAAATGGGAAAAGCCAGCTGCTTCCAACTGGTAGAAAAACGAATCGCCCATTTCAAGGATTCGAAAAAACTAAAAACGGCGAATAACTACGCGTGCGCGCTGAAGCACTTCCGAGACTTCCGAGCGAATAAAGACCTCGCGATTGGCGACTTATCGGCCGGCTTGATGCGCGATTTCCAAAGTTACCTGACCGAAAAAGGACTGACGATGAATACCATCTCCCTCTACAACCGCTCCCTGCGGGCCGTCTACAATTACGCGCTCGACGAGGGAATCCTGACGACCGACAAACGCCCCTTCCGGAAGGTATTCACCGGACTGGAAAAGACACGCAAGCGGGCATTGGATAGCGAGGTGGCGCAAGACCTCGTCCAATTGTCCTTTCCGAACGATGAAAAGACGGCTTTCGCCCGCGACTTGTTTCTTTTCAGCCTGTATATGCAAGGAATGCCATTCGTCGACATCGCCCTCCTGACCAAGAAGCAACTCCAAGGCAATCACATCGCCTACCAACGGCGCAAGACCAACCAGTCCTTGAAGGTATACGTCCACGCGCTGGCCAACGCGATTATCAAGCGCTACCGGGTAAAGGACCCGGATTGCCCCTACCTCTTCCCCATACTTTACGACCCGAAGCGGAAAAGGACGATACTTTACTCCAGCGCGTTGCGCACATACAACCGCCGATTGGCGCGGGTCGCCCGGCTCGTCGGCCTCGACGAGCCGCTCACCTCGTACGTCAGCCGCCATACCTGGGCCTCGCTCGCCCGGCAATCGGGCGTGGCGGATAACGTCATTTGCGAGGCGATGGGGCACAACAACGTATCTACGACCATGATTTACCTTACCTCCTTGGACACGGGAACCGTAGCGGCGGCCAACCGGAAGGTCATCGCCACCCTGACCACCCCTCGCGAGCCCATCCGGGAAACTTAAACATAAACAGGAGGAAAATTACCGGGTGTATTCTTTGATTTTTCAAATGTATCTTCTATATTTGTCTCATCATTTGGCCGTCCCCATTACGGGGAATTCAACATTTATACACATTGCATCTTTCCGGCTCCACCACCCTTTGGTGGCTTGGGGCCGGGCATAGGAAACCACGAAAAAAACGTAGATTATTATGGAAAAAGAACAAGGAATGTTGAACAGATCAAATTATCGGAACGATCAACGGGCATCGGGCAACACCCTTCCCGGCGAGGTACCTATCTTAGGATTGACACACGTCAAAGCCGACCAATCCATCGCGCAGGAGAAGGTGGAACGCTTGACGCTCCTCTTCGTCCTTTCAGGGAATTTGTATTTCTCCACGGCCGGGATCGAGAATCAACCGGTAGACGAGGGACATATGTTCTTAGTGCTCGCGGGCGACAATTTCTATATGCGGGCGATTACGGAAGTGACGCTGCTACGTTGCGCCCCTCCCCTTGAGACGCTATACAAAAGGATGGCCGACATCGTGTCCGACTCCCCCTCGCGGGAGAGGAAACGCATCCCCGTATTGCCTCTCCAGGCATTGTTGCTCCGCGAGCTGCATACGATACAAGAGATGATGCGAGCGGGCATCCTGAGCCCTTATGTGCAACGGCTCAAGACGGAACTGGTACTCTCGGTATTACGCGAGCTGTACGCCAAGGGCGAGCTGGCCGCGTTCTTCACGCAAGCGTTCACCGGCGACCACGAGTTTAAGGCGCAGGTGCTGAAAGTCTACTCCAACGCCGACAGCGTAAAGGAATTAGCCTACAAGATGAACATCTCCATCTCCACCCTCAAACGGAAATTCCAATCCGCCTTCGGCATGTCGGTAAAACAATGGCTGATCCAAAAGCGGAAAGAACGGTTGCTGCACGATATCACCCAGACAAAGATGTCGATCGCGGAATTAGCGGAAAAATATAAACTCACGGGCAATTACCTCTCCACGTTCTGCCGGGAGCACTTCGGGAAATCGCCCACCGAGTTGCGCTCATAGCGAGAAAAGGCACATACGTGCATACGGCAACGCACCTATGTGTATCCGGAAAGACACATACGTGCGTCACGGAAGTCACCTATGTGCATCCGGCGACCTTATTCGCCCTCGCTATCCCCCAAACGGATATCCGACGGGCTCTTCCCTAACTTCCGCTTGCAAAAAGTCGTGAAATAGGCGGGCGAGGAAAAACCATGCGCGTCGGCGATCTCGCTAAACGTCTTATCCGTCATGCGGATATCCCGCAAGATATCCTCCACCTTCCGCTTTTCCAGCCACTGGGCAAACGACAAGCCAAACGTCTTCTTAAAACGCCGGCTAAACGTGGCCGACGAGAGATTCGCCAATTTGGCGAGGGCATCCAACTCCTTCACGTCACGGAAGTTCGCCAACACAAGCTCCTTAAAATCCATATCTTCCGACAAGACGGGGTAAAAGAAAGCCGCCAACTCCTCCTTCGAATAATAGCCCCGGAACAAAAGCGCCAGCTCCTGCCGCTTCATCACGTGGAAATGGCGGCACCCCAACCCATCGTCCAAGCAAGCATACAGATTGACCAAGAACTGCCGCAACCGCTCGCGAATCGGGAGCGGATTGAAAGCCTGCGGGATAGAGGAAAGATCCACGAGCCGCGGTAAATTCTCCAACGCAAAACGAGAGCACATCTGCGTGTTCTTATCGAAATGACAACGCAACAAGACGGTATCCTCGAGCACCTTGGCGCTACACAAGCAATTGCACGGCAAGAACAACATCGTACCCTCCTCGATACGATTATCGAGGAAAGACCCGCATTGCGCCATCAGCGCGCCTTTCCACACAAATACGATGATAGAGCGCGTGATTAACGTCTCGGGAATCACATCACCCTTCCGGAAGGTAAAGCGCATGAATATCCTCTCCTCGCGCGACATAGCGTATTCGCTACAATTCAGATGCTCGCTCACATAAAGCAGACTCGGTATTTTGCCCATGATCATTCAATTTTGTACCCTATAAAGATGCCTATCTCTTTCCAAGAGGAAGACCCTAATACTCCAACCCCTTGATTCTTCAAGAACAAAGATAGGCAAACTATAGGAATAAGACAACGAATATAGCTTCCTTTTTAAAGAGAAAAAGCCCAATCGCTTATCAAGGCGCCTTGGAAAGGGTAGTAAATGAGCTATTTACACATTGATTATCAACGGAAAAGAATCCGCTGTCTTCCTCTTGGAAAGAGATGAGCATCCTCTTGGAAAGAGGATGCCTAATCGACAAGCGATGAAATCCATGGACTGTTTTTGTAGAAATGAGGTCTATTTTTGTAGCCTCCATTAATTAGAGCGCTTTTATCTTCGCGGTATAAAATAGAAGAAAGCGCGCTACGCGGACTCTCTCTCCCGAGAGTTAACCGAAAGGTTCGTATCTTCTAATAATTCGGAAATGGGGAAAGATAGGAATGGGCATCGTAGGTGCCCCATCGTGACCGAAAATGCCTTTATCCTACCGAAGCGCGATTGAGGGACTGCCGGCACATGTTACTCATTCAACAACCACGTAGTCCCTCAACCACTTCGGACTATCCAAGCGCGACACTAAAAACATAGGACGGCACGACTTTCGCCGAAGACGTGTTGTCCTACATGTAGAACGGTGTCGCTTCGACGAAAGAAGCGTTGTCCTACACGTAGACGACGGCGACGCTTCGCTATCCGACGCTTTGAGAGGATTTGTACTTATATTTCCAAACCAGGAAAATCGCCCACACGATAATCGTGACCAATATTCCCAAGCCCTGCGACAAAGCGACGGACAAGCCCAAACCTTCCGGGGCGATGAAAATGTAGGTGGAACAAACGGCCGTCATGAACAAGGCCGGTATCAACGTAATCCAATACAATTTCCGGGCACGCGCCAAAAAGACGCTCAACGCCCACAGCGTAAAGACCGCCAACGTCTGGTTGCTCCACGCGAAATAACGCCAAATCATATCGAACCCATCCTTATCCTTCAAGCTATACAACAGGATCGCGATGGAGATGAGAAACATCGGGACACAAATCAGCAAACGCTTCGCTATGCTCTTTTGCTCCATACGCAAGAAATCCGCCACGATAAGACGCGCCGACCGGAACGCCGTATCGCCCGAGGTTATCGGAGCGGCGATCACGCCCAATACGGCAAGGACACCCCCTACCGGGCCCAGCCACTCTTTCGTGATGCTATCGACTACGACGGCGGCATTGTTCTCCTCCATGCCGTTCACGTGGAAGAAATAAGTGGCGGCGGCAGCCCAGATCAACGCGACAATACCCTCCGTAATCATCGCCCCATAGAAAACCGGCCGAGCGTATTTCTCGTTTTTCATGCAACGCGCCATCAACGGGCTTTGCGTGGCGTGGAAACCGGAGATGGCGCCACACGCGATGCTGACAAACATGATGGGGAAGATGGGCAAGGCGTCCGGATGCGTGTTGCGCAAGCCATCCGTAAACTCGGGCAACGGCGGATGGTTCACATACAACATGACAAAGATACCCACCGCCATGAACAACAACGCGATCGCGAACAACGGATAAATCTTTCCGATAATCTTATCAATCGGCAACAGCGTCGCGAGGATATAATAAAGGAAAACGACAATCACCCAGAAAGTAGTATCCAGATAATCCGGCGTGAGGCTCGCCAGCAACCCGGCGGGACCGGCCACGAAGACGACACCGACCAGCACCATCAGCACCACCGTAAAGGCACGCATGAACTGCTTGAAGTTGTTGCCCAAATACCGACCGACCAACTCCGGAAGGCTCTCCCCATCGTGCCGCAAGGAGAGCATGCCCGCGATAAAATCGTGCGTAGCCCCGGCGAAAATACTACCCAAAACAATCCATAAGAACGAGGCCGTACCGAACTTAGCGCCCATGATGGCGCCGAAAATCGGTCCCAGACCGGCGATATTCAAGAACTGGATCATAAAAATCTTCCATGTGGGCATGGGAATATAATCGACACCATCCTGCTTCGTAAAAGCGGGAGTGACCCGGGCCGGATCAATCCCAAACACTCGCTCCACAAACTTGCCATACACGAAATAACCCACGATAAGAGCGAGGAAACAACAAGTAAATGTAATCATTGTCAATTACTAATTATAAATTGTTCAACAAACGTTTCACCGTCTCGGAAATCGCGCGTCCCTCGGCTTTACCCGCCAACGCTTTCGAGGCGACTCCCATCACCTTCCCCATATCTTTCGGACCCGCGGCACCTACCTGGGCGATAATCGTCCGCAGCTCCGCCTCCAGCTCCTCGGCGGACATTTGCTTCGGCAAATAACGCTCGATCACCCGCACTTGTCCCAACTCCGCCTCGGCGAGGTCCGCCCGGCCTTGTTGCTCATAAATCGAAGCGGAATCCTTTCCCTGCTTCACCAGCTTCTGCATAATCTTCAACGCGTCCGCGTCGGTCAAGGTATCGTTCGCCCCCGGCGCCGTCTTCGCTTCCAAGAAGCATTTCTTCACGTTTCTCAATGTCTCCAAGGCCACTTTATCCTTAGCCTTCATCGCGTTTTTAATGTCTTCGCTGACTTTGTCAAATAAATCCATCTTTTCTATTTTATTTGAAACTTATCACATTCTTCCCTTTCGTATTTTTACGCGTCTCCTTACGCGGCAATTCCACCTCCGGTTGCTTCGCCGCAGGCTGGGCTGACAGGCGCATCGCCCGGCCAGAAGCGTTCGAGCGCACCCGCTCCACCAACCTCGGATCCCTATTGTAAGCGGGATTATCCTCCAGCACGGCAATCATCGGATCGTTGTCCAGCTCCTCCTGCTCCAGGATGACCGACTTTCCCGCGGACTTGCCATAAGTACCATAATACCGCTCGATCATCTTGTTCTCCTTCTCCCGTTTCTCCTTCTCGGCGGCGGCCCGCTCGGCGGCTTTCAGCATATCGTCCTCCGTCTCGTAACGCACGGTCTCCTCCGACAAGACATCCTCCAGCCCGAATCCCGTAGCGAGAATCGTAATCTTGATCTTATCGCCCAACGTATCATCGTAGCCATGCCCCCACTTAATAGCATATTCCGTGTTGAACTTATCCATGAAACTCTCCACATCGGCCATCTCGTTCACCATCAACTCGTTCTCATGGCTATAATAAATAACCAGCGCGACACGCCGCGCGTTGTATATCTTATCCTTATCGTTCGCCAACGTCGTATCCAACGCCTGCTGGATGGCCTTGCGCAACCGTCCCTCGCCCTCGCCGATACCGACGCTGACCAAGGCGACACCGCCGCCCCGCATCGTCGTATCCACATCCGCGAAATCGACGTTTTGCTCCAAGTTCGTCGTAATAATCTCCGCGATGCTTCGCGCCGAGACCGTCAGCGTCTCGTCCGCCTTCCGGTTCGCCTGCGGAACCGACAGATTCTCGAAGCCCAACAAATCCTGATTGTTGATTACCACCAGCGAATCCACGTTCTCGGCCATCCTGCCGACACCCTTCACGGCCTTAACCAACTTCGTACGCCCCTCGAACAGGTAAGGAATCGTCACGATACCAACCGTCAGGATACCCATCTCCTTCGATATCTTGGCGATGACAGGAGCGGCCCCCGTTCCCGTACCACCTCCCATGCCGGCGGTAATGAAAGCCATCCTTGTCCCATCGTTCAACATCGAGCGGATCTCCGCCTCGCTCTCCAGCGCCGCGGCCTCGCCTTTCGCCGGATTATCGCCGGCGCCCAAACCACCGGTCGTATTCGTTCCTATCAACAACTTATTCGGCACGCTCGACTTTCGCAGCGCCTGGTTATCCGTATTGCAAAGCGCGAAAGAGACATCGCTGATGCCCTCCATATACATATTAGATACCGCGTTGCCACCCCCGCCACCAACGCCTATCGCCTTGATGATCTTCTCCTCCGCGTTGGTAGGCAAATTGAAATTCAATATCGTATCGTCCATCGCTTCCTCTTTTTAATATCCTCGTTATTCTCTTTATTTTATCGTACCATCACTCATTCTCATTGAACAAAGTTCCCGTAAACCGATTAAGCCCCTCTTTCAAGCCACCAAAAAGGCCACCCGACTTCTTTTCTCTCGGCTTCTTTTTCTTCTCCACCGGTTTCGGATCAGGCACCGGCTCCGGTTTAGGTTCCGTATCGGGCGTAACCACCGGTTTAGACTCTGGCTCAGGCTCGGGCTTCGGTTCCGGTTTCGGCTCCTCTTTAGGAGGAATCGCGCAATTCTCGGTTCCCGTGTTCAAGATGCCCAAAGCCACGGCATAAAACGAATCGTTCACGGCCATCTCCTCGTCCGCCATCAGCTCCCGCCGTATGGAAGGATAGCAAACCTCCATCTTAAAGATATCGCGTACCATCTCCGGCAAACGCTTCAAGTTCGCCGCGCCCCCGGTGATCGTGACACCCGCTCCCAAGGAACCCACCATGCGTATCCGCGCCAGGCAAGCGCACACATTCTCCAAAATCTCCCGCTCGCGCGCCTCGATCACATTATTCAAGTCGCGCAAGGAAATCCGGGTTCCCCGGCTACCCGTCGAGCTCAACGACATATCGGCATCGGCCTTATCCGAGATAGCGCTTCCGTACGTCAACTTCACCCGCTCGGCCTCTTGAGCCGACAAACCAAGCGACTCTATATCCTTCGTAATCAAATCCCCGCCCAGGGGCACCACCGACAGATTAATCAGATTCCCATGCTTATAGACCGCCAGCGAAGTCGTCCCGGCGCCTAAATCGATCAACGCGCATCCCTGCTCCTTATCCCTCGCGCTCAATAGGATATCCGCCAACGCCAAAGGAGCTATCGCGTAACCGGCGACCCCCACCTTCGCCCGCTCGAAACTTTGCGCCACGTTCCGGCGCAACGAGGGCCGGCCGACAATCAGCTGATAGCGCGCCTCGATACGCGTGCCCGAAAGCCCCAAGGGATTCGACACGGGTTTATCATCCAGGAAATAAATCGGGGACTCCTGCGCCAACACGTCGACCGTCTCGTCCGAGTGATACTTCCTGCACTCATTCCGCAAGGAGGAAAGCACCTCTTCCGTCACGACGCCCTCGCTCCCCAGCAACTTCGACACGTTGTGCTCGATCGAGCGCAGGGACTGGCCATCTATCCCCACATACACCTTCCCGATTCGCGCGCCCTCCAATTTATTCTCCAACTTACTGATCAGGCGCCGGATCCTCCGGGCCGTCTCCTCAATATTATACACGCATCCCCGGTGGATAGCGTCCCCGGAGCCCTCCGTATCGCAAGCGATAATCGAGAGAGCGCCCGCCGCGTTCTTCGTTCCCACCACGCCTACCATGCGCGAGGTACCCAAGTCAATAGCCGCTATAAAGTTCGTATATGCCATATCTTTCTACCTTTTTGTGCAAACAATCTGATTCTTATATTTCAAGTTGATCATGCTATACTTCTCCCATCCCATCTTCGGGATCGCCTGCTCGTAGAAAAGCCGTAAGTTCGCGAGCTTCTCCTCGAACCCTTCCAAAGGCCCCAGCATGATCCGGTGGCTACCCACCCGCGGAATAAGCTCCACCTCGTTGTCCGGATAAACATATATCTGCTCGATCTGATCGTTCCAGAACTCATTCCCTTGCAAAAATAATGCAAATTTGTATAAGTCGGTCACCGCGAGCTCTTTTTCCACATATCCGCTGGCGATTGGCACGTGCGCGACGTAACGACGGCTGATAGGCATCGTGGTCCCTAAGTTGTCCACGTAGTAATTTCCCCGCACGCCCATGATCCGGAGGATGGGCATCTTCTGCGTCACCTCCATCTTGACAAGCCCCGAAGGCGTCTTATACGCCTCTACCCGGGCGATCATCTCGTTCCTCAGCAGCTCGCCCTCGATCCGTTCCGTATTCACCTCGCTCATGGGATGCTTCACCGGATCCAGCCCCGCCTTCCGCAACATATACAGCAAATCGCCCTCGCTCACGAAATGCTTATCCAAGCTATCCTTCACCACGACCCGCACCCCTTGGCAAGCCCTATCGTGCCGCGCCTCCCGAAAGAAAAACGAGGCGCAAGCGATATAGCCGAACAACAACACGGCCACTCCTATGGAAATGATTCGAATCACGATTGTATCTGTTTACATAATATTTCCCTCACCGGCTCCACCAAACGGTCGATATCGCCGGCACCTACCATCAACACCACCTCGTAGCGCCCCCGGGCGATGACATCCAGGAGCTCCCGCTTATCGCACAAGATCTTGTCCGGTATCGTCACCTTATCGAAAATAATCCGCGAGGTCACCCCGGGAATCGGCTTCTCGCGGGCGGGATAGATATCCAGCAAGATCAACTCATCCAAGAGCGAGAGGCTCCGGGCGAAATCGTCGGCGAAATCCCGCGTACGGGAATAAAGGTGCGGCTGGAAGATACCCGTCACCTTCCGCCCGGCGTATAACTCCTTCACCGAGAGGATGCTCTGTCGCAACTCGGCGGGATGATGGGCGTAATCGTCGATCAGCGCCACCCGGTCGGTCCGCAAATGAAAATCGAAGCGCCGGCGCGGCCCGGCGAAAGAAGCCATCCCCTGCCGGATCTCCTCCGGCGTCACGCCATTCAACCAAGCGATCGCCATCGCCGCCACCCCGTTCTCGATATTCACCTTGACCGGCACGCCCAGCTCCACCTCCGGAATCCGGACCCGCGGGCCTACGAAATCAAAGGTAATCTTTCCATCGCATATCACTATGTTTTCCGCGTGGAAATCCGCCGCTTCCGTAGCGGAGTACGTATAAAGCCGCACGCCCTCGCGCAAGCGGGGCGTCACGCGTACGCCCTTCTTGAGCAACAAGCAACCGTCCGGCCGGATCAAAGACGTAAACACCTCGAAACTTTCCCGGTACGCCTCCGGCGTACCATAAATATCCAGATGATCCGGATCGGCGGAAGTGATAACCGCCATATACGGCGTCAACCAATGGAACGAACGGTCGAACTCGTCCGCCTCGATCACGGTCAGGTCGCTCGTATCCGAGAGCATCAAATTGCTCTCGTAATTCTTCAGGATGCCGCCCAAGAAAGCGTTGCAATCCACATGCGAGCTCTTCAGCAGATGAGCCAGCATCGAGGAGGTCGTCGTCTTGCCATGCGTCCCAGCCACGCACAAGCCCCGGGCGCTCCGGGTAATCTCGCCCAGCACCCGCGCGCGTTTCATCACCTCGAAGCCCCGGGCGCGGAAATAAGCCAGCTCCGTATGCGACTCCGGGACCGCCGGCGTATAAACCACCAACGTATCCTCCGGCGACTTAAACACATCCGCGACCAGCGCCACATCGTCCGTATAATGAATATCGGCGCCCTCTTTCCGCAACGCCTCGGTCAGGTCGGACGGGGTCCGGTCATAGCCCCCCACCCGTTTCCCCTTCGAGAGGAAATAACGAATCAAAGCGCTCATCCCGATCCCGCCGGCCCCCACGAAATAGACCGACGCCACACGATTTATATCCATATCTTTTCCAACATTAAAACCGGTTCTCATTCCCTTCGGACAAAAATACAATTTCCTTCGGAAGAAATCCCATTTTCCTCCGAAGGAAATTCAATTTTCTTCCGAAAGAAAATCCTATCGTTTCTCTATAATCCTCACAATCTCGTCCACAATACGCTCCGCGCTATGCCGTTGAGCCATCCCTTGAATATTCCGGCTCAACGCCGCCAGGCGGTCCGCGTCGCCCACGAGCCTCAAGGCGGTGGGCACCAACTCCCGCTCCGCGTCCTTATCGGCGATCATCACCGCGGCATCGCGCTCCACCAAGGCAAGCGCGTTCTTGGTCTGGTGATCCTCCGCCACGTTGGGCGAAGGCACGAGGATAACCGGCTTGCCCAGCAGGCAAAGCTCGGAGATAGAACCCGCGCCGGCACGCGAGATCACCAAATCGGCCGCGGCATAGGCATAATCCATGCGGGTAATAAAATCCGAGCACCAAATCGGCATCCCCCGGTACGCCTTCAGATGCCTGGAAGCATCGTTGTAATAATAACGCCCGGTCTGCCAAATCACTTGCACATCCGAGGCGAAGAACTTATCCAAATCGCCCTGCACGCTCCGGTTGATCGTCCGCGCGCCCAAGCTACCGCCCACCACAAGAATGGTTTTCCGCTCCGGGGACAAACCAAAGAAAGCCAACGCCTCCTCCCGCTTCCCCCGCGCCTCCTCCAAATCCTGCCGGACGGGGTTGCCCGTCACCACGATCTTATCGGCGGGGAAAAACTTCTCCATGCCCTCGTAAGCGACACAAATCCGGCCCGCGCGCCTCGACAAAAGCTTGTTGGTCACACCCGCGTACGAGTTCTGTTCCTGTATCAAGGTAGGCACACCCTGCGCCGCGGCCATCCAAAGCGTAGGCCCACTCGCGTAGCCACCCACACCCACCGCGATATCCGGCTTAAAATCGCGCACCGTCCGCCTCGCCAGGCACAAACTCTTCGCCAAGCGCGCCACCACCTTCACGTTGTTCCACAAACGCGCCCGGTCGAAACCACTCACCGGCAAGCCTACGATCTCGTAACCCGCCGCCGGCACCTTCTCCATCTCCATACGGTCCTCGGCACCCACGAACAAGATCTCGGCATCCGGGAAACGCCCCTTGAACGTGTTCGCTATCGAGATAGCCGGGAAGATATGACCACCCGTGCCACCTCCACTTATAATAATCCTATACGCACTCATACTTTTCTTTCTACTTGATTATCCGATTCTTTCATTGTCTCCAAAGGAACATCCGGCACCCAATTGGCGATCTCCTCCTCCGTCACGGCAGGAGCGCCGGGCGCCACCTTCGCCGGCTCCTCCAAGGTATCGTCCTCGTTCCCGATATGCGCGCCGAAACGGCTCACGCTCAATATCAACCCAAAATAAACGCACGAGATAACCGTCGAGGTTCCCCCGCGACTGACCAAGGGCATCGGCTGGCCCGTAACGGGAATCAAGTTGACCGCCACCGCCATATTCGCCAACGCCTGCACGACCAGTATCAAGCCACACCCCAGCACCAGGAACTTGGGAAACAACTTATCGCACTTGCGGGCGATCATCCCCACACGCACCAGCAACCAAAGATAAAGCAACAAGACGGCTACCCCGCCGAGAAGTCCCATTTCCTCGATGATAATGGCATAAATAAAATCGGAATAAGCCTGCGGAAGAAAATCCCGTTGCACCCCATGCCCGGGAAATTGCGGCGACAATCCGCCCCGGGCGATAGCGATCTTGGCGTGCGACACCTGATAATTCTCCTTGTTGAACAACTCGTCCGTATCGAGGGTATCGGCATTATCGGGAGCGAACATCGTTATCAAACGGCTCTTCCACGTCGGCACGCGATCCATCGCGTCGCCCACTACCGGAAGATCCTCCCATTCCTTATCCGGGATGGCGAACCAAATCGCGACAAAAAATCCCATCGCCAACGTCAATACACCCGCCAACTTCACCAACCGCCTCCACGAGATCCGTCCTACGAACATCAGCATATAACAGATGGCGAACAACATGAACGCCGTGGAAAAGTTCTCCGGCAGAATCAACACGCACGTGACGCCCACGCCTATCAATATCCATCGATACACCTGCCGCTCCGTGAACTTCCCTATCCGGCTCAGCAAGAAAGCCACATAAATGACGCACCCCAACTTCGCGAACTCGGAGGGCTGCACCTGGAAACCCAAGATAGAGAGCCAACGATGCGCGTCGTTCGCGCTGACACCGATAAAAGGCGTAACGACCAACATCAAGATGGAGACCGGCAACAACAGGATTCCCAACGCGAACAAACGATAGGGAACATTGTGCAACACCAACACCGTCAGCGCGCCCGCGATCAAGAAAGAGGCATGCCGCGCGATCGGCTCCCAATGATTCGCGTTCTTATAGGCCAACGTACTCGTGGCGCTGAACACCTCCACCGCCGAGATCGCGCACAAGAGCATAAAGATGATCCAAATCACCCGGTCGCCCTTAAACAATTTTCTTGCCAATTCCATCACTTTTCCTTTTACCCTCCTATACCTTATTATATATATGTATGCAATCCTATACGACCTCTCCCGCATATCCGCCCCGAGGCTTACTTACAATTCCCGCACGCACCGCTTGAACCGCTCGCCCCGATCCTCGTAGTTCTTGAAGAGGTCGAAGCTCGCGCAACACGGCGAGAGCAATACGGTATCGCCCTTTTGAGCCATCTTATACGCTTTCGAAACGGCCTCCTCCATCGAGCGGGCGTCCTCGATATCCGCCACCTTCCCATCGAAGAAAGCGTGCAACTTGGCATTATCCACTCCCAAGAAGATCAAGGCACGCACCTTCTCGCACACCAACTGCTCGATCTCGGAGTAATCGTTCCCCTTGTCCGTGCCGCCCAAAATCAAGACCACCGGAGTCGACATGCTCTGCAAGGCATACCAGCACGAATTCACGTTTGTCGCCTTCGAATCGTTGACGTAATCCACGCCCCGCACCCGGAGCACCTTCTCCAAGCGATGCTCCACACCCGCGAAATCGCTCAACGAGGCACGTATCCTCTCGTCCTGGATATCCATGACTTTCGAGGCCAGCCCCGCGGCCAACGAATTATACAGATTATGCGTTCCACGCAAAGACAATAACTCTTGTTCCATCGTAAAAGTTCCGTTTGATGTTTCGATAACGACTTGATTGTTTTCCGTATACCCCCTCACGCCGGGCTCACGCGTCTCGGCAAAGGGATAAAGAGTAGCCGCGGGATGCCGCTTCGCGACCTCGCGAGAGATAATCGGATCGTCGTTCCAAAAGATGAACGCGTCCGCCGACGTTTGATTGCGCAGGATACGGAACTTCGCGTCCACGTAGTTCCGCATCTCGTAATTATACCGATCCAGATGATCCGGTGTTATATTCAGCAAGATAGCGATATCCGCCTTGAAATCGTACATATTATCCAACTGGAAACTACTCAACTCGATCACGTACACCGGGTGCGGATCCTCCGCCACCTGAAGCGCCAAGCTATTCCCCACGTTGCCCGCCAAACCGACATCCACGCCCGCCTGGCGCAAGATATGATAAGTCAGCATCGTTGTCGTAGTCTTGCCATTACTCCCGGTAATGCAAATCATCTTCGCGTCGGTATAACGCCCGGCGAACTCGATCTCGGAGATAATCGGCGTGCCCCGGCCCTTCAAAGCCTGGATAATCGGCGCCTTGTCCGGGATGCCCGGGCTCTTCACCACCTCATCCGCGTTCAGGATCTCGGCCTCGGTATGCCGGCCCTCCTCCCAAGCGATCGCGTGGCTCTCCAGCATCTCCTTGTATTTCGGCTGAATAGACGACTTGTCGGAGACAAACACGTCGAAGCCCTTCGCCTTCGCCAGGATCGCGGCTCCCGTGCCGCTCTCCCCGGCTCCCAATATTACCAATCTCTTGCTCATCTTTACTTATCTCATCTTTAACGTAACAATCGTAATCACGGCCAGGATAATACCAATCAACCAGAAACGCACCACGATCTTCGACTCGGGCACCACGTTGAGCGGCTTCTGCACCAACGCCTGTACGCCGGCATTGCCCGGCTTCTGGAAATGATGGTGCAAAGGCGCCATCTTGAAGATACGCCGCCCCACCCCATATTTCTTCTTCGTATATTTAAAGTAGGCCACTTGCATCATGACCGACAGATTCTCCACCAAGAAGATACCGCACAAGATAGGTATCAATAACTCCTTCCGGATAATAATCGCGAAGACCGCGATGATACCTCCCAGCGTCAAGCTACCCGTATCGCCCATGAATACCTGCGCCGGGTAAGCGTTGTACCAAAGGAAACCGACCGTCGCCCCGATAAACGCGGCGGCATAGACCACCAGTTCCTCCGCCCCGGGAATGAACATGATATTCAAGAACGAAGCGAACTCGAAGTGGGACGACATATACGCCAAGATACCCAAAGCGATCCCGATAATCGCCGACGTACCGGCGGCCAAGCCATCCAAGCCATCCGTCATATTCGCACCATTCGACACGGCGGTTACCACGAAAATCACCATCAACACGAACACCAACCAAGCCGCTTCCTGCTTATAATCGCCCGCCCAGCTCACCAAGCTCGCGTAATCGAAGTTATTGTTCTTCACGAACGGGATGGTCGTCTTGGTCGATTTGGTCTCCTCCGCGTGGAAACGCACCTCCTCGATCACATTATCGTGGCGCACCTCCATATTCTCGCGAATCACCACGTCCGGGCTCAAGAACAAGACTAAGCCGACAATCAACCCCAAGCCGACCTGCCCGACAATCTTGAACTGCCCGTGCATTCCATCCTTATTCCGCTGGAACACCTTTATATAATCGTCCGCGAAACCCAAGGCACCCAACCAAACCGTCGTCACCACCATCAATATCACATAGATATTCGTCAGCTTCGCGCAGAGCAACACCGGTATCAAGATAGCGATAATAATGATAATGCCACCCATCGTAGGCGTGCCCTTCTTACTCAACTGGCCTTCCAAGCCCAAATCTCTCACCGTCTCGCCAATCTGCAACACCCGCAACTTGTCGATGATACGCCGACCGATAGCGGTGGAGATAAACAACGACAAGATCAAAGCCAATCCCGAGCGGAAAGAGACATACTTAAACATCCCCGCCCCGGGAAAATCCAGTTGATCCAAATAATTAAACAGATAGTACAACATATCGTCAATCCCTATTATTCATGAACATCGGTAGCGAAAATCTCCCGCAACTTCTCCCGATCGTCGAAATGATGCTTCACGCCCTTAATCTCCTGATAATCCTCGTGCCCCTTCCCGGCCACCAGGATCACGTCCCCTTTCCGCGCCAACATCGTGGCGGTCTTGATCGCTTGCGTACGATCCGTTATGCAAAGGACACGCTTCTTATCCGCCTCCGTTAGCCCGGCCACCATATCCTGAATGATAGCTTCCGGCTCCTCGAAACGCGGGTTATCGGAGGTAAGGATCACCTGATCGCTCAAGCGAGCCGCCTCTTTCGCCATCAACGGACGCTTGCCCTTATCCCGATTGCCACCGGCCCCCACGACCGTGATAATCCGTCCTTTTCCCTCCAGCACCTCGTGAATACCATTCAGCACGTTCGTCAAGGCATCCGGCGTATGGGCGTAATCCACGATCGCCGTATAGCCCGAAGGCGAAGGAATCGTCTCGAAACGTCCCGCCACGGAGCGAAGCGTACTCAGCACGACCAACGCCTCCTCGGGATCGGCCCCCAACGTGACCGCGGCGCCATATACCGCCAACAAATTATACGCGTTGAAGCGCCCCACGAAACGAGTCGTCACCTCCCGGCCATTGATCAACAAATCGGTTCCCTCGAAATGAGACTCCAGGATCTTCCCCTTGAAATCCGCCAAGGAACGCAACGAATAGGTCAGCTTCCGGGCCTTCGTGTTCTGGAGCATCACCAAGCCCGACTTATCATCCGCGTTCGTAAGCGCGAACGCCCCGGCGGGCAGGTCATCGAAAAAGCGCTTCTTCGCACGCAAGTAATTCTCCACCGTCTTATGATAATCCAAATGATCGCGCGTCAGGTTCGTAAAGATTCCCCCATCGAACACCAAGCCACTGATACGCCGCTGGTCGATCGCGTGCGAACTGACCTCCATGAACGCATATTCGCAACCCGCCTCCACCATACGCGCCATCAGGGCATGAAGCGTAAGCGGATCCGGAGTCGTATGCTCCGTAGGAATCGCCTCCCCATCCACGTAATTGCGGACCGTGGAAATCAATCCCGCCTTGTGCCCCATTTTCCGGAACATCTCATATAATAAGGTAGCGATCGTTGTCTTCCCGTTCGTTCCCGTAACACCGACCAAGGTCAGTTTCCGCGAGGGATCGCCATACCAACGAGAAACCAGAAGGCCCAGCGCCTCCGCCGAGTCCCTCACCCGGACAAACGTACATTTGCCCAGCGCCTCTTCCGGAATCTCCTCGCATACGACCGCGACCGCGCCTTTCCCGATCGCGCTTTCTATATAGGAATGCCCATCCACGGCCGTACCCCGCACCGCGACAAACAACGCGCCTTCCGTCACCTGACGGGAGTCCGACTGGATACTCGCGATATCCACATCATCCGCCCCCACGATAGCGGGAGCCTCTAACGCCTCTGTCAAAACCCTTAATCTCATATCTTATTTCAATGTTAATACCACGCTTTGCCCGGCACGCGCACGTTGCCCCGGCAAAATACTCTGGCGCACGACCCGCCCGGCACCGGACAGAGAGACACGCAACCCGGCACGCTCCATCAAGTAGACCGCGTCCTTGGCCCCCATACCGACTACCCGCGGCACCAAGCCCGCACGCAACGAGGCATCCTCCACGTCGCGCATGTCCCCTCCTTTTACCCGCGGCTCCATCACCGCCGTAGAATCCCGCTCGATCGACCGCACATCCACGGCGGTACGCGTCGCGTAAATCTTCTCGGCGATCGCCTTCAACACGCCTCCCGCCATCCGGCCACCCGAGGGATAACCGATACGCGGCTGGCGAATCAATACGATACAAGAATATTTCGGGGCATCCGCCGGGAAATAACCACAGAAAGCCACCTGATGGCCCGCCCTGCGATACACGCCCCCGGAGGCGATTTGCGCCGTACCCGTCTTACCCGCTATACGCACCACATCCGAATGCGCGTCCTTTCCCGTACCTTTCTCTACCACGCCCAGCAACATATCCCGCACGATCGCCAAGGTGCGCTCCGAGCAAATCGACTCCCGGATCACCTCCGGCTGGAAAAGCTCCACCGTCTTGCCATCGCGCATCAGCTCTTTCACGAAGAAGGGACGCACCATCCGGCCATCGTTCGCTATCGCGTTATAAAAAGCGAGCGTATAAATAGGCGGGATCATGGTCTCATAGCCAAACGACATCCAAGGCAACGTCGTCTTCGACCACGGATTATTCTCATCATCCGGCCTACGAATCCGCGCCCGCACCGCGTCCGGGATATCCAAGCGCAAATCCTCCATCAGCCCTATCCGCCGCAAGCCCTCCCAATACTTCATCGGATTATCCTCGTACCCTTTCAGAATCGTCTTGGCGACACCGATATTCGACGAGTACCAAATAGCTTGCTCTACCGCGATACGTCCATAACCACCTTTATTATTATTATGGTCGGTCATGCGGTTTCTTTTATACATATAAACACCGTTGCCCACGTCCACCGTATCGGTCGGTTGGCACACGCCATCCTCCAAGGCGACCATGATAGAGGCCACCTTGAAAGTAGACCCCGGCTCCGTAGCGTCGCCCACGGCATGATTCGTATCCTCGCCATACACACCCTCCGAGAGACGTCCCATGTTGGTAATAGCCTTCACCTCGCCGGTCGCCACCTCCATGACCACCGCCGTACCCGAGGCCGCGTCGACACTCTTCAGCATATCGAGCAACGATTTCTCCGTAATATCCTGGATGTTGATATCTATCGTGGTACGAATATCCAGCCCCGGAACGGGTTCCACCTCCACGACATTCGTCCAGCCACCTCCTACCCGGCGTATCGAGTTGATACCCGGCACGCCATGCAGCAATGTATCGTATTGCATCTCCAAGCCGCTCTTCCCCTTCGTCAAGCCGGTCTTCGGATCGATATCGTCGAACGTATCCCCTATCGTGCGAGCCGCCAACGTACCGAAGGGCCGCTCCCGATCCACCTGCTCGCGCGTATAAAAGCCCGTGCTGTACTTATTCAACCGCAAGAAAGGATACCGCTGGATCTCCTTCAGGTCCGCGTAAGAGACCTTCTTCCGGCAAATCGGGAATTGCCGGCTTTTCTTCTTCGCCTTCAAGCCGCTCAACAAATAATTCTTATACCCCAAAGGCGTACGGTCGCGAAACTTATGGGACAAGTAATAAGCCAACGAGTCGACGCCATTTCGCTTGCTCGTCAGGAACGTATCCCGGCTACTCCATTTCCGGGTCTTTTGCGAATAACATTCCGCCCCGAAATCGATGTATAAATAATAATTGGGCACGCTTGTGGCCATCAACTTGCCCTCGGACGAATAGATATTGCCGCGGCTCGGATAGATCAAGCTCTTCGGCCGCGTCTGCACCGTCTCGGCCGCTTTCAACCACTTCTCACGCTCGAAGATGGCCGTCTTGAAAGCGCACGCCAAGATACCGACGGCCACGGCGCCCAAGAGCACGACCACCGCGAAATAACGCAGCAAGATACCGCCGCTTTCTTCCTTTTTCTCTTTTTCCCCGTTCTCCTCAGACATATCCACTCACGTCTTTATCCAAAAACAGACTATTACTTGTACAACTCATACGGAGGCGTCTTCGCCCCCTCCAAATCGATTCCCTGCTCCTCGATCAGCAACTCGATCTGCGACTGGCGGCTATTGCCCGTCAGCTCCGAGGAGATCGACAACGCCTCGAAACGGACATCCCGCAAGCGTTGTTGCAAGCGATCGATCTCGCGCAACTTCTGCATGCACGTATACCGGTTCCCGATAAAGAAAAAAACAAGCACGACCACGAAAACAAGCATCCGGGTGTGCCGCACGATGAAATCCTCTTTCAGGATGCCACCTCCCAATATATACCAAATCGAGAGACGCCGCTCTTTCTTCCCCGCGTTTCCCGCCTCCTTACGCTCTTCCATCTTTTTTCCAGCCTCCTTTCCTTACAATTTCTCCGCTATCCGTAGTTTCGCGCTCCGCGAGCGGGGATTCCGCTCCACCTCCTCGTCCGAGGGGACGATCACCTTATTATTCACCAGCCGGAAAGGCGAGCTCGTATTCCCGAAGAAATCCCGCTCGCTTTTCCCCTCGAAATTCCCGGCACGCAGGAAATTTTTCACCAAACGATCCTCCAAAGAGTGGTACGTGATTACCACCAAACGCCCGCCCGGCCTCAACACCCGCAACGTAGCCTCCAGCATCTCCCGCAACGCCCGCATCTCGTCGTTCACCTCGATGCGAAGCGCCTGGAACACCTGCGCCAGGAATTTTTTCTCCTTATCTTTTCCCGTAAAAGGACTCAGCACCTCCAGCAGGTCGCCAATCGTCTCGATCCGTCGCTCGCCGCGGGCCCTCACCAATACGGACGCCAACTTACGCGCCATCTTCAACTCGCCATAAAGGAAGAACACGTCGGCCAAGGCCTCCTCCGGATATTCGTTCACGATATCGGCCGCTGTCCGTCCCTCGCGGGCGTTCATCCGCATATCCAATGCCCCGTCGAACCGGAAGGAGAAGCCACGCTCCTTATCGTCGAGATGATGGGAAGAGACACCCAGGTCGGCCAAGACTCCGTCCACCTCGCCACACACGCCATAATAACGCATGAAATTCCGCAAATACCGGAAATTTCCCCGCACGAACACGAAACGGGGATCCGCCGGGATGTTCCGCTCCGCGTCCCGATCCTGGTCGAAACCATACAAGCGGCCCTCCTCGTTCAGCGAGCGCAAGATCTCGCGGGAATGTCCGCCACCCCCAAAGGTGACATCCACATAAATGCCCGACGGGCATATACGCAATCCGTCCATGCACTCCCGCAACATGACCGGCACATGATAGCGACTCTCTATCTCCTCCATTCGTTGCCTATACGTTAAACTACCCCTTGAAATAAAGGCACGTACTTCTTTGATACGCACCACCCTTATCGGAGGGTAAAAGTACACATTTCCCGCGGTACGCACCAAGTATTATACCAGAAAAGTAAGAAAAAGTTATCAACAGGTAAAGCGGGAAAGGCGGAGCACGAAAAAAGGCGCGGACCGCGCACGGACCGCGAGGCTCGAACCATCTTGCCCCAAGGCTCCGCGCGCGACCCGCGCCTACCACGATATATCTTCCTTTCCTCTTCTTATTCCCCGGCGGCCTCCGGAGCGTTCGACGCTTCCGGAGCGGCTTCCGGCTCCGCCTGAGGCGTCTCTTCCGGCGTAAAGTCCGTGATACCCGCGTTAACCAATATATTGTACCACGTAATCAGCTTCCGGATATCGCTCGGGTAAACACGCTCGCGGTCGAAATTCGGCAACACCTCGGCCAGATAAGCCCGCAAATCGTCCGAGGAAGCCTTCGAGGGCGCCAGGGAAGCCACCTTCCCCTCCTCCTTGTTCCTCATGCTCGTCAACACCTCGTGCAAGGGTACTTCTCCCTCTTCCGTATAGATCGCTATATCTCCCAACGAGATCACCTTATCCTTGGCGTATGCGGGAACCTTCCTGTTATCCGTCAACGACTCGACAATCAACATGTTCTTCCCCTGGGACGCCAGCTTATACAATCCGGGTTTCCCCGCGATAGACAAAATAGTATTCAACATACGATTCTTATTTTTTCAATTACCATTAAACTTCAGAAGCGCGAAGGTACGACTTTTTAATTAACAATTGAGAATTGACAATGGACAATTAAAACAATGGATTTTCCACCTTCTCCTGAAGTAACGCCAGATCGACCACCTGGCGGATATCCTCCACATAATGGAAGGTCAGCCCTTTCAGGTACTCCGGCTTAATCTCCTCGATATCCTTCCGGTTCTCCTCGCACAGGATAAGCTCTTTGATGCCGGCCCGCTTGGCCGCGAGGATCTTCTCCTTGATACCGCCCACGGGCAGCACCTTCCCTCGTAACGTAATCTCGCCCGTCATGGCGATGTTCTTCCGCACCTTCCGCTGAGTGAACGAGGACACCAACGAGGTCACCATCGTGACACCCGCGCTCGGCCCGTCCTTCGGGATGGCGCCCTCGGGCACGTGGATATGCACGTTCCAATTCTCGAAGAGGCTCTCGTCGATGCCGAACAAAGCCGCGTGCGCATGGATATACTCGAGCGCCAGCATGGCCGATTCCTTCATCACATCGCCCAGATTGCCCGTCAGGGTCAACTTCATCCCCTTCCCACGGCTCAGGCTCGACTCCACGAAGAGGATCTCCCCGCCAACCGCCGTCCACGCCAATCCGGTCACCACCCCGGCGTACTCGTTCCCTTGGTACTTATCGCGCGTGTACTCCACCGCGCCCAAGTACTCGTACAGGTCCTCCGGTCGGATGCTCGCGGGCACCGGCTCCTCGCCCGCCACCTTGCGCGCCAGCTTGCGCATGATCTTCGCGATCTTCTTATCCAACTCGCGCACGCCGCTCTCACGCGTGTACGATTCCACGATCGCCTGCAACGTCTTCCGTGGGAAGCGCGTCAAACCCTTTCTCAAGCCATGCGCCTCCATCTGCTTCGGCACCAGGTGCTTCGCGGCGATCTCCACCTTCTCCTCCAGGATGTAGCCGCTCACCTCGATCAATTCCATACGGTCCAGCAACGGCTGGGAAATCGTATTCAGGTTGTTGGCGGTAGCGATGAACAACACCCGGCTCAAGTCGTAATCGATATCCAGGTAATTATCATGGAAAGCGTTGTTCTGCTCCGGGTCCAGCACCTCCAGCAAAGCGGAGGCTGGATCGCCCTTGAAATCGTTCGTCACCTTGTCGATCTCGTCCAGGATGAAGACGGGATTCGACGTACCCGCTTTCTGGATATTCTGGATGATGCGCCCGCACATCGCGCCGATATACGTGCGCCGGTGCCCGCGGATCTCCGCCTCGTCGTGCAAGCCTCCCAGCGACACGCGCACGTACTTGCGCCGCAACGCCTCGGCGATGGAGCGCCCCAACGAGGTCTTCCCCACGCCCGGAGGGCCATACAGGCAGATGATGGGCGACTTCATATCACCTTTCAGCTTCAGCACGGCCAGATGCTCGATGATGCGCTCCTTCACCTTCTCCAGCCCGTAATGATCGCGGTCCAGCACTTTTTGGGCGTGCGCCAGGTTGAAATTATCCTTGCTATACTCGTTCCACGGAAGGCTCACGATGGTCTGCACGTATTGCGCCTGCACGGAATAATCCGGCGACTGGGGATGCAGGCGCTCCAGCTTACGCAACTCCTTCTCGAACACGCCGGCCACCTCGGCGGACCACTTCTTCCCACTCGCCTTCTGCCTCAGCTCGTTAATCTCCAGCTCGTTGATATTTCCTCCCAGCTCTTCTTGGATTGTCTTTATCTGTTGTTGCAGGAAATATTCCTTCTGTTGTTGGTTGATATCCTCATGCGTCTTCATCTGGATCGCGGCCTTCAGCTCGGCCAGCTGGCACTCGCGATTCAAGATGAACAACAAGCGATACGCCCGCTCCTTCAAGCTCCCGATGGCCAACAGCTGTTGCTTCTCCGCAGGGCCGTTCGGGATATTGCTACACGAGAAATTAATCAAGTACAACGGGTTCTTCGTGTTCCGGATCGAGAGGATAAAATCCCTCGGGGGCTCGGCGGCCGCGCTCATCAGACGAATTGTCAGGTCCTTGATGGTCGATATCAGCGCCTCGAACTCCCGGTCGCCCTTCTCGGGCATCGTATCCTCCAGCAGCTTGATCCGGCCGGACAGGTATGGTTCCGTCTCCGTCAGCTCTTTCAGCTCGAAACGCCTCTTCCCTTGCAGGATGATCGTCGTAGCCCCGTCGGGCAACTCCAATACCCGCATGATCTCGGCGACGACTCCCACCGGGTATAAATCCTCCAGCAGGGGATCCTCCGTATCAATCTCCCGTTGGCAAACGACCCCTATCAAACGCTCCGCACGGGCGGCCTCCCTCGCCAGGCGCATCGATTTCACGCGACCGATCATCACCGGCATCGCCACGCCAGGGAAAAGCACCATGTTCCGCAACGGGAGGATCGGGACGACCTCCCCCAACTGGTCCATCCCCTCCGAGAAATCCTCGTCTACGTCGCATTCCGTCAGGATCGGCATCACAATCCCTATATTATCCTCCATATCGTCAAACGCACCTTGGCTATACCTCTTTCCTTTCTCTTTCATATCTCCAATCTATCCCTAATATTTTTAGGTATATATCAATAAACAGGCCAAAGGTACGGCTTTTCGTTTAAATATTACTAATTTCGCGGGGATACAATCCGAAAAAATGGCAAATCCATATTTCCAATTCAAGCGATTTACCGTGTGGCATGACCGTTGCGCCATGAAAGTAGGTACCGACGGAGCCCTGCTGGGCGCCTGGGCCGACGTGGAGGGACGGCACCGGATACTCGACGTGGGTACCGGCACGGGGCTGATCGCGCTCATGCTCGCCCAGCGGAACGAGGCGGCTCTGGTGGACGCGATCGACATCGACGCCGACGCTTGCGCGCAAGCCCGCTCCAACGCGGCCAAATCGCCCTTCGCCGGACGAATACACATACATCACACCCCGCTCGCGGACTATCGACCGCCCGAGGGGACGCGTTACGACCTGATCGTATCCAACCCGCCCTACTTCGCGGATTCCTTACCGTGCCCCGACGACAAGCGGCGCGTCGCCCGCCACGCGGGCAGCCTCGACCTGCCGGACTTGCTACGGGATAGCCTCGCCCTGCTGGCACCCGGCGGACTGATCGCGCTCATCCTGCCCTTCGACCGCCGCGAGGCCCTGCTGGCACACGCCCATGTGGCCTCCCTCTATCCCGTGGCCGAGACGCATGTATCCTCCGTGGAGGGCAAGGCACCCAAACGCCTGCTCGTCGCCCTCTCGCCCCGTATCGCCGAGGCCGCGCGAGCCATCCCGCTGGCTATCGAGACACCCGAACACCACTACACGGAGGGCTTCACGCGGCTCATGCGCGATTTCTACCTGAAAATATAAGGCAACCGCTTGTCGAAGAAATGCGTCACCTCCTCGAACAGGCTATGCACCTCGTCCGTAAGGGAGACGACCTCCGGCGTGAGCACCCGCAAAGCCCCCGGTATCACCTCCACGTCGACGCGGCTATCGGCCATCACCGGCTCGCCATCCAGGTGCATGATGCCCGGCTTCTGGCGGATAATCGTCACCTGCCGGGCCTTCATCGTCCGGATCTTGCTATTGCGGTCGATACGCTTCGTGAAGAGCTGGATCGCCAGCGGGGCGATGTCCAGCGGGGTGAAGGGGGCGAGGATGGTCACGTCCATCCGCCCGTCCTGTATATTCGCGTGCGGGGCGATGAAAGCGTTGTTGCCGTATTGCGAGGCGTTGGCACACGCCACGAGGAAAGCCTTCTCCTTGATGGTCTGCCCGTCTACCAGCAACTCGTACGGCTCCGGCTCGTAGCTCAGGTATTCCTCGATCGTATTCCTCAGATAGGTAAGCGAGCCCCGGCGCCGCTCGTGGGCGAACTTCTGGCTCACCGCGGCGTCGAACCCCACGCCGCACGTGCAAAAAAAGACCCGCCCGTTGGCCTGGCAAGCGTCGATCAGCGTCGTATGCCCGCGCTCGATCAGGTCGAGCGCCTTCCGCACGTCCATCGGGATATGCAACTCGCGCGCCAGCCCGTTTCCCGAGCCTTTCGGGATGATACCCAGCGTGGCGCCGGAATGGAGCATCGCCCGTGCGATCTCGTTCACCGTACCGTCCCCGCCCACGGCGAAGATATAATCGGCGCCCGACCGCAGGGCCTCGCGGGTCAGCTCGCTCGCATGCCCCGCGTAGCGGGTGAAGGCGATCTCCAGCGAGCAACCGCCCCTACGGGCGCAAACCTCCTCGATCATCCGCGGAATCTTACGCTTCGATCCCACCCCCGATACCGGGTTGATAATCGCCTGTATCCTTATCTCTCGTTCTCCCATCCTTACTTCTTGCTGTTCGTTATCGTCCGTTTTGAGGGAACAAAAATAACGCTTTCGCGAAACTTTTAAAGCATTTCGACTCCAACAAGTTATTTTTTTACTACTTTCGCGGCTGGATTTGCTGAGGCATAGGAGGCTATGCGCGAAAGTAAGGCCAATGTTCTTTAATCACAGAATAGCGAAATAAACCATTCTCTTTATATAAAATATGAAACTGCTACAAGAGAAATTAGCGAAATACGACGCGCCGCAACGAGCCATGGCGATGGGGATCTATCCCTACTTCCGCGAGATCCAGAGCGATCAGGACACGGAAGTGATCATCAACGGGAAAAAAGTGCTGATGTTCGGGTCGAACGCCTACCTGGGCCTGACGAACCATCCGAAGGTGAAAGAGGCGGCGATCGAGGCCATCAAGAAATACGGCTCGGGATGCGCCGGATCGCGTTTCCTGAACGGGACGTTGGATTTGCACGTCCAATTAGAGAAACGCCTGGCGAAATTCGTGGGCAAGGAGGACGCCATCGTGTTCTCAACGGGTTTCCAAGTAAATTTAGGGGTCATCTCTTGCGTGACAGGGCGCGAGGATTATATCCTGTGGGATGAGCTGGATCACGCCTCCATCATCGAGGGACACCGCCTATCGTTCTCCACGAAGTTGAAATTCAAGCATAATGATATGGAATCGCTGGAGAAGCAACTCCAGAAGTGCGAGCCGGACAAGGTGAAGCTGATCGTCATCGACGGCGTGTTCAGCATGGAGGGCGATGTGGCCAAGCTGCCCGAGATCGTGGCTCTCGCCAAGAAATACGACGCCAGCATCATGGTGGACGAGGCGCACGGCATCGGTGTGTTCGGCGACCACGGACGCGGCACCTGCAACCATTTCGGCGTGACGGACGACGTGGACCTGATCATGGGCACCTTCAGCAAGTCGTTCGCCTCCATCGGTGGCTTCGTGGCGTCCGACGAGTCGGTCATCAACTACCTGCGCCACAACGCGCGCTCCTACATCTTCAGCGCCAGCAACACGCCGGCGGCTACCGCCGCGGCCAACGCCGCGCTCGACATCATGCTCAACGAGCCGGAGCGCATCCAACACCTGTGGGACCTCACGAACTACGCGCTCAACGGGTTCCGCGAGATGGGTTGCGAGATAGGCAACACCTCCACGCCCATCATCCCGCTCTTCATCCGCGACAACGACCTGACCTTCCTCATCGTGAAGGAATTGTTCGAGGCGGGAATCTTCGTCAACCCTGTCGTATCGCCCGCCGTGGCGTCCAACGACACGCTTATCCGCTTCTCCCTCATGGCGACACATACCAAGGAGCAACTCGACTATGCGTTGGAGCAAATCCACAAGGTATTCAAGAGCCACGGATTGGTGGACTGACGACATAGGATTACGAGTTGCGAATTACAAATTACGAGAGAGGGTGTGCCGAAAGAATATGATTTTCGGCGTGCCCTCATTCGTTATTGCCCTATCCCCACGCATGAAATAGTGTGACGCGTTACAATTGTTACAAATTACAATTATAAAAATCGAGATCGAAGGGAAATAAAATAAGATTTACTATATATATTTATATATATATATATAAATATATATAGTAATTTTATAGATAAACTTTCTTCTCCTGACATCATTCACTCATTGTTACAGTGTAACAATTGTAACATTGTAACAATTGTAACGTAACAAAGCGAATTCATAAAAAATCGACTTTTCGCGAAACATAGTTCTCGGACTTGCGAACCTACGTTTCGCGCTCCGCGAAGCCACGTTTTCCCGATAGCGGAATATGAGAACAAAATTTTACATGCCATTAACAGAATTTTACACCTTAGCGGTACCCTATTTTTGGTAGTTCGGAAAGGAGAGGGTATCTTTGTCTCTGAAATTAGAATCTTGGATTTTGAAATGAATAAAGCCTTGCAACGGATGGGCGAGTACACCTTGCTCATGATGAAATGTTTAACGCTCCCCGACCGCTGGAGTATGTTCTTCAAGCAACTGATCAAGGAGATTTATAAACTGGGCGTGGACTCGCTCTGGATCGTGGTGATTATCTCGGTGTTCATCGGCACGGTGATCGCTATCCAGATATCGCTGAACATCAGCTCGCCGCTGATCCCGAAATTCACGATCGGCTACACGACGCGCGAGATCATCCTGCTGGAGTTCTCCTCGTCTATCATGGCGCTGATCCTGGCCGGGAAGGTAGGTAGCAACATCGCCTCGGAGATCGGCACGATGCGCGTGACGGAGCAAATCGACGCGATGGAGATCATGGGCGTGAACTCGGCCAACTTCCTGATCCTCCCGAAAATCGTGGGGCTGATGATCTTCATCCCCGTACTGGTGATATTCAGCATGTTCACGGGCATCGCGGGCGGCGTGGCGGCAAGCTACTCGTCGGCCACGGACATGACGCCGTCCGCGTTCGAGTTTGGCTTGCAATTCTATTTCAACCAGTTTTACGTCTGGTATTCCATCATAAAGTCGGTGGTCTACGCGTTCATCATCGCCTCCATCTCCGCCTATTTCGGCTACAACGTGAAAGGCGGGGCGCTGGAAGTGGGCAAGGCCAGCACCAACGCCGTGGTGATGAGCAGCATCATGATCCTGATGGCCGACCTGGTATTAACGCAAATCATGTTAACTTGACGCTGTATGATAGAGGTTAAGCATATCACGAAATCGTTTGAGGGACGCGCGGTGCTGAAGGATATCAACGCCGTGTTCGAGAACGGGAAGACGAACCTGATTATCGGCCGGAGCGGCTCCGGAAAGACCGTCCTTATCAAGAATATCATCGGCCTGATGCGGCCGGACCACGGCGAGATCCTCTACGACGGCCGGGATCTCATCTCGATGAACAAGAACGAGCTGAATATGCTGCGCCGCGAGATGGGGATGCTGTTCCAAGGCTCGGCCCTGTTCGATAGCATGACGGTGCTGGAGAACGTGATGTTCCCGCTGGACATGTTCTCGCGCGACTCGTTCAAGGAACGCAAGAAACGGGCGGAGTTCTGCCTGGAGCGGGTGAACCTGTCGGACGCCGAGCACCTGTATCCCTCCGAGATAAGCGGCGGTATGATGAAACGGGCCGCCATCGCACGGGCCATCGCCCTGAACCCCCAATACCTGTTCTGCGACGAGCCCAACTCCGGACTCGACCCCAAGACCTCCTTGCTGATAGACGACCTGATACACGACATCACCGTGGAATACAACATGACAACGGTCATCAACACCCACGATATGAACTCCGTGATGAACATCGGCGAGAATATCATCTTTATCAAAGAGGGCGTGAAGGAATGGCAAGGCACCAAGGAGCAAGTCATCACCTCCAACAACAAGGCGCTGAACGATTTCATCTTCGCCTCCGACCTCGCCCGAAAGGTGAAGGAAGTAGAGATGCAACAAGAAGAAGGATGATAATTTGAAATTTGAAATTTAAAATTTGAAATCTGAAATTTGAAATATGAAAAATCTTAACTCTGAAAAAATATGGAACATTTACTGCATTACGTATGGAAATACAGGTTATACGAGCCCGCTTCCCTCGTCACCACGGAGGGACGGACGGTGGCCGTGATTGATCCCGGCATACCGAATAGCGACGCCGGTCCCGACTTTTTCAACGCCAAGGCGCGGATAGGCGAGACCACATGGGCCGGGAGCGTGGAGATACACGACAAGGCTTCCGATTGGTCGCTTCACCACCACGATACGGACCGCGCTTACGACGGGGTAATCCTGCACGTCGTAGGAATAAACGACGCGGATATCCGCCGCACGAACGGCGAGCCGATACCTACGCTCGTGCTACCCGTGCCGGATGCCGTGCGCGCGCATATCGACTGGCTATCCGCCCGCGACAATCCCATCCCTTGCCTGGACCGTATCCGGGAGATCGACCCCGTACATATCGCCTCGTGGATGGACGCCCTGCTCGCCGAGCGACTGGAGCGAAAGACCGCCGACACGCTCCGCCTGCTGGAGCGCTACGAGGGCGATTGGAACGAGGCGTTCTACGTCCTCCTGACACGATGCTTCGGCTTCGGGGTGAACAACGACGCGTTCGAGCGATTGGCGAGGAGCCTCCCCCGGCGATGCATCCTGAAGCAACGGGCCAGCGAGTCGCAAGTAGAGGCGTTGCTATTCGGGCAAGCGGGCATGCTGTCCGAGGAGGAAGGCGACCCTTATTACCGCCTGCTACGACGCGAGTATGCGTTCCTGCGGCACAAGTTTGACCTGAGCCCCTTGGACGAGTCGGTATTCAAGAGCCTGCGCCTGCGCCCGGACAACTTCCCGCACGTCAGGCTGGCCCAATTAGCGGCCTTATGGTATCGCTACGATACGTTGTTCGCGCGCGTCATCGACGCCCGCTCACCCCGCGAGCTCAAGGATCTTTTCCGCGTGCCCCCCTCGGCGTACTGGGACAATCATTACCACTTCCGATACGCCTCGCCCGAGCGGGCGAAAACCATCGGCGAGGGCGCGTTGAACATCCTGCTGATCAACGCGGTGGTCCCCACGCTATTCGCCTATGGCTCGCACGAGAAGCAGCCCGAGTACCAATACCGGGCGACACGTTTATTAGAGCGCGTGCCCCCGGAGCGTAACCAAATCGTGGCCACGTTCGCGAGGGCGGGCATCCCAGCGCGCGACGCCGGCGACACGCAAGCGCTCGTCCAATTGCGACGCGAATATTGCGAGAAACGGAAATGCCTCTATTGCCGTATCGGTTTCCGCCTATTGAAGAGAAGCGTCAACGAATCTCCTTGATGACCCGTATCAGCGCCTCCATATCCTCGGGGAACACATCGCCGATATTACCGATCCGGAACGTATCCGCGTGCGATATCTTACCCGGATAAATCACGAACCCTTTCGCTTTCAGCCGCTCGTAGAAAGAGGCGAAATCGAAATCGGCCGAAGGATACAGGAACGAGGTGATAATAGGCCCTTGCGCCTCGTCGGGGAGCAACGTCTCGAAGCCCAGCGAGCGCATTCCATCGACCAGCGTCCGGTGATTCCTCCGATAACGCTCATAGCGAGCCGATATACCGCCCTCGTCGTTCAATTCCTTCATCGCCTGGTAGAAAGCGCGCACCACGTGCGTCGGCGAGGTAAAACGCCATTTCCCATGCCCCCGCTCCATGGTCTCCCATTGCGCGTAGATATCCAACGAGAGCGAGCGGGCATTGCCTTTCGTCGCCATCAGTTTATCCTTCCGCGCGATAATGAACCCGAAACCCGGTACGCCCTGGATGCATTTGTTGGCGCTACTGACCAGGAAATCGATGCCCAGCCCCTTGATATCGATGGGTATGCCTCCGAAGCTGCTCATCGCGTCGACAATGAAGGTGATGCCACGCCCCCGGATAACCTCGGCCACCTCCTCGATGGGATTCAACAAGCCGGTGGTCGTCTCGCTATGCACCATCGAGAGATGCGTCACGTCCGGATGCGCCTCCAAAGCCTCGCGGGCCACCTCGCCCGTCACCAACTCCGTTTCCCGCAAAGAGACCAACACGTAATGAATCCCGTAATAATCGGCAATCCGCGCCATACGTTCCCCATACGCCCCGTTCGCGAGAATCAGCAATTTATCCGTCGGACGAACGGTGGCGCCTATCGTGGCCTCCACGCAATACGTGCCACTCCCTTGCAACAACACGTCCGTATACTCTCGCTCGTCCAATCCCGCCAAAGCCAAAAGCCCTTTCCGGATAGGAGAGACAATGCCCTCGTTATAATCCTTATCCCATGTACACCAATCTTGCAACATCGCCTCGCGTACCGTCCCGGAAGTGCTCAACGGGCCCGGGGTCAACAACAAATAATTTCGCTCTCGAATCATCTCTTTTTTCCCTCCTTATTTTGCCATATTCATAATCCGATTAATCTCCTCGATACACGCGGGCAACTCCGCGATCGAATCCAACACGAAATGGGCGCCGGCCTCCTGCATACGCCCGCGCACCTCCCGCTTCAACGGCTCCCAGTACGCGGCGGGACGGCTATCGTATTCCTCCCTCGTCAAACCCATCTCGTTGCTTCCGGTAATGAGGCCGACGCTCCATACCTTCGCGTTCACCCCTTCCTTTATATCCGCGATCGTATCGCCCACCTTTACCACCTCGTCGACCGAAGGTATCGCCAGGTCTATCATATTCTTATAAATCATATACGGCGCGGGGCGACCGGCGGGAAGCCCATCCGGCGTCACCAAATTGTCCACGACATATCCCTTCGCGGCCGCTCCCGGACGTACAACCTCCATCATCCGCCCTGTATAGCCCGTGGTAGAGCCCACCTTGATGCCTTGCCCGCGTAGCACGTCCATCGTCTCCAGCACACCCGGGATAGGCGCCGTGAAATCCTCCAACGAGGCGAACAGATGCTTCTCGAAGCTAACATACATCTGACGGACATCATCCTCGTTCCAATCACGCTTATACAGCGCGTGAAATCTCTCGCCCACTTCCGGCATACGCAGGATCGCCCGTATATGGTCGATCTTCAGCAAGCCCATCGGCTCGCGCGCCGGGCGAACAACCAGGGAGAATGCCCGGACATATCAATAATATTCACCAAGAAATCCTCCTTGATATCCCGAAGTACCACCAGCGCGATATTCGCGACAAACAATAAGACTAAAAAAGGCATATAATCGCGGAAAAGGTCCCAACGTTGCCGGGCATCCAAGGTTACCCGTTCCGATTTCAACGCGATATCCTCCTCGGTCGGTTGGGGAAGCCGGTTCAACGCATAACCGAGCAAAGTCAACAAGGGTAAAGCGATAGTCCCAATCAAGGCCGGCATCCAAAACGCGCTAACATGCCACGCATCCATAACATACAAACCAATCGACTTGGCGGTACCGGAACTAATCACCATACTCACGCCCAATAAGCTCGCCAGGATATCCGTCGTTTTTCGCCCTTCCAAGAAACTAAAGATGACTCCCCACATACATCCCAACGACAAGCCATTCAGGAACATCGCCGCGATATTATAAGGAGCCGACAACAATCCAAAGAATATCAACGAAAGCTCGGCCATCACCACCGAGTATAATATAAAACGAAAACGATCCTCCCTTCGCAACTCGGAAATCAACTTGATTCCCATGAACTTCGACGCGGCATAGCCCACGATCTGCACGATCGTAACCGCCACCTTATAATCCATCCCGAACACCTCCAGCTCATCGAAAGTCACGGCGGTATAAGGTTTCCGCAAGGCATATACCAAAGAGTAAGAAAGCAAGGCCGCCCCTCCAGCCCATAACGTAAAAAGAATATCCGCGAATTTTCCCCGGATACCTCCACTTAATCGTTGTATTGTCTTCATAGAAATGCGTCACTCTGATTCTCGACGGCAAAAGTAGCGGTCCCATATTACAACCTTATGACTGAATTTATGAATGTCCATGATTCATAAAAGCCGGCAAGCCCTCCTTTTCATAAAGAAATATTTATGTAACATTCATATCATAAGAACGTAATGTATATTTCCCTATTTTTGTGACATGAATCAGGGAAACGAACAAAAGGACGAACTTCAAGCGCTCTATCTAAAGATTGAGAGCTTACGGAACAATGGGGTTAAGATGAAAGAGATAGCGGATTGGCTCGATATAGCCCCCAGCGTATTATCCTCTTTATACACGACCGTCTTACCCAATTATATTGAATTGTCCAAGACTCATCCGGAAGAGGAAGCCTTGGACAGCGCCCTTATGACGGTCAATAACATCTCCAAGAAACGATTGCTCTCCCAAGCGCAAGAAATGCTCCTCCGGTTAAAGGATATGAAGGAGGTCCCTATCGAACCCCCGATAAACGATTCTTCAATCCTACGACTCATGGACGAGATACGGCAATCCGCGGGCAAAGTAGAGGCCATCAAAGGCATATATACCAGCTATAGCCTATCCTCCTCTTCCGAGCATCTGAAAATGGAACCGTTCCTGATCGCCCCGCGAGAAGACCATGTACGCATCGGACGAATCAGCGCGTACGGAGAAACCCAATGGGGATTCGGCATCATGCCCGACCCCCAAAATTTCCATTGCATGTTAAACGAGAACCAAGCACCGCAACTCACGTTGGTGACCTTTTATTTACAAATCCCATTCTTCAAGAGTCCTCGCCAATTGCGAGGGCTATATATCGGGCAGGATTACAACCGCAATCCGGTAGCCCGCCGGATACTTCTCGTCAAGGAGTCGGAAAGCACGGGCATGGAGGATTTCCTCGGCCGGGCAAGCGGGCTGATTGCCCCGGGCGAGCTCACGCCGGAACAACAAGCCTATTACGATTACACTTGCCAACCGGGCGATTGCATCAAAATGTGCACGGTGCCCTCGCTCCATATGGACGAGAGCGATTTAATCAAAGAGAAGAAAATGCTGGCATTATAACCGGAATTATAAAAAGGGCTGAATGCCTATCGTTAAGCCCTTATAATGCCCATCCTTACCAACGAACAATGGGCATCATAAGAAACTTACGATACCCATTATTATAACATACCCCTAATGAACAGGATGTGGTATAACTATTCTTTCTGGAACTTCCGGCTTACTTTCAATAGATTCGTAGCGAAAGATACGACATTCTGCGCCTCCTGCACCATGGTCAGATAGACCATGCTCACCTTCGTGCTACCCGATTGCCCTTGTATGCGCTTCAACTCGCCTTTCTTCAAGGCGGTCAGTTGGCGGGTAAGGGCGATAGACTCCGCGACCAATCCCTCGAAATCCGCGTAATCGTTTTTCCGGATAATCTCCGCGCAATTCCGCAAAAAAGCGATAATCTTCGAGGATACGCCCCTGAAATCATCCTTTTGGACCTGACTCAGCGGGTTGAAATTATTGTCGATATGGTCTTTCATCGGTTCCGCCACACGGCTGATGCTGAACACTATCTCGCTGGCGAAATCATTGCTTTGATAATAATAAAGCCCTTTCTCGATCGCGATGTCATGATCCAATTGCGTCACGCCCAGCGTACCGACGCGCTTCACTTGTTTCAAATGGATCTTCCTCTCCTTCACGGCGATCAGCACCTTGCGCAAGGCTTTTAAATTCTCGTCCATGAAACCCGTAATCGCCTTATCGAACGTATCCGCGGCGAAATCCAGATCCTCCTGCAACTCCTCCCGGCTATGCTCACGGAACAAGGCCAGCGCCTCGCGGGAATCAGTCGTCTCGCGCAATTTCGAGACGGTATTATTCACCTCCTCCTTCAAGGCCTCCTTGCGTAATTTCGCCTTGTACGCGAAATGGCTACGCACCAGCGAATAAATCGCCAGCGCGATCATAATCACCAACGCGGGTATCCCGCCCCAATAAATCAAGAGGGCTACGATGAAGCAAATCGTGAAAGCCGCGCCCGCCGTGATAAACCAACCTCCAATCACGGACAATACGCCCGTGATGCGGTATACGGCGCTCTCGCGTCCCCAGGCGCGGTCGGCCAACGAGCTACCCATCGCCACCATAAACGCCACGTACGTCGTCGATAAAGGCAACTTCAAGGAGGTACCCAAAGCAATCAGCAAACCGGACAGAACCACATTCACCGATGCCCGCACCAAATCGAAGCTCGCTTTTTCCTCCATAATCATCTCGTCCTCGTTAAAACGGCTATCTACCCAACGCTTCACCGACTCGGGTACGATTTTCGATATCGTAGCGGAAAGATTGCTACAATGCCGCACCAAGACACGAGCGACTGGAGAAGTGCCGAAAGCCTCGTCACCATCCGATTGGCGCGACAAGTCCAACGAGGTCTTCACCACGTTCTGCGCCTTCTTGGAGGTGGCCAGCGCGATGACCATCACCAAGCCCGCCCCTACCAAGAAATACCAAGGCGTCTTGGCCGAACCCAACAAAGAGGTCATCAAGAAAGTATCCGTGGTAGTCGTCCCCCCTTGCGCCAGCAAATCCATATAGGAGGAATAACCCACCAATGGAACTCCTATAAAATTCACCAGGTCATTCCCCGCGAAAGCCAACGCCAAGGCGAACGTTCCCATCAGGATAATAACCTTAAAGACATTTACCTTAATCCAATAAAGGATTTGCATCAGCACCGTAAAACCGATAAAACATCCCAATACGATCGTATCCGTATGCGAATAGATTTGGTTCTTCAAGTCCTCCGTCATGAACGAACTATCCTTCAATCCCTTAATCAACATGAAATAAACAATGGAAGTCGCAGCTAAACCTCCGAACAAGCCAATGAAATATTTCGCGTTCTTATTATAATTAAAGGAGAAAAGAAGACGGGAGATGTATTGCACGACCGATCCAAAGAAAAAGGCGATGGCGACCGAAAGGAATATGGCTAAAATAACGGTAAACGCCTTTTCGGTATTCAACAAATCGCCCAATTGCAACGCTCCCGCCGAATGAGCGATCTTGACCAATGAAATCGCCACGGTACCACCTACCAACTCAAATACCATGGAAACCGTCGTGGAAGTAGGCAACCCCAATGAATTGAATATATCCAATAAGACCACGTCCGTAAGCATCACGGCCGCCAAGATGCACATAATCTCCGAAAAATAAAAATGTTGCGGTTGATAGATACCATGCCGTGCGATGTCCATCATGCCATTCGATAACGAGGCGCCCACAAAAACCCCTACGGCGGCGATCGCGATAATCACCTTGAAAGAGGCGGCCCGTGCGCCAATAGCGGAATTTAAGAAATTAACGGCATCATTGCTCACGCCGACGGATAGATCTACAACGGCCAAGATAAATAGGAATATGACCACGAACAAATAAAAGGTCTCCATGATGATAATATATATACTTAATTTTTACGCGAAGGTAAAAAATAATCACATTGGATATTCCTCCGAAATGTTACAATCCTATTACAAACCCTATAAGGTCTTGACTTAAAGCCTAAAAACGAAAAAGCCCCCGGCCATATCGACCGGGGGCTCTCCTGTTGAAAAACGGCGGCTACCTACTCTCCCACTATGCGCAGTACCATCGGCGCGGCGAGGCTTAACTTCTCTGTTCGGGATGGGA
>DXEN01000048.1 GCA_019114945.1 Candidatus Parabacteroides intestinigallinarum | reverse complement strand
ATGGGCAGGCTTACGCCACTGTTGATGGTGGCGAAGAGGAACGTCAGCAGGCTGTCGCGTTGCTTCTCCAAATCGTCCAATTGCCCGGTGAGGGCGCTCGCCGTGGTGTAGTTGACGCGCGCTTGCAGCTGATCCACCAGTTCGGAGAACTCCGTCATCTCTCCGGCGGTCAGTCCCACGCCCTCCGGCGTGGCGGTCTCGATAAGCGCGCGCAGGCGGCTCATCAGGTTCAGGTACTCGGCGTTGTTTAACTTGCCTATGTAGGCGCTTAATAATAAAGTGATGGTTCGCATGATATGATAAGTATAATGTGAATAAAATGCTTTTTCCTTCCGGGAATTCCCGTTTTTGTTCGACCAAAAACCATCGCAGACACTCTGCGGCCATTTTTGTTCGACCAAAAACCATCGCAGACACTCTGCGGCCATTTTTGTTCGACCAAAAACCATCGCAGACGCTCTGCGGCCATTTTTGTTCGACCAAAAACCATCGCAGACACTCTGCGGCCATTTTTGTTCGACCAAAAACCATCGCAGGCACTCTGCGGCCATTTTTGTTCGACCAAAAATGAGCGAAGCCCCGCCGGACTTCTCGGGACGGGGCTAAATTAACACTTTTTGATTAGCGGGCAAACTTTTTCCCGGAAAATCTCGCGGGATGGATTATTATTTACCGCAGGCGTTCTTGAACGCCTGTCCGGCGAGACCTCGAAGAGGTCGAACGTGCGTAACCGAGGGTGGAGCGGAGCGACACCTTCGGATATACGTCCCGGCCCGTGGGTAGAACCTCGAAGAGGTTCAACAATGCCGCGTTGTTCGACCCCGCCGGGGCCGGGTGATATAATTAAATAAATCTGCGCAAATCCGCGCCTTCTGCGTCATCCGCGTGCCAATACCAAATTTCGACACATCCTCTTAAACGGAGTGGGACGGTGGAACCTTCCTCTTCTCCTGGGTTTCCTTTAATCGCCCTCGAAGGAGAGGTAGGGGCGGAGCCTGCGGCGCTCGGCGGGGGTGAATTCCTCCAGCAGGGAGAGTTCCTCCCAGCCGCGCAGCCCGCCGCGGCGCCGGGCGAGCCGCTCGATGACGCGCGCCTGCGGGTAGCTGACGTAGGGATGGCGGGCGAGCTGGCGGGCGGTGAGCCGGTTGACCGCCAGCGGGCGGATGGCGGCGGTGTCCACGGCGAACCACGGGCGCAGGGCTTGGTAGCGCTCGGCGTCGATGCCGTATACCTCGCTCAGTTGCTCTACGGAGTGGAAGCCGCCCAGCGCGGCGCGGAAGTTGACGATGCGCCGGGCGAAGGCGCTGCCGATGCCGGGCACGCGCTTCAGTATCGTGGTGTCGGCGGAGTTGAGCTCCACCACGGTGCCCGCCGGGTATTTCTCCACGCGGGGGTAACGCGGGCGGGAGGCTCGTTTCTTGTCGTAGGTGGCGGACCGGCGGGGACTGTCGGCTTTCTTCGCCTCGGCGCGGGCCCGGGGGAGCGGGGTAGGAGGGGGCGTCGTCCGCGTCGTATCGCGCGCCGGGCCCACGATGGTGTCCCGCGTCGCCACGGCCACGGGCGCGTCGGGCTTGCGTCGCCCGTCCGTATAGATAACCGCCGCCCACGTAAGGGCTATCAGTCCGAGGAGGAGGCCGAGCGCCTGCCGCTCGCCTTTCGCGAAGTAGAAAACGTCTTGCCATTTCATAGTCGCAGGTTTGGATTTCTCGTTATTGATTTCTTTAAAATAGGCCGCGCCCACCCTCGTTAGGCCGGGATGGGCGCGGCGGTGTCGATTAAGAATAAAATGATAGATTTATTCGTACGTGTACGTTTGGATAGTCGTGGAGGAACTTGTTTCTCCCGTGGAGAGATCGTATTGGCCGCGGCTGATGTGAATCTCTCCCACCCATTCGGGATGGTTCGCGCGATGGGTCGCATAGACGGCCTCGCAGGCGGTGATCACTTTCTCGTCGCATAGCTCGGTGGCGTACGAGCCGCCGATAGCCTGCTGGATGGCCGCCGTATAGTCGGTGATAGCCGTCAGCGCCGACAAGCCTCCCTCGATGGAGCCGGAAGAACTAACCTCGCCACCTGCCGTGTAGGTGTATACATACGTTGTTCCCTCGTCGTCGTCCGAGCAAGCGCTTACGCCGATGAGCGTTACCAGCGCGCAAACTAAAAACAGCCAATTTCTCAGTGTACTTTTCATTGTTTTTTCCATTTTGTACTGTGTAAATAAAGATTATTTTAAGACATTCGCGAAGATAGGAAAGAAAAATCATTCTTTTTACATCTTCTGTCGATTCTTTTCATAAAAATATCTTATCTCGTTCCTTTAAAAAGAAAATCCAGCACGCCCAGCTCGTTGAGGAAGACGATGCCGATGGCCGCGGGCGCCACGTACTTCATGAAGAAGACGTAGGTGGAGAAGAGGTAGAACTTGACGGTTCCTTGGTTGGTCAGCTCCGCCTTCAGCACCTTCTTGTCGATGCGCGTGCCCACGAAGATACACGTCAGCATCCCGCCGAGGGGCAGCATAATCTTGGCCGTGAGGTAATCCACCGCCTCGAAGAACGTCAAGCCGCCGATGGTCCATTCCTTCAACACGCCGAACGAGAGCGAGCTGACGATGCCCAGCAGGAAGACGCCGATGGAGACAATCCACGCCGCCTTGCGCCGGCTCAGGTGGAACTCCTCCAGCACGTAGGCCGTGGCCACCTCGTGCAGCGAGATGGTGGAGGTGAGCGCCGCCATCGCCAATAGGATGTAGAAGATGAGCGACCAAAGGAAGCTGAGGGGCAGCTGCTCGAACACGTTCGGGAGCGTGATGAACACTAATTCCGCCCCGGCGGAAGGCTCGATGCCGAAGCTGAACACGGCGGGGAAAATCATGACGCCCGCCAGCACCGCCACGAAGGTGTTGATAAGCGTCACCTGCCAGGCGGTGGCTTGCATATTGGTATCTTTCGAGAAATAAGAGGCGTACGTGATGAGGCATCCCATGCCCAGGCTGAGGGTGAAGAAGGCTTGCCCCAAGGCGCTCAGCACCACGGAGGAGGTGAGCTTGCTCAAATCCGGTTTAAATAGGTAGACCAGTCCCGCCTCGGCGTCCGGCAGGGTGACGGAGCGCACGCACATCACCACGAGGATGAGGAACAGGAGCGGCATCATCACCTTCGACGCCCGCTCGATGCCCTTGTCCACGCCGGAGACAATCACGAAATGGGTCAGTCCGATAAAGACGGCGGTCCAGAAGATGGGCCGGAACGGGTCGGACGAGAACGCCTCGAATCCCTCGGTGTAATCGGCGGCCCCGCTCCCGTACAGGCTCCCGTTAAGCGTCTGCCAGACGTACTCGAGCGTCCACCCCGATACCACGGAGTAATAACTCAGGATGAGAAACGCCGCCAGGATGCCGTTGTAGCCAATCCAGCTCCAGCGCGTGCCCGGCGCCAGCTTCTTGAACGACCCGACGGTGTTGCTCCGCGAGTGTCGCCCGACGAAGAACTCCGTAATCATCACCGGCAACCCCAGGAAAATCGTGAACAGGATGTAGACGAGCAGGAAGGCCGCCCCTCCGTTCGTGCCCAACATATAGGGGAAACGCCATACGCTTCCCAACCCGACGGCGCATCCCACCGTAGCGAGAATCACGCCCAACTTGCTTCCAAACGTAACTCTATTCTCCGCCATGGATTCAATTTTTAATTCTCAATTGTCAATTCTCAATTCTCAATTTCAAATAACCATTCCGTCCTGTAGATGTATCACCCGGTCGGTATCCGCGGCGAGGCGCTCGTCGTGCGTCACGATGACGAACGTCTGGCGCATCCGGTCGCGCAACTCGAAGAAGAGGGCGTGCAGCTCCTCCTTGTTCTTGGTGTCGAGGCTGCCCGAGGGCTCGTCGGCGAGGATGACGGAAGGGTCGTTGATCAGCGCCCGCGCCACGGCCACCCGTTGCTTCTCGCCGCCGGACAGCTCCGCCGGCTTGTGCGCCATGCGGTCGGTGAGGCGCAGGAAATCCAGTATCTCCTTCGCCTTCCGCTCCGCCGCGGCAGGTTTCTCGCGGGCTATCAGCGCCGGTATAATCACGTTCTCCAGCGCCGTGAACTCCGGCAGGAGCTGGTGGAACTGGAAGACGAAGCCGATGTTCTTGTTGCGGAAAGCGGCCAGCTCCTTGCCACGGAGGCGGCTCGTCTCCGTGCCGTTTATAATGAGGCGCCCGCTATCCGGCGTGTCCAGCGTGCCGATAATCTGGAGCAAGGTGGTCTTGCCCGCGCCGCTGGGGCCTACGATCGCCACGATCTCGCCCGGGTGGATGGTCAGGTCGATTCCCTTCAGCACCTGCAAGGAACCGAAACTCTTTGTTATGCCTTCGGTCTGTATCATATCAAGTTTCTTATGACGTGCGAGGCGAGGAAGCATCCGAAGATGGCCGGCATGTAGGATACCGTCCCCGTCGTCGTCCGTTTGCATTGTTCGTCCGTTACCTCGATCACCGCCTCCGGGTTCGCCAGCTCCGTGGAGAACACGACGGGGATTCCTTTCTGTACGCCCATCGCCCGCAATCGCTTGCGCGTGGCTTTCGCCAAGGCGCAATTGAGCGTCTTCGAGATGTCCGCTATGCGTACCTGCGAGGGATCCACCTTCGCCCCGGCGCCCATTGACGAGACAATCGGTATCCGGCGGGTATAGGCGTGATAGAGTAGGAATACCTTAGGGCTGAGCGAGTCGATCGCGTCCACCACGTAGTCGAACGTCGCGGATTGAAGCAGCTCCTCCGTTCGCTCGTCGCGCAAGAACGTGTGGATCGTGTGTAACTGGAGCCGCGGGTTGATATCGAGCAGACGTCGCTCCATCACTTCCGTTTTCGGCATCCCGATGGTAGAATGTAACGCGGGTAGCTGGCGGTTCAGGTTGCTCGCGCTCACCTCGTCGGCATCCACGATGGTCATCCGCCCGACTCCCGCCCGGCAGATTTGCTCGGCCGCGTAAGCGCCCACGCCTCCCAGGCCCACCACCAATACGTGGCTTCGCTCCAGGCGTTCCATGCGCTCCGCTCCTAATAAAAGCTCCGTTCGTGTATTCCAATCGTAACTCATTTATATATTTTTGGCTACAAAAGTAATAAATCGTTTCATAAGGCGGGGAATATGTGTAAGAAATATCCTTATATAATAGGAAAAGTATCTTTCGCGAGTAGGAAAGCATAGGTTCGTTTGGAGGAAAAGCGGCTTTTCCTCGGAAATGGGATATTGTTTCCACGTGAAACAAAAAAGATTCTTTCCTATAACATATATAGTCTTCTATAGATAAGAAGTCCCTCGCGGCCGTGTGCATTCTACAATCGCCAGTGGTGATTATAAAACCGCCAGTGGAGTTTGTAAAATCACCACTGGTGATTATAAAACCGCCGGTGGTGATTAAAGTATATGGGCGCCCGCGAGGAAGAATCCCCTCGTCCCCGCCGGGTTTTGGACAGGGCGGCGGGGATGTTCGCGCGCTGGCGTCGTGATGTGAAACATTGTTTAACATATCGTATAACATATTGTACGGCATACGATTGTGCCCGGATTCCCGCCAACCGATGAGAGATCCATGAAAAAAAGTCGCCGATAAATTTGGAGGGAAGGAGGAAACCATCTACCTTTGCACCCGCTTTCGAGAGAGAACGGCGGACGATTGAAAAAGTTTGAGGGGCGACGAGAAAAAAGTCGCCCGGAGATTTGGAGGGAACCGGATAAAACCCTTACCTTCGCGTCCACGTCGCCATCGAGGAGGCGATGAGAGATCTTTGAGAGAATGTCATACAACAGCAAGTAGTACAAGTATCGGAATCGAACGGCCTACGGTCGTTC
>DXEN01000047.1 GCA_019114945.1 Candidatus Parabacteroides intestinigallinarum | reverse complement strand
GTGTTCGATGGTAAAAAAGGTTAACGCCTTATATATAGTTTCATTCACCTCTCCTTAATTTTTACGCTTTGCGCCAAAGGTAGGGATTTCATTTGAATAAGCAAACCTTTTTCAATAAAAATTCAATGAATGACAAGTTACGAGTTACGAATTACGAATACGAGGCTCGTAAATTGTCAATCGTCAATCGTTCATTGTCAATTGCTTCATGACACACCCCCTGCCCCCTCTCCAGAGGGGAATGACAAAAAGCCATTCAATACGGCATCCCCGCAATCGAATGGCTTCATTTCATAGTCGGAGGTCAGTTGAATCAATTCCATCGCGGTTAGATTTTTATCGTTACGTTCCATTGCTTACAGAACTCATCTACCCGCTTACGCAATGCTTCCGCATTCGCCCGACGCTCCTCCGCGCTCATATTATCCACGCGCTCCATCTCTTTCTCGAAACGAATCGCATCTTCCCCGTAAAGAACGGGGGTCTCTTTCCATGGAAATGTGTACTTCATAGTTATGTTTTTGAATCGTTTACGTCGCCAAAGGTACGGAAATAATTTAGAAATAACGGTTTACAAAGGGGATAAAAAGGGAATGAGGATGTGTCAAAATCAAATAATGGCATGCGAATGCCTTATGACACACCCCCTGCCCCCTCTCCAGAGGGGAATGGATACTCCCACCAATCATAAATCATAAATCATAAATCGTAACTCATAACTCGTCATTCATAATTCATAATTCGTAACTCGTAGCTCATTCGCTCATCAACTGGATAGTGGCGCTCTCCACGCCATCGGCGGAGGCCTCAAGGTAGATGCCGCCCGCCTCCTCGGTGGTCTGTACGATGGCGGTCAGCTGTCCGCTAAAGAGCCTCATCTCCGGCAGGTGGAACAACTCTAAGCTGGTGCTATTACCGTTCGCCGCCACCCGGAAGAAACCGACACCCGTCACGTTAAAACGGATTTGACGGTCGTCCGTCGGGCAAAGATTCCCTTTCTTATCCACTACCCGCACACGAATGAAAGCGAGGTCCTTCCCATCCGCCGTCAAGCGAGTCCGGTCGGCAGACAGCTCGATATGGTGAGGCTTGCCGGCGGTGTGCACCTCCTCCGTCGCCACGGCGTTGCCCGCCTCGTCGTAGGCTACGACCTTCAGCGTGCCCGGCTCGTAGCGGGTATCCATCCACATCAGGCGGTAACGCTTCTGCCGTTCGAAGTTCCGTTGGGCCTCCTCGGTGTAGCTGCTATCGAGCCGCACGCCCAGGTCCTTCACGCGCTTCCCTTGGCTCTTCCCGTTGATAAACAACTCCGCGGAAGGATAATTGGTATAGACGAACACGGGCGTCACCTCGCCCTCGCGCCCCGGCCACGTCCAATGCGGCAAGATATGCAAGGTCTCCGCCTCCTTGTTCCAATGGCTGCGATAGAGATAATAACGATCCTTGGGAATGCCCGCAAGGTCGATGATGCCAAACAGCGAGCTGTGGCTGGGCCAATTCGTGTAATACGGCGTAGGCTCGCCGAGGTAGTCGAAGCCGGTCCACACGAACTCGCCAATGCAATAAGGCAAATCCTCGTGCTGGATAAAATCGTCCTCCGGCAGGTTCGACCAATTGCAATGCTCCACGTCGTAGGAGGAGCTTTGGTGATCGTCGTACACCGCCATCGCCTTGCGCTCCACCGGAAACTTATATACGCCGCGCGCGCTGACCGTCGAGGCGGTCTCGCTCCCTAAGATAATCCGTTGGGGCAGTTTCTTGTAGTTCTCCTGATACTTATGCGGCCGGTAGTTGAAGCCCGCCACATCCATCACGGCGGCGAAGTTGTTGTTCACCACGGCATCCGGAGCATCCATGCCCTGCGTGACGGGCCGTGTCGGGTCCTCGCGGTGGCAGATATCCTGCAGCCACTTGGCGATCTTGCAATCGCCCTCCGTCCACTGGTTCGGCACCTCGTTGCCGATGCACCACATCACCACGCTCGGGTTGTTGCGGTAGTGACGCACCAAGTTCACCAAATCCTTCTCCGCCCACTCGTCGAAGAGGAGGTTATAACCATTAGCGCACTTCGGCGTGTTCCACTCGTCGAAGCTCTCCGCCATCAGCATCATGCCCATCTCGTCGCACGCCCGCACCAACTCCGGCGCCGGCATATTGTGCGAGGTACGGATAGCGTTGCAGCCCATATCCTTTAATATACGTATCTGCCGGCGGATGGCGGCGTCGTTCACCGCCGCGCCTAATGGACCCAAGTCGTGGTGGTTGCATACGCCCTTGAACACCGTCCGCTCGCCATTCAGGAAGAAGCCCTTGTCCGGTACGATCTCGATGGAACGCACCCCGAAAGGCACCCGGTACGTATCCCGCAGCCGGTCCTGCCCCTCATACAGGCGCATCTCCGCCATGTAAAGCGCCGGGCTATCGGGCGACCACAACGAGGGCGAGAGCAAGACGCACTCCTGCACCGCCTTGTTATCGTCATACTTCATCCGTCCCAGGGGAGAGACGAGCTTGAATATCTCTTGTTGGTTCGGGTCGAAGATGGTCGTGCGCAAGAGATAATTGGCCGGGTCCGCCCCCTCGGGAAGAGAAATCTCCGTCTCGATACGCACCTTGGCGAACTCCTTGCTTACCTTCGGGGTCGTGATGAAAGTACCCCACATCGGGATATGCGCCGCGTCGGTCACCACCACGTGCACGTTGCGGTACAAGCCCGCCCCCGGATACCAGCGGGACGACTCCGGCAAGTTCTCCAGACGGACCGCCAGCACGTTCCGCTGATTAGGACGCACGTATGGCGTGATATCGAAATAGAAGGAATTATAGCCATAGGGCCAATAACCCACCTCCTGCCCGTTCAGGTAGATCCGGGCATGGCTCATCGCCCCGTCGAACAGGATCGTGGCCCGCTTACCCGCCTCGAAAGCGGGCAACTCGAACGCCGTCCGATACCAGCCCACGCCCACGAACGGCAATCCGCCGGTGCGGCCGGCATGCTCCATCGCCTCCGTCTGCCCGTCCTGCGCGATAGCCACCTCTTGCTTATCGTTCTGGGCACTGAACGGGCCATAAATCGCCCAGTCGTGCGGCACGGTCACCGATTGCCACCGGCTATCGTCGTACGCCGGCCGCGCGAACTCCGGACGATCCTCCCGGGTGAACTTCCAATTCTTCTCCAATAAAAACTCCGTCCGGACCTGCGCATACAACGAGGGCAACAGGCTCATCCAAACAATCCAAATAACGAGACTTCTCCTTTTCATTCGTTTTTCCTCCTTTATCTTATCACTTTATCGAACAAAAATAGGTATTTTTGCCTCCATTACCAACTAAATCAAATTCGTATTAGAAAGACATGTTGCTGCAACTCGCGTTCGTTTTACTCGCCATCATCATAGGCGCCCGCATCGGAGGTATTGGATTAGGTGTATTAGGAGGACTCGGATTGGGAATCCTCACGTTCGGCTTCGGGCTGCACCCCACCTCGCCCCCCATCGACGTGATGCTGATGATTGTCTCCGTCATCGCCGCCGCCAGCTGCATGCAGGCGGCGGGCGGCCTGGACCTGATGGTGAAGTGGGCGGAGAAACTATTGCGCAAGCATCCGCAGCGCATCACGCTCCTCAGCCCCATCGTCACCTACCTGTTCACCTTCATCGCCGGGACGGGCCACGTGGCCTACTCCGTGCTGCCCGTCATCGCCGAGGTAGCCACGGAGACCAAAATACGCCCGGAGCGCCCGATGGCCATCGCCGTCATCGCCTCGCAACAGGCCATCACCGCCAGCCCCATATCGGCCGCCACGGTCGCCTTGCTAAGCATGTTGTCCGTCTATGGCATCTCCTTGATGAACATCCTGATGATATCGGTGCCCTGCACGCTCATCGGCGTATTGGCAGGAGCCATCTACTCGCTGCGGGTGGGGAAAGAATTAGAGCAAGACCCGGAATACCTGCGCCGGCTGGCGAACCACGAGATCAGCGAGCAGCATTACCACGCGAAAGCCGTCGAGAACCAGCGGAAAGCCTTCTTGTCGGTCGCCATCTTCATCGCGGCCACCATCGCGATTATCCTGTTCGGTTCCCTGGAATCCTTGCGCCCCGTATTCCGAACGGGGACGAGAACAGTCACCATGCAAATGTCGCATATCATCGAGGTACTGATGCTGACGGCTTCCGCCCTTATCCTGCTTTTCACGAAAACGGATGGTATCAAGGCGGCGCAAGGCTCCGTCTTCTCCGCCGGTATGCAAGCGGTAGTGGCCATCTTCGGTATCGCCTGGATGGGCGACACGTTCATCGCGGGCAACATGGCCGAGCTGAAAGACTCCATCGAGCAAATCGTCACGCGAATGCCCTGGTTGTTCGGGCTGGCGCTCTTCGTGATGTCCATCCTCTTGTTCAGCCAGGCCGCTACCATCCGCGCCCTGCTCCCGTTGGGCATCGCCCTCGGCATCTCGCCCTATATGCTCATCGCCCTCTTCCCGGCGGTGAACGGCTATTTCTTCATCCCCAATTATCCCACGGTAGTGGCCGCTATCAACTTCGACCGCACCGGGACGACCCGCATCGGCAAGTACGTCCTGAACCATTCCTTCATGGCGCCCGGCCTGATCGCGACCGGTGTCTCCGTGGCCTTGGGCTTGCTGGTGATACAGATGCTGTAACGACCGGGTTATACGCACCTACGTGCGTGGACCATTTCACCTACGTGCGTTAGCATTTTAACATACGTGCGTGGGCAAAGACACCTACGTGCGTTTAAGAGCACGCTTATCCGGAAATCCTGTCCGCCCCGCGAAGGCTATGTGCCAAATCGTGCTTATCTTCGCGCCATGGAAACAGCGAAAAGATATCGGGAGTTCGGGGATTTCTTGCGGGAGCGATTCGACTTCAAGGTCCAGAAAATATCCATCAACGCGGGATTCACCTGCCCGAACCGCGACGGGACGAAAGGACGGGGTGGCTGCACCTATTGCAACAACCAGACTTTCAGCCCCGCCTATTGCCAAACGGAGAAAAGCATCACCGAGCAAGTGGAAGAGGGCGTCCGGTTCTTCGCCCGCAAATATCCGGAGATGCGCTACCTCGCCTATTTCCAAGCTTACACGAATACGTACGCCCCCACGGAGACGCTGGTCGCGAAATACGAGGAGGCACTGGCCTGCCCCGGCGTGGTGGGGCTGATTGTCGGCACCCGCCCGGATTGTATGCCGGACGACTTGCTGGATTACCTCGCCCGGCTCGCCTCGCGGCGCTTCGTATTGGTGGAATATGGGGTGGAGAGCACCTTGAACCGGACGCTCGCCCGCGTCAACCGGGGACACACCTACGAGGAGTCGGTCGAAGCGATCCGCCGCACCGCCGCCCGTGGTGTTTACACGGGAGCGCACCTCATCCTGGGCTTGCCGGGCGAGAGCCGGGAAGAGACGCTCGCCCACGCCGAAGCCCTCTCGCGCCTGCCGCTCGCCACGCTGAAGCTGCACCAGCTACAACTCATCCGACACACCCGCATGGCGAGGGAGTTCGCCGAGCGACCCGAGGAGTTCCACCTTTTCACGCCCGATGAATACATCGACCTCGTCATCGACTTCATCGAGCGGCTCCGCCCCGGCATCGCCTTGGAACGGTTCGTCTCGCAATCGCCCAAGGAACTGCTCATCGCCCCGGACTGGGGATTGAAGAATTACGAGTTCACCGCCCGCCTCCACAAACGGCTCGTGGAACGAGACGCTTGGCAAGGAAGATTATTCGGGTAAATTATTCCGGATATAGTCCCGCGTCGTGAACCGCATGGGAGCGATGGAATCGCCGGGGACGGCCTCCAGCGTCTCTATCCGCAATCGCTCCCGCCCCAGCACGCAGCGAGAGAGGAAGCTCAACACGTCGTATTGATTACGCACCATGGGAAGATCAGCGATCTCGTGTCCCGCGTTCGCCACCCGATAGAAATAACAGGGAACATCCATCGCCTCCAGGCTCCCGGCGATCGAGGCCGAGCCCCACAGACCACCAAACGGCTCTATCACGGCTTTCTCATACGGCACGACCGGGTCGGCATCGCCATGAAAAAACATCATCGGACACGGACGCTTCGCCCAACGAGGCGCCTCGCACTCCAGCACAGCGCCGGCGAAAGCCACCACGCCCGCGTAATTGAAGCCGTCCGGCAAAGCCGCCGATAGCGAAGCGGCGTTGGCAAGATAGTATTCCGCCTGCAACACGGTGATCGCCCCGGCGCTGGAGCCGCTCGCCACGATCCGGGCGGGATCGATGTTCCACGTCCGCGCTCGCTCAATCACGAAACGAGTCGCGGTATAAAAATCGGCGACCGCCGTGTCGATGGCCTGCGTCAGCGACTGGGCGAAAGCGGCGGGCGTGGCCATCCGATCCGGCTCCACGTCGCCCAACAACGTGCGATAGTCCGTTGAGACAACCACAAAACCATTCCGGGCCAATCGCTCGAAATAAGGGATATAACGCTGGGCCGCCTTGTCGCCGCCCTTGAATCCACCGCCGAAAGCGAAAATCATCACCGGCCTCGCCGAATCCGCCGCGAGGGCCGATGGGCACTCATACTTATCCAACGACAACGTGTCGCCCTCTTTCACCGCAAACACCAAACGTTCTTTCCGGATCTCCCGGTCCACCGACACCCGCTCCGGACGCACGCAAGCGGACAGACAAAACCATCCCAACAACGCGCAAACCAGCAATAAACGCCTCTTATCCATATTCCTAAAAATAAATAATTCACGTCGCAAATATAGACAAAAAGCGGAAGGGCTTTGCGTATGTCGCATAACTTTCCGTAATTTGCCCCCGCATTATCTTAATCAGAAGTGAATAAATTTATGGAGAAAAAACATCAGTACCAAGGACTGAGCGAACAACAAGTAGAAGAGAGCAGACGCCAACACGGTGAGAACATACTAACCCCACCCGAGAAAGCCTCTCTTTGGAGCCAGTTCTTAGAGAAATTCGAGGATCCGATCATTCGTATTCTATTAGTGGCATGGCTCTTGTCGATGGTCATCGCCGGCGTACATTGCTGGGGACCGGAGGCGAAAGGCTTCACGGCTTTCCTGGAGCCAATCGGCATCTTCTTCGCCATCATGCTCGCCAGCTGCGTGGGCTTTTTCTTCGAGGTGAAAGCCAACAAGGCGTTCGAGATCCTGAACACGGTGAACGATGACATCCTGGTGAAAGTCATCCGCAACGGGAGCATCCGCGAGGTGCCGAGAAAAGAGGTGGTCGTGGGCGATATCGTCGTCCTGGAGACCGGTGAGGAAGTCCCGGCCGACGGGCATCTGCTGGAAGCCATCTCACTGCAAATCAACGAATCCACGCTGACAGGAGAACCCATCATCAGCAAGACGACCAACGAGGCGGACTTCGACCCGGAGGCTACATATCCTTCGAACGTGGTGATGCGCGGCACGACCGTCGTGGACGGGCATGGCGTGATGGAGGTCGAGAAGGTGGGCGACGCCACCGGCTACGGCAAGGTGTACGAGGGCTCGCAAATCGACAATAACATCGACACGCCGCTGCAAATCCAGCTGAAAGGGCTGGCGGGCGTAATCAGCAAGGCCGGTTATACGATCGCCGGGGTGACATTCATCGCCCTGACGTTGAAATACGTCTTATCCGATAGCTTCGCCGGGACACCGGTGATGGACATCATCGCGCAGCTCCTGAACTTCTTCATGGTGGCGGTGACGCTAATCGTGGTCTCCGTGCCCGAGGGATTGCCAATGAGCGTCACGCTGAGCCTCGCCATTAACATGAACCGGATGCTGAAGACGAACAACCTCGTGCGGAAGATGCACGCCTGCGAGACAATGGGCGCGACGACCGTCATCTGCACGGACAAGACAGGCACGCTGACGCAAAACCAAATGCAGGTGTATCAAACCCGGTTCTACAACCTGAAGGACCAGACGCTGGGCGGCGACGAGATGAGCGACCTGATACGCGAGGGCATCTCGACCAACTCGACCGCCTTCCTGGAACGTGCGGAGGGCAAGGTGAAAGCGTTGGGCAACCCCACCGAGGCCGCCTTGCTGCTTTGGCTCGACAGCCAACACCAGAATTACCTGGAACTGCGGGAGAACGCCCCGGTCGTGGAGCAACTGACTTTCTCCACGGAACGGAAGTACATGGCGACCATTGTCCGCTCGCCCCTGCTCGGCAAGAAGGTGCTTTACGTGAAAGGTGCGCCTGAGATCGTGCTGGCCAACAGCGCACGCGTGGCGATGGACGGCACCTACAAACCCGTGGAGGCTTGTAAGGCGGAAATCGAGCGGCAGTTGCTGGATTACCAGAACCAGGCGATGCGTACGCTCGGATTCGCTTACCAAATCATCGAGGAAAATAATAACGAGACCTTCTTCGTGAACGGGCGCCTGGCGCATACGAACCTGACCTTCCTCGGCATCGTGGCGATCTCCGACCCGGTGCGCGCCGACGTGCCGCCTGCCGTGCAAAGCTGCCTGAACGCGGGCATCGACGTGAAAATCGTCACGGGCGACACGCCGGGAACGGCCAAGGAAATCGGTCGCCAAATCGGCATCTGGAAAGCCGAGGACACCGATCGCAACATCATCACCGGACCGGCTTTCGAGGCCTTGAGCGACGAGGAAGCGCTGGACCGTGTATTAGACCTGAAGATTATGTGTCGCGCGCGGCCGACCGACAAGCAGCGATTGGTACAACTGCTGCAACAGAAAGGCGCCGTGGTGGCGGTGACCGGCGACGGTACGAACGACGCGCCCGCCTTGAAAGCGGCGCAAGTGGGCCTCTCGATGGGCGACGGCACCTCCGTGGCCAAGGAAGCGAGCGACATCACGATTATCGACAACTCGTTCAGCAGCATCACCCGCGCGGTGATGTGGGGACGCTCCCTGTACCGGAACATCCAGAAGTTCCTGCTGTTCCAATTGACCATCAACGTGGCGGCCTGCCTCATCGTGCTCTTAGGCTCCTTATTAGGCACCGAGTCGCCCTTGACCATCACGCAAATGCTGTGGGTGAACCTTATCATGGATACGTTCGCCGCCGGTGCGCTGGCATCGCTGCCACCGAATGAGCGCGTCATGAAAGACAAACCCCGCAAGAGCGGCAAGAACGGCGACTTCATCATCTCCCGCCCGATGGCGTACAACATCTTCGGCGTGGGCTGCGCGTTCGTGGCGATTTTGATCGGGCTGCTGCTCCATTTCCACGCGCAAAGCGGACTGACGGCGCACGACCTCTCGTGGTTCTTCAGTTTCTTCGTGATGATGCAATTCTGGAACATGTTCAACGCGAAAGCCTTCATGGAAGGACGCTCGGCGTTCGCCAACCTGAAGGAGAGCAAGAGCTTCCTGTTTGTCGCCGCGGTGATTCTCGTGGGCCAGTACCTGATTGTCACCTTCGGCGGCGAGATGTTCAACGTCATTCCGTTGACGTGGAAGGATTGGGGCGTCATCATCGGCTCCACGTCGTTGATTCTCTGGATTGGCGAGATCTATCGGCTGATCCGTTATCACCTGCGATAATCCGGGATAAAGAAAAGCCTACATAAGAATGGGCATCGTAAGCGATTGACGATAGGCATTATTCGTCCCTTACGATGCCCATTGTCGTTCCCTCACGATGCCTATCATTAAATACCATCAATTTCCGGAATACGGGTTGCAGATTCCGTAATTTGTCTACAAGAACATAAGCGCTTTCTACGTACATTCGCGACAGTAATTCCTAAAAATAAGTCTATGATACTCGCAGAATTCTTAGAGCACGTGAAAGCGCGCCGCCCGTTAGACACGGAGGAGATACAACTGTTCATGAACGAGATGAGCGAAAAGGCACGCCGCGTCACCACCGAGATGAATAATATGTACCATACGCAGGACGAGCTGCGCAAACTCTTCTCGCGGCTCACGCTCAAGCCCGTCGAGCCGACTTTCCGGATGTTCCCGCCCTTCTACACCGATTTCGGGAAGAACATCACCGTCGGGAAGAACGTATTCATCAACGCTTGCTGCCACTTCCAGGACCACGGGGGCATCACCCTCGGCGACGGTTGCCTCATCGGGCACAACGTCGTGTTCGCCACGCTCAATCACGACAAGAACCCCGCCAACCGGGCGCACATGACGCCGGCGCCCATCGTTCTGGGCCGGAACGTGTGGGTCGGCTCCAACAGCACCATCCTGCCGGGAGTGACCATCGGCGACGGGGCGATCGTGGCCGCCGGAGCGGTGGTGACGAAGGACGTACCCGCCAACACCATCGTGGGAGGCGTTCCCGCCAAGGTTATCAACACCATCGAATAATCGAGCGACTGTTTACCCTATAAAATCATCATACGTATGCGACTGATTAAAGATACCGAGTTTGGAGGCGAGCGCCCGCTGTTCGGCGAGCGCGATCTCCACCTGGACAACGTGACCATCACGGCCGGCGAGTCCGCTATCAAGGAGTGTAGCAACATCGTGGCGACCCGCTGCCGCTTCGAGGGCAACTATCCCTTCTGGCACGTGCACGGATTCACCATTCAGGACTGCTACTTCGCCGTGGGAGGACGCTCGGCGCTGTGGTACTCCGACCACCTAACGATGCGCGACACCGTGATCGACGCGCCGAAGATGTTCCGCGAGATGAACGACATCGACATCGAGAACGTACAGATCAACGACGCCGACGAAATCTTCTGGCGATGCGAACGCATCCGCGTCAAGAACCTGAGGCTGCACGACGGCACGTATCCGTTCATGTTCAGCCACGACATCTACGTGGACGGCCTGGAGAGCGATAGCAAATACGTCTTCCAATACGTGAAGGACGTGGAGATACACAACGCGCGCATCACGACGAAGGACGCTTTCTGGGAGGTGGAGAACGTAACCATCTACGACTCCGTGCTGGACGGCGAGTACTTAGGCTGGCACTCCAAGAACCTGCGCCTCGTGAACTGCCACATCGCCGGCGAACAACCGCTGTGCTACGCGCACGACCTTACGCTGGAGAATTGCACCTTCGACCCGGCGTGCGACCGGGCTTTCGAGTACTCCACGGTGAACGCCGACATCCGCGGGGCCATCACGAACATCAAGAACCCGATGTCGGGGTGCATCGTGGCCGATAGCATCGGCTCCGTCACCCTCGACGAGCACATCAAGGCGCCCGCCAACTGCGTCATCGAGGAGAGAGGAGGCGCGCGATGAGGTACGACTTCGACGAGCGCGTCCCGAGACGGGATACGCTCTCCTACAAATGGGACAGCGCCGCCGACGCGGATACGCTCCCGATGTGGGTAGCGGATATGGATTTCCGCGTAGCGCCCGCCATCGTAGAGGCACTGCGGAAACGGGTGGAGCACGGCATCTTCGGCTACACCCGCGTGCCGGACGCGTACTACGAGGCTGTCATAAACTGGTTCCGCCGGCGGCACGGCTGGGAAATCCGGCGCGACTGGATGATTTACACCTCCGGCGTGGTGCCCGCCCTATCGGCCGTTATCAAGGCGCTGACAGTACCGGGCGACAAGGTGTTGGCGCAGACGCCGGTGTACAACTGCTTCTTCTCCTCCATCCGCAACAACGGGTGCGAGCTCGTCGCCAGCCCGCTGATTTACGAAGGACGCACTTACCGGATGGACTACGACGACCTGGAGCGGAAAGCCGCCGACGAGCGGGTGAAAATCCTGCTGCTGTGCAACCCGCACAACCCTGCCGGCCGCGTCTGGACCCGCGCGGAGCTGACCCGCGTCGGTGAGATTTGCCTGCGGCACGGCGTGACCGTCGTGGCGGACGAGATACACTGCGAGCTGGTCTATCCGGGGCACGTCTACACGCCGTTCGCCTCCTTGGACGATGAGTTCCTGCGCCACAGCGTCACCTGCGTGTCGCCCAGCAAGGCGTTCAACATCGCCGGGCTGCAAATAGCGAGCATCATCGCCTTCGACGACGACCTGCGCCGGCGTATCGACAAGGCGATTAACATCAACGAGGTGTGCGACGTGAACCCCTTCGGCGTCATCGCCACCATCGCCGCCTACAACGAGGGCGAGGAGTGGCTGACGCGACTGCTGACGTATTTGGAGGCGAATTACCGCCGCTTCGCCGAGTTCCAACGGACGGAGCTGCCCGATTTTCCCATCGCGAAGCTGGAAGGCACCTATCTGGTGTGGATGGATTGCCGGGCATTGGGCAAGCCGTCGGAAGAGTTGGAGGAAATTTTGCTGCGAGAAGAAAAACTCTGGCTCAACGCCGGTACGATGTACGGCGCCGAGGGCGAGGGCTTCATGCGCTGGAACATCGCCTGCCCCCGCGCGGTGATGGAGGAAGGTCTCAAACGTTTCCGCCACTTCATTGGTCGGTAAAGGAGTTGGACGGCACAAAACAGTGCCGCGAAACACTGTCGCACGTATGCGACGACATGAAACACGAAGAAAAGAGGTTGTGCCTAATCTCGGAAAAGGCACGCAGACGACACAGACGGGCGCAGATAAACGCAGATTTTTTTATTGATTAATAATAAAATAAGTCCGCGTTTCTCTGCGCTCTCTGTGTCGTCTGCGTGCCAATACCGGATTTCATAACACTTTCAAAATACCACTCAAAATACCATACAAGTACTTGGATGGGGCAAAACAGTGCCGCGAAGTACCGTCCAAGCACTTGGACGGTATAAATACAACAAAAGAGGGTGTGCGAAATCCGGTATTGTCACAAAGATTAAGCGGATTAAGCAGATTTGCGCGGATTTATTTGTTGATTAATAATAAAATAAGTCTGCGTTTCTCTGCGCTCTGCGTCGTCTGCGTACCATTACCTAATTTGACACAACCTCCTATCAAACTGTCCTGCCTACGGAGCTATTTGGTTCTTGTATATTGATACAATACTTTTCCCTTCCCGTTCATCATATAGAAGGTAATCGCGTTGTCGTTTATCGAGAAGAGCGTGAAGCCCGCCTCGTCGTTGCAGAACCGCGTCCCCTCGATAGCCTTCACCCGGCGAGAGAGCGAGCCGGCGGAATTCACGACGTAATCCACCCGGCTTCCGGCGGGCTTGATATGCTGGAAATTGTGGATATGACCGCACAGATACATATCAACTTCGTATTTATCCAGCAATGGCTCCACGTGGCGGCGCATGTCCGTCCGCTCGCTCTCCGATTTATCGGTGTCGGCGTAGAGCGGATGATGGCCCGTCACGATTTTCCACTTCGCTTTCGAGGCGGAAAGTGCGCCTTCCAGCCAGCGCAACTGGTCGTCGATGCTTTGCGTGCCGGCGTCGGGGTATTTCTCTTCCTTCTCGCGGTAGCGCCCGATGAGCGGCGTCGTGTCGATGAAGAAAATCTCCACCGTCTCCTTGTCCAACTCGAACAAGCGGCTGTAGTAGCGGTCGCGCATCATCCAGCGGCGGCTCACGCGGCCGTAGTCGAGCACCGCCCGCGTATTGCCCCGGTATTCGTGGTTGCCACACGTGGCGAACCAATCGATCATCAAATCGGGATGGCTGTATATCAACTCGTAATTGGTCATCCAAAGCGGGTCTTGCGTGCTCGCCACGCCGTTAAAGTGATGGATGTCGCCCGGAGCCACCACGAACTCGATGTCAATCCGCTCGGCGACGCGCCCCATCAGCTCGGCGATGGTTTTTTGCTCGTAATAGCCGTTGCGCCCCAAGTCGTTCGCGAGGAAGAAGTTCAAATTATCCTCCGGAATAGCGGGAAGCGTCAGCTCGTCCGTCGGCTGGCTGTCGTAGCGGGTAGCCGCCCGGTCGGCCCGCTCCAACGCCCGTTCCGACCGGCTATTCGCCGCCACGGCCGCCGATCCGCCCAAGAAGGTCGTAGCGAACAGCGCCGACAACGACCGTAAATAATCTCGTCTGTCCATAGAAACTTTCTATTTATGATTTATAATTTATGATTTATGACCCAGCGTTTTCGCGTTCAAGCGTGGGACACTTGAAGACAGCACATCGAAATCATAAATCATAAATTATAAATCATAGATCCAAAATTCTTAATTCGTTCCGTAAGCGCCGAAGCGTGCCTCAACCGCCGGGGAAGTATACGTCTGTCCGTTCACGGTCAAACCATTCGTCAGGAACGAAGGAGCCGCTTCGGCGTTCGAGTCGTCGTAAGCACCGCTCAATACCGGCGAGTTCGCCTGTACGTGGAAATCCCAAGCGTCATCGTAGATATAGCCCGTCAGCGGCACCGCGTTGATATCGAAATTCACGAACAAAGGATCCTGTTGATTCTCCTCTGTAGCGAGTACGCTGTGCGCGTCGACGACACCCACGTGATACTCCTCGTGATCGAAGTTATAGCCCTGCCAAGCGTATAGGATGCCGTTCTCATAAACGTAATTCTCGTCTACCTGCTGGTTGCCCGACGCGTAGAAGTTGTAGTCGATCATCGAGTGTTGGTCGTCGTAGCCACCCTCCACGTTCGCCAGATTGTCGAGCGCCGGCGTCATCGCACGGTATTTGCAGTTCACCAAGAGGTTGTTGTACACGTAAGCGGAAACGTTCTCCTCGGCGTAGATGCCACCGCCCTTCTCGCTATCGCGGCGCCAGCCGGCGTTGACAATCGTATTGTTGTAAGCGTGTACCACGGCTTGCGTACGCACCTCGCTCTGGTCGGAGCTTGAAAGCTTCAAGGCGTTGGTGTTCGGGGCGAACATCACGTTGCCCGCTACGTCGACCCGGCAACCCGATTTCACGTTCACCGCCTCCTCGCCCGTCTCGCCGTTGGCGACGAACAGGTTGTTGGCGATAATCGCCTGGCCGCCCATCATGTAGATAGCGTCCGACACGCCGTTGCGCAAGATGGAGTTCGTGATGACGTACTTGCCATTCACGTTGTTCGTCGTGATTTGCGGATAAGCGTCGTCGCCCGCCTCGTAGATACCGGCGTTAGCGGCGGGAGCGCCCTCTATCACGTCACCGCCCGTGTACTCGATAATCGTATGGTCGATCAACATCTCCTCGCAGGTGGAGGTAGCGACGATACCGCCCCACAGACCGGCGAAGATATTCGCCTCCGTACGTTGCGACTCCTCGATAGAGAACAACACCGGGCTCTCGGCCGTTCCCTGGCAATACAGATTGCCATCCACCGTGAACTCAATCGGTTGCTGGTTGGCGCCTACGCCTTCCGTGCTCACGATTACCTGCGCGCCCGCCTCGATAATCAGCGATTTGCCCTCGGGCACGGTAAAGTGGTTGTCCAAGTTCACGATCGTATCGCCCGGCCACGTTACCACGTCGGCGGTTGCCCAGGGGTCGGTCGGCGTGTCGGGTGTATCGGGAGTATCAGGCGTGTCATCCGGAATCTCCGTACCTTGGTCCGGATTGATAGGATCGTCGTCATCGCAGGCCGTGAAGCCCATCGTCGTGGCCAGCATCGCCGCGCCACACAAGAAATAATTTCTCAGTCTCATAATGTAAATCATTTAAATATTGGTTGAATGTACTCGTATATCCTTACCTATTATATATAGATTACAACTTATAGCGCACGCCGATCATGAACGATTGCCCGTGCCATTCGCGGCGCTCGACGAGATTGCCGTTCTTCCGCTCGAAGTTCTGGATGTTGTCGGTGTGCGGTCCTTTGTGATAGTAGCGCAACAACGGCGTGTCGAGCAGGTTCGAAGCCTTCGCGTACAGGCTGAAGCCGCGGGGGAAGCTCTTCTCCACCGAGAGGTCCAGCTGGAAATAGCCGTCTTCCCAGATATCATCGTCGAACCAGTTGGAGACGTCGCTCAGGCGCTTGCCCGTGTAACTGCCGGCCACCTGCCCTTCCCAGCCATACGTCGTGCTCTTGAAGAGCAATGAGAGGTTCGCCACGTGGGCCGCCTGCCCGAACAAGGGGCGCGACTGCCGGACGGTCCGCACCTCCGAACCTTCCATGATACGCTTGTCGGTCGTGATTTTGGAGTGGGTGAACGTATAGTTCGCTTTCACGCCGAACCAATTGAAATACTTCATGACATCCACCTCCACGCCGAGGTTGTTGGCGTTACCGAAGTTCATCGGCATCAGGTAGACATCCTGCCCCAGCGGCACCAGTCCGTACTCGATGGGGTTCTCCAGGCGCTTGTAGAAAAAGCCCGCCATGAACTGCTCCGACGATTTCGGGAAGAACTCGTAGCGCACGTCGATGTTGTCCGCCACGGTGTGTTCCAGGTCAGGGTTACCTTTCTCGCTGTAATCCTCGTTGAGGATGGTGTACGGCACGATCTCGAAGAAACTCGGCCGGTTGATGGAGCGGGCGTACGAGAAACGCAGGTTGGCGTTCTCGTGCACGCCGTACTTCGCGTGGAAGCTGGGTAGCACGTCGGTATATTTCTGCTCACCCTCCGGGTCGGCGTTCTCCGTGGGGAATTTCAACACGTAGCCTTGGTTGGTGTGCTCCATGCGCACGCCGGCGATCAGTTCCCATTGGCTGAACGTATATTTTACCATCCCATAGGCGGCGCCGATTCTCTCGGTCGCGTCGTAGTTCAGTGCGTCGCTGATGTTGCGGTAGCGGGGCGTGAAAACGATCTCGTCGAAATTGTTCCAATCCTCGCCCTTGATTTGCGGGTTGCCGTTCTCGGTGCGGAAATTATACTCATTGAAGTAGCTGTCGCGTTTCTTGTCGCGGTACATTCCACCGATGGAGAAATCGAAGGCCGAGCCGTTGTCCAAGGTCCATTTATACAGCAAGTCGAGGTAGCCGGACTTATCCCGGTCGGAGTTGTGCTCCCACCGCCGGATCGCCGCGCTGTTCACCGCCACCCGATCGCCATGGTCGAGCAAGGAAATCTCGGTATTATCCGGTGTCTCGCTGAACGCTTTCGAGATGACGGCGGACCAGTTCAGGCGCAAGGCGTTGTCTCGCAAGAAAGCGTGCTCGCCCTTCAGCGTCGAGTTGATGATATATTGATGGTTCCATTTCATACGCACGTGCTGCTCGTCGTCGTCCAGGCGGTCGCGCGTCTCGGCCTCGGTCATGTCCATATAACCGTTGTACCACGTCAGCTTATGGCGCTCGTTAATCTGGTAATCCAGCTTCGCGTGCGCCCCGATACGGGTCTGCTGGGCGGAATAATCCCGGTACTCCGTGCCGTTGCGGCTGGCGCCGGTCTGGTAATAAATCTCGCTTTCCTTGCCCCGATACGTATTCAGGTAGCTGGCGGCGAGCATCACGCCTAACTTATGGTCGAAGAAACGGTCGCCGTAAGAGAGGCCCGCCGTCAGGTCGGGCAGCGGCTTCTTCCATTTCATCCGCAGGTTATCTTTCGTGAAATCGTCCATCGACACCTGGAAATTCGCCGGCTTGCCCATCCGCTCGTAAGGCGATTTCTTCACGATAGCGCCGTGGTTGAACGACTGGAAATCGCGGCCGAAGTACATGGCGTTGTAGCCGGTGGAGAGATTGGCGGTGAACTGCCGCTGGTCCGGAGCGTCTTTCATGATCAGGTTCACTGCGCCACCGATACCGTCGCCCTCCAGATTGGCGGTGAGCGACTTCGTTACCTCTAAGCGATCCAACATCTCGGAGGGGAATATATCCAGCGGAACGAAGCGGTTCTTGTTGTCGGGGCTCGGGATCTTCACACCGTTAATCAAGGTATAATTATAACGCTTGTCCATACCCCGCAGGATGGCGTATTGCCCCTCGCCGCTGCTGTTGCGCTCGATGGTCACGCCGGACATGCGCTGGATGACATTCGCCACGGTGATATCGGGCGATAGCTCGATGGCCTTGGCGCTCATCACGTTCACCACGTTCATCGCCTGCCGCTCGATGCCCCGCGCGCCGGCCTCCGTCCGTCCCGGGTTGCGCGCCACGACGGTCACGCCCTCCAGCTCCAACGCGGCGGCCTCCAAATCGAAATTCAGTTCCCGCCCGTCGTCCGGACGCACCCGCCGCTCCGCCGTAGCGTAGCTAATGTAGCTACAGACAAGAGTCACTTCTTTCCCTTCCGGCACGCCGCTCAACACGAAACTACCGTCCAATCCCGTCGTGGCGCCAATCGTCGGATACTCTTTCACGAACACGGCGGCGCCAATTAGCTCCTCGCCGGTCTTCGCGTCCTTTACCTTCCCTTTTAAATCGCTCGCCGTCACATCGGTCACCAAAAGCGCCGCGGCGACGAGCGTCAGTATAAACCTCATTCCTTTATTCTCTTTTTGTTCATGCCGCGAAAGTATCGCCCGCATATTACATAGCTTTAAAGGATGTTTGACGAAACCTTGAAGAAAGCGTTACAACAGGGTTACAGGCCGGGAACTATTCTCTCGTGCTTTCAGAATTTGGCACGCCATTTCCCCTGCCCGTCTCGCCACTGTTGGCTTATGTGGAGTTATCCATTTCGGGAAAAAATGGGATTAGCCGGGACGTAGAAAATTTCTCTCCGAAGGAAAATAAAATTCCTCCCGAAAGGAATTCCAATCCTTTCCGAAGGGAAATCCGATTTCCTCCGAACAAAAATTAACCTCGAAAATAATCATGACATGACAGTAATCCGTATTTTTGCCCGCGATATCATGAAATGAAATATATGAAGAGGAGATAAATCTGATGAAACGAGCAATCCTTTATGGAACTTTTATCGCGCTACTTTGCCTGCTGACGGGCGTAGCGGGAGCGCAAACCCGCCAAGCGGGCGCTTATTCCGTGAGCGGCGTGCTAATCGACTCACTGAGTCACGAGAGTGAGCCTTACGCAACGATACGTATCTATCTGAAAACATCGCCACAAGAGCCGGTGAAACTGGCGGTGACCGACTTAGACGGGAAATTCGACGTACCGCTGACGAAAGCGGACGATTACATCCTTTATATTACCTCCGTGGGGAAACGTACCGTCCAACGGGCGTTCACCCTATCTGGCCGGAATAAACGGGCGGACCTCGGCACGCTTTATACCTCGGAGGATAGCGAGATGCTGGCGGGCGTGGAGGTAGTGGCTCAAAAGCCATTGGTAAAGGCGGAAATTGACAAGATAGCCTATAGCATCGAGGACGACCCCGACGCGAAGACGAACACCACCTTGGAGATGCTCCGAAAGGTGCCGCTCGTGACAGTCGACGCTGAGGACAATATACAGGTGAACGGCTCATCGAACTTTAAGGTACACGTGAACGGTAAACCGAACACGCTGATGAGTAATAACCCGAAGGAAGTGCTGCGAAGCCTTCCCGCCAACTCTATCAAGTCCATCGAGGTCATCACCGAGCCGGGCGCCAAATACGACGCGGAGGGCATCGGCGGCATCCTGAACATCATCACCACCGACGCCAAGATGCAGGGCTACAACGTGACCCTGGGCGCCAACGCCGGCAACCGCAACGCCGGGGCGTACGCCTACGGGACGGTGCAGGTGGGGAAATTCACCGCCACGGGGAATTACTCGTACCAAACGCAATACGCGCCACGTGGATATACCTCGTCGGGACGAGAGGATTATACCTCGGAACGCTACAAATACCTATCGAGCGACGGCTCCAGTAAGAGCGACGGCACCTTCCAGTTCGGCAACATCGAGGCGAGCTACGAGATAGACACCTTGAACCTGCTGACTTTCTCGACTAATATCTTCGGCGGAAATTTCGGCTCGGACAACCAAAGCGGCACGGAGATGCTCGATGCCAACCACGCCCTCGCCTATCGCTACAACACACTAAGCGAGAATTCGAACAGCTTCGGCAATGTGGGTGTGAACCTCGATTATCAGCACTCCATGAAGCGCAAGGGCGAGTACCTGACCGCCTCGTATAAGTTCAACAACTCTCCGAACAACTCCGAGGCGGAGACTTATTACGAGGACGCCGAGGCGGTGCCCTTCGACCTCATCGACCAACGCTACGACAACGACGCGCATACCGCCGAGCACACCTTGCAACTCGACTACGTGAACCCGCTCAACGAGACGCATTACATCGACGCCGGGGCGAAGTACATCTTCCGCAAGAACGCCAGTGACAGCCGCTATTTCCTGGAGCAGCCCGACGGCTCGTTCCTCCTGAGCGACGAGCGGAGCAGCCAGTTCGACCAAGGGCAGCACATCGTGGCCGCCTACGCCGATTACCAGCTGAAATGGAAGAAGCTGGGCTTGAAGGCGGGTGTACGCTACGAGCACACCTTCATGAACGTGGAATACGCGCTCCAACCGGAGCGGAATTTTGACGCCGGGTTCGACAACGTGGTCCCCACGGCGAACCTCTCGTATATGTTAGGAACGACCTCGTCGCTGCGAGCCAATTACAACATGCGCATCAACCGCCCGGGCATCTGGTACCTGAACCCATTCCGGGACGAGAGCGACCCGACCTCCGTCAGCTACGGAAACCCGAACCTCGACACGGAGAAGTCGCACAACCTGGGGCTGACGTACAGCAACTTCACGGCGAAATTCAGCGTGAACGCCACGCTCAACTATATGTTCATCAACAACGGCATCGAGCGCTACTCGTTCATGAACAACGGCGTGATGGAAAGCACCTACGGCAACGTCAGCAAGACCAAGCAAACCCGCCTGTCGCTCTGGGCGAACTGGAACCCGGGCAGTACGACGCGTATCTCCATCAACGCCAGCGGCTCGTACGCCGACTATAAGAGCGAGGCCATCGCGAGCCACAACTACGGCTGGCAGGGCAACCTGTTCGGGAACGTCCAGCAGACCTTGCCCTGGAAGCTGCGCCTGAGCTTGTACGGAGGCGGAAGCACGCCCCGCGTGTCGTTGCAAGGCGAAGGCTCGTCGTTCCACTTCTACGGCATCGGGCTGAGCCGCTCGTTCCTGAAGGGCGACCGACTGAATATCTCCATCAGCGCCAGCAACATGTTCAAGAAATACATGGCGTTCAGCAACGAGACCGTGACCGAGACGTTCCGCTCGTGGAGCGAGAGCCGCAACCCGAACCGATACGTGGGTGTCAGCGTCAGCTGGCGCTTCGGCGAGCTGAAGACGCAAGTGAAAAAAGCCGCCCGAAGCATCAACAACGACGACGTGAAAGCCGGCGGTAACAACTCCGGAGGCGGCGGAGGAACTAACGCGATGCCCAATGAATGACGAGTTATGAATTTATGATTTATGATTTATAAATAAGTACCTTGTAACTCGTAATTCGTAATTCCGTATCTTCGCGTAAGTAACCCATTTAAACAAATATGAATATGAGAACGATTCTTTGTGTATTGACGATTTTGTGGTGCGGCTGGGCCGGCGTGCGAGCCCAAAGCCTGCGACCCATTCAACTGGACGCTCCGGACAAGAGCCGGGGAACCGCCGTGATGAAAGCCCTGTCCGACCGGCATTCCGAGCGGACCTTCGCCGATAGGATGCTATCGCATAAAGATTTATCGGACTTGCTCTGGGCCGCCAACGGCATCAACCGCCCGGATGGCAAGCGCACGGCCGCCTCGGCGATGAACAAACAAGACGTAGACGTGTACGTCTTCACGAAAGAGGGCGCTTACCTGTACGACGCGAAAGCGCACCGGCTGGACCCGGTAGCCGAGGGCGACCACCGTCCGCTGATAGCGGGCAGCCAGACGTTCGTCAACGAAGCTCCCGTATGCTTGTTGCTCGTGACCGACTACAGCCGTTTCGGCACGTCCGGCAGCGAGGAGCACCGCAAACTGATGGGCGCATTCGACGCGGGCTTGGTATCGCAGAACGTCGCCTTGTTCTGCTCGGGCTGCGGACTGGTGAACGTGCCCCGCGCCTCGATGGACACGGCCGCGTTGAAGAAGTTGCTCAAGCTGTCCGACACGCAACTGCCTGTCATCAACCAGCCGATAGGATATCCGAAATAAATTTCAAATTTCAAATTTTAAATTTTAAATGTCCTTGAGGTGGCTCTTCATTTTGCTTCCAATACTATATGTAGCGGGTAACGTCTACATCTCCATCCGGGGGTGGCAGGCGTTGCCCCATCTGCCTATAGGCGTCAAGGTCGCGTTGTCCTTCTTTTATTGGATATGCGTACTTTCGTTGTTCGGCGCATTCCTATTCAGGGGACTCGATATGCCCGCCACCCTCGCCCAAATCATCTCACGCGTCGGGACCGGCTGGCTGGTCTTTACCTTATATATGGTATTGGCGTTGCTGCTCTTCGAGGCATTGAGAGTTCTCAACATACCTATCCGGCATTCCTTCCTCATCTCTTTCGCGCTGGTTGTTTGCGTATTAGGATACGGATATTACCGTTATCAACATCCGGACACGAAAGTTATCAACATGGTTATCAACAAGGATATCGACACCGGCGACACACGACCGTTCCGGGTCGTCGCCATCAGCGACGTGCACTTAGGCTACGGCACCGGCAAGCGGATGCTGGCCCGATACGTGGACCGTATAAACGCCGAGCGCCCCGACTTGGTGCTTATCGGCGGCGACCTGATAGACAACGACGCCACGCCCCTTTTCCAAACGCGTATGGAGGAGGAGCTATCGCGCGTCAACGCGCCGATGGGCATTTACATGGTACCGGGCAACCATGAGTACATCAGCGGTATAGAGGCGTGCGAACGGTTCATCGCCCGGACTCCCATCACGCTCTTGCGGGATTCTGTGGTAGTATTGCCGAACGGTATCCAAATAGTCGGGCGGGACGACCGGAGCGACAAGCGACGCCAATCCGTGCGCCAGCTGACGGAAACGCTGGACAAAAGCCGCCCCATCCTTTTGCTGGACCACCAGCCGTATGATTTAGCGCTGACGACCCAAGCGGGCGTGGACCTGCAGTTCAGCGGGCACACGCACCGGGGACAGGTATGGCCGCTCAGCTGGCTCGTGGACCGGATGTTCGAGCTGAGCTACGGGATGAAACGCGTCGGCGACTGCGTGATTTACGTCTCCTCCGGCCTCTCGCTATGGGGACCGCCCTTCCGTATCGGTACGAATAGCGAGATGGTCGTGTTCAACCTTACATTCAACAACGGGAAATGAAAGTATTTATCCAATCCATCGTAGGGCAACTGCTGCTGAATCCTTATATCCTGTGGCGCGGCTACCAGGCGCTTCCGCCAAAAAAATACTTCAGGATTCCTTTCGTCCTGTTCTTCGTCATCGAGCTATCCATCTTCTTTTTCGGATTCTTTTTCCGGGACGTATTGCCGGACGATGTCATGATTCCCATCCTGTACATCTGCGGCACGTGGTACATCGCCTCGCTCTACATCACCTTGTCGTTGCTGGCGTTAGAGCTGCTCCGGCTGACGCAGCGCGTCCACCCTTGGTTTCCCCGGTTCGTCACCGAGCATTGGCAGCGCGCCAAGCTTGCGCTGTTCCTCGGTATCGCCGTCGGCGTCGCCGGATTGATGCTCCAAGCCTATCACACAGTGACGCATCCCATCGTGAAGGACGTCTATGTCACGATTCCCAAGCGGGTGGAAGGCCGAGACAGCCTGAAAATCGTCCTCATGAGCGACTTACACATCGGCGAGATGATCGGGAAAGACCTGGTACGGAAATACGTAGCGCTCAGCAACGCGCAAAAGCCGGATATGGTGGTCTTGGCGGGCGACATCATGGATTATGAGTCCCGCTTCGCCGAGAAAGCGCACGTCGAAGAGGAATTGCGCCAGCTGCAGGCGCCGCTCGGCGTCTACATCGTCAACGGCAATCATGAATACCGGGCGAATTGGCAAGCCAAACGACGCTGGCTGCGGAAAACAGGAGGTACGCTACTCATCGATTCCATCGTCCAACCCGATTCCACCTTCTATTTAATCGGGCGGGACGATTTCATCCATAAGAAGCGGAAAGCCCTCCATGCGCTTATGGAAGGCTTAGACACAAGTAAACCGATTATCGTGGCCGACCATCAACCGTGGTCGTTCGCCGAGATGCGCATGAACGACGTCGACTTAGGCCTGCACGGGCACACGCACAACGGGCAGCTGTGGCCTTATCCCTTACTGATGAAGCTCGTGTACGAGTGCCCCTACGGCTATTACCGGCAAGGGCCGACGCAACACTACGTCTCGTCCGGCATCGGCATAGCGGGCCCGCCCTACCGCGTGGGCACCGTATCGGAGCTGGTGGTACTGCACGTCCGGTTCAATTGACAATTGAGAATTGACGATTGACAATTATTCTTTTTATACATATAAACAAATGGAGCCACGACACGTCGCGGCTCCACATCCAAATTCTTTACGGCAATTCGAATTGTCAATTGTCAATTATCAATTGTAAATTGCTCCGGCAATCCGAATTGTCAATTGTCAATCGTTAATTGTCAATTGCTCCGGCGTGCTCAGCGTCTTGACATACAACGCCCGATCGGCGAGCACCTCCAAGGCTTTCTCCAGCACCTCATCGTCCTTCAGGTTCTCCTGAAGCTCACCTTTCTGGTAATAATAGCGCTTCACGATCTCGGCCGCCATCAGTTTCTTCACCTCGTCCTTAAAGCGGTCGAAGTCGCGCTCCAAGTTTGGTGTCAACTTCAACTCCAGTTCCTTGAACGCGGTCGAATCCTCCTCCAGATAACCCTCGAACTCGGCCACCTCCTTCAGGTTCTTCAGCATCTTCTCGCTCTGGCGGTCGTACGTGAAATTCTTCTCCTTGGCATATCGCTTAAACGCCTCGAAATCCTCGTCCGACACCGAGAACTCCTCCACCGGGGCGATCGCCTTACGCTCCCACACCCAATCCGTCACGAAATCGAACAACACCGTATCGACAGCCAAATAATACATCATGGTAGGCACCTTCGGCTCCTCCACCTCGAACTCCGGACGCACGCCGCCCCCGTCGCGCACCGGTCGTTTCCGTGAGGTATAGAACACCGAGGTCAGGCTATCCGGAATAGCCGCCACGCTCCCGTCCTCCTTCCGATGCGTATAATCGATTTGCTGGATGCACCGACCGCTCGGGATGTAATACTTACTCATCGTCACCTTTATCTTCGCGTTGTAAGGCAAGTCGCGCGTGGTCTGCACCAGCCCCTTCCCGAAGGAACGCTGCCCGACCAGCACGGCACGATCCATATCCTGCAAGGCACCCGAGACAATCTCGGCAGCCGACGCCGACCCGCCATTAATCAGCACCGCCAAAGGCATTACCGTATCCAACGGCTCCACGGAAGTACGATACACCCTGTCCCATTGCTTGATTTTCCCTTTCGTGGACAGCACCTCGCTCCCTTTCGGCACGAACATCCCGACTATCTGCACCGCCCCTTCCAGGACGCCGCCGCCATTGCCCCGCAAATCCAGTATCAACGACTTAATCCCATGGTTCCTTTTCAAATCCAATAACGCCTCCTTCACCTCCTGCGCGCTCTTGATAGTGAACGCTTTCAGGTAAATGTACCCGACGCTGTCGTTCCGCGTGCCATAATACGTGACCTGCGGCGTGACAATCTGCTTCCGGGTAATCTCCACCTTCCGGGTCTTCTTCTCGCCCGGACGCTGGATTGTCAGTACCATCTTCGTATTGGGCACCCCTTTCAGCAGTTCGCTGACCCGCTCGTTGCTCGCCCTCGACACATCGGTCGTGTCAATGGCCAAGATCAAGTCGCCCGCCTTCAGGCCCGCCAAGTCCGCCGGCATGCCCTCGATCGGCTCGGCGATCATCACATGGCCATCGTTGTTCCGCTGGCGTATCAACGCTCCGATGCCGCCGTACTCGCCGGTGGTCATCAGGTTCAGCTCCTCCATATCCTGCTCCGGGTAATACTCCGTGTACGGATCCAGCCCGCTCAGCATGGCGTCGATGCCGCGGCGCACGCTTTTCTCCACATCCACGGAATCCACGTAGAACATCTCTACCTCTTTCAGCAACGAATTAAATATATCGAGGTTCTTGCTCACCTCAAACCGATTATCCTGCTGCGCCCATCCCGGCGTCCCTCCTATCATCAGGAACAAGCAGCACGCGGCGACCATTCCCGCCCGTTGAATCAATCTATGCATACATTTTTATGTTAAATAGCGGCATAAAAGTAAGGAATAATACGCCGCCTATGCCAATATCTCCTTTACTTTTAACTTTATTTGTTCCC
>DXEN01000046.1 GCA_019114945.1 Candidatus Parabacteroides intestinigallinarum | reverse complement strand
GAGAACGACCGTAGGCCGTTCGATTCCGATACTTGTACTACTTGCTGTTGTATGACATTCTCTCAAAGATCTCTCATCGCCTCCTCGATGGCGACGTGGACGCGAAGGTAAGGATTTTATCCGGTTCCCTCCAAATCTCCGGGCGACTTTTTTTCTCGCCGCCCCTCAAACTTCTCAATCGTCCGCCGTTCTCTCTCGAAAGCGGGTGCAAAGGTAGATGGTTTCCTCCTTCCCTCCAAATTTATCCGAGACTTTTTTTCGCCGATCCCACCGAACAAGACGGGAAAAAGGGCGCAATCGTATGCCGTACAACATGTTACCAGATATGTTAAACTGTGTTGCGCGCTACGGCGCCCGCGCGCGAACATCCCCGCCGCCCTGTCCATAACACGGCGGGGACGAGGGGATTCATCCTCGCGGGCGCCCATATACTTTAATCACCATTGGCGGTTCTATAATCACCACTGGCGATCGTACAAACTCCACTGGCGGTTTTATAATCACCACTGGCGATTGTAGAATGCACACGGCCGCGAGGGACTTTCAACGCGACCGTAAAGGAGTTTATGAATATACGCGAGAAGGAATCTCTCTGATAAAAACGCGGGAGATAAAAAAGAGGGGAAAAGACAAACACACCGAGATGCCTTTTTCTATTATCTCTAACCGAAAAAAGCCATTGACGCTACTATAGGGTCACTTCAAGAATAATAACGCCAATGCCTCGGAACGATGCCTTTTCCCCCTTTTAGGATGAAGCGTCCGGAGCACGCCCCTTTTCTTTACTTACTTAACGATAAGCCTTGGTATCTGGTTCCAATAATCCATGTTCGTTATTAATTCGACCGTAATTTTACGATCGCCGCGGCGGACATTGTCGGAATCGGAAGGCGAAGCGATAGCTATTTTTTTGCCGATACCCCGCCATTTCATCATCTCGTGCGGGACATCCCGCTTTTCCAACGCCTTGACCACCTCGCCGGCACGAGCCTCCGAAAGCGCTTGATTGAACGCCTCCGAGCCGCGCGCGTCGGTCTGACCGGTAATCAGGAAACGACGCGAGGTGTCTTGCTTGAAGATTGTCGCAATTTTATCCAACGTCTCCTCGGAGTCGGCCGTAATTTCGTAACTATCGTTTATCACCTCGTCCACCCACACTTCGTAAGCGGATTTACCGGCCGGCCCTTTCGGGAACACCATGCGCAACTCGTTACTGCACGAAAAAGTTGTGATATTAATAATGAAAAGCAGGAGCGCTTTCCAAAGATTTACCAAAACCTATGTTCGAGGAAATAAATTAAAACTCTATACAACATAAATAATAGCACCTGTAGTTCCCCGAACAGGTATTTAATACTTATTTTTACTTATATCTTCCATATATGCGAAAAGCGTGGGAACTGTACCAGTCACTTATCCCACAAATTCAGGCCTTCGCATTGCCCACCAGTAAAGGATAAGCAACGCAGAAGCCCACGCCGATTTTGTATATAGCCCTTCTTCACGCGCCAAACGGCACACGAAGCCACTTATACAAATCCCGCGGACATCTACCGTTGCCCTGTCTTCTTTACTGGTTTCAAAGTTGCGAAGTTTGAATTTGCTGAAGACAAGACGCCAAGTAAACGTCCTTTAACATATATGTCTGCCCCACACCTTTCTATCGGCGTGAAACTATGGCGTAAAGGTATGGATTATTTTTCAATCGTCCTCTTTCCTATATCACTTTTTTCTCGTTTCCCATTTGCGCGTTCCAGATTTTCTTGATACCTTGCTTTCGCAAACGCGACATTTAAAACAAGATTGATAAATCACATGAAATATTCACTCGTATTCTTACTCCTTTCCTTTCTGCCCGCTATCCATTGCCTACAGGCACAGCAAGCGAGGCAATCGCGCCCGGCATCCCAAGCGTTTCAAATGATAACCATCCCAAACACGCTCACGGAACCCAAGGAAAGGGCAATTTATTTGGTGGAACACTATTGGGACAATTTTGACTTTCAAGATACCTCTTATATCGACAAGCCGGAAACCCTGGAACAAGCCTTGGTCGATTACTTGGACTTGGCGCGCTATGTTCCCTCGGACACCATGGCCACCTCGGTGACGGCGCTGATGACCCAAGCGGAGCGGAACGGCTCCTTGTTCCGCCATCTCGCCTCCTTGATGGAAAAATACTTGTACACCCCGGAATCGGCCCTAAAGAACGAGGAACTGTTCATCCCGGTGCTGCGCTCGGTCATCCGGTCGCCTCAAATGAGCGAAGTCGATAAAATCCGTCCCTCGCATTTATTGGAATTAGTCTTGAAAAACAGGATAGGAAGTACCGCCTCCGATTTCCAATACATATCCATCGAAGGACAATCCGGGCATCTCCACGGGTTAGAAAGCGATTACACGTTGCTACTTTTCTACGACCCCGATTGCCACGACTGCCAAGCTTTGATACGGCAACTCTCAGCCTCGTTCTTGATTCACCGGCTATCGCGAGACAACCGGCTGAAAATAGTAGCGCTTTATCCCAACGAGGATATCGAGGCATGGAAGGCTTACGGCCCGCTAATCCCCGAAGAATGGATCAACGCATACGACAGCCATCAATCCATACTGAACGAGGAAATCTACGACTTGAAGGCGACCCCTCTTTTATACCTGCTCGACAAAGAGAAAAAGGTATTACTGAAAGACGCGACTTTCCAGCAAATAGAGGATTACTTACGCGAAGCCCCGCAAAGACAGACCTCGGGCGCGTAACACGCCGGCCTGTCCATACGGGGCCTTCACACATGCGGAGAGCGCGGGGGATTCACGTCCTCTCGTTCATCCCCCCATTAGAAAATCCTGCCACAAAGCCGGATTTTCATAACCGGATACACTGTCAATTTATCGATGATCTTCGAAAACGTATCATCCTCGTCTATCTCGGCCAGAAGCTCGTCTACATTTCCATAATCGGTATACACTTCCGGCGTACCATGGAATTGCACGCCCAGCTCGAACATCACGCTTAACCGCTTAGACGGAACCGCACGCCCGAAGCCAAGACCTACATACGGACGAAAACCTGATACCTTCAATCCACCGGATACATTACCGTCCCGATCGACCGGAAGCACGTAATCGCCAATCGCGAGGCCAATATCCTCGCCTTGGGCGATCAGATCCCTCAGCTCATCACTATGCCCCTCGATTTGAACCAACTTAGAACCACCAAAATAAGCTCCGGCGGCGATAAAGAACGAGGACGAGCGCGGGAACGGATATACGTTCAACAATACCTGTCCCGTAGTCCGCTTCAAACTACCCGTCACATCGATCTCATTCGGGATTGTCAACCCCGAGGTGGAAGCGTCGACATCCACATCAACATCCACGCCTGTTGTCAAGCTGAAATTCGGCATGATAGACACACCGGCCCGCAACGCCAAATAAGGCGTGATCGGAGTAGCGACCTCCACATCCACACCCGTCAAACCGACACCGACTCCCACTCCTAAAGAGTTGAAGATGCCCATCTCTTTCTGAGCCGAAACGGTAGCGCACGATATCAACGCACTGACAAAAACACATACAGATAATACAAATTTTCTCATTTCACTACACTCGTTAAGTTGTTATACATATATTTGCTCCCCGTATTCGCAAAAATAAACAAAAGCATCGAATAGATTTCCTTTTTCATGAAAAAAAAGCGCATCAAGATAAAAGGATAAGCCGCGATCGCTCTTTCTCTTTTATCCTGACGCGTTTCAATCCGCTCCCTATCCTCCAACGGATAACGGCAAACGGGTATTATTCCTCGTCGTCGGAATCGTCTTCCTTCATATTATGGAAAACATTCTGCACGTCCTCGTCTTCCTCCAATTTATCGATCAGCTTCTCGATCGTCTCGCGCTGCTCGGGAGTCACCTCCTTCAAATCGTTCGGAATACGGACGAACTCGCTACTCGTAATCTCATAGCCATTCTCCTCCAGATATTTCTGGATAGCGGCATTTTGAGCGAACTCCCCATAGATGACGATCTCATCCTCGTCCTCATCGACCTCGTCCACGCCATAATCAATCAGCTCCAGCTCCAAATCGTCCAACGATATGCCCTCTTTCTTCGCGATGTGGAAAACGCACTTATGCTCGAACATAAACTCCAAGCTGCCCGACGTGCCCAACGAACCACCGTTCTTATTGAAGTAACTCCGCACATTGGCTACCGTACGCGTAGTATTATCCGTAGCGGTCTCCACGAAAATAGCGATGCCAAAAGGCCCATAGCCCTCGTAATTCATCTCCTTATAATCCGTGAAATCCTTGGAGACAGCACGCTTAATGGCGCGTTCCACGTTCTCCTTCGGCATATTCTCTTTCTTGGCGGTCTGCATCAACACGCGCAGACGAGGGTTATTCTCCGGCTCCGGACCACCCTGCTTCGCGGCGATCGTGATCTCCTTACCTAACTTCGTGAATACCCGGGCCATATTGCCCCAACGTTTAAACTTTCTTGCTTTACGGAACTCAAACGCTCTTCCCATATTTTTGAATTATGAATTATAAATTTGAATTATATGCTTTGATTTACGTCCTCTCCCAATCTGCCGCCTTATCGTAATTGAGCGCCCAACTTCTGCTCCAGATTGGTCTGGATTTTCTTCATGATCGCGTCGATTTGCTTATCGGTCAATGTCTTGCCCTCGTCTTGCAAGAAGAAACTAACCGCGTACGACTTTTTACCCGCCGGCAGGTTCTTTCCCTCATAGACATCGAACAAAACGACCTCCCGCAACAATTTCCGCTCGCTCTCCTTCGCGATTTTCTCGACCTCGACAAACGAAACGCCCTTATCGAGCAACAATGCCAAATCGCGCTTAACCGCGGGGAACTTCGAGATCTCCGTGAAAGAGACTTTCGCTTTCTTCACCTCTTTCATCAACTGGGTCCACGACAACTCGGCGAAATAGACTTCCATATCCACATCCACCAACTCGCGGAGTTTCTTATTGACAATGCCCAGCGTACCTAATTGACGCCCCGAGCCGGTCGTGATACTCAATCCCTCGGCATAAATATCATTGGAAAGCCGCCCATAAACAACCCGCTTCATATCCACGCCCAAGCGCAGCAAGATATTCTCCACGTACGCTTTCAACTCATATACGGAAGCCTTCTCGTTCGGATGCGCCCAATTGTTCTCGACCCGGTTGCCGGCCAACCAAATACCCAAACGATAATCCTCGCCGAACTCCGCCAAGATCTCGCCCTCCTTCTTATGATCGGCATTGTAATCATAGCAATTGCCAAACTCATAGAAACGGATATTGGACAACTTGCGTTTCGCGTTATGCTCGATACTCTCCAAGCCTCCGAAAAGCAACGTCTGGCGCATAGCATTCAAATCCGCGCTCAACGGATTCATCAACATGACGCAATGCCCTTCCGGATAAGTGGATAATCCGGTGTAATAAGCGGAGCGCGTCAGCGAGTTGTTCAGAATCTCATTAAAGCCACAACCGCAAAGCTGCTCGGACACTAAATTCTGCAACTTCCAACTATGATCCGTCGGCGTCTCGTAACTCAAGCTCGACTTCACATGGTCGCTGAACTCTACATTATTATATCCGTAGATACGAAGGATATCCTCGATCACGTCCACGTCGCGCCGTACATCAATGCGGTAAACCGGCACACGCAAGGTCAATCCCTCGGCCGTCTCGGAGACAATCTTCATCTCCAGGCTCTCCACGATGCTCTTCACGGTCTCCGCAGGGATTACTTTCCCGATCAACGAATTGATCTTCTCATACGTAACCGCCACCGTATAAGGCTCATATACTTTCGGATACACGTCCTCGATGGCGCCCGTTATCTTTCCTCCCGCCAACTCTTGAATCAACAAGGCAGCACGTTTCAACACATAAATCGTATTATTGGGATCCAATCCACGCTCGAAACGGAAAGAGGCATCCGTATTCAAACCAAACCGCCGAGCCGTCTTCCGGATCCATGTCGGATGGAAGCAAGCGGATTCCAGGAACACATCGGTTGTCTGCTCCGTCACGCCGGAATCCAGGCCACCGAACACGCCACCGATACACATCGGCTCCTCCGTATTACAAATCATCAAGTCGCGGTCGGTCAACACACGTTCCACACCATCCAAGGTCACGAACTTCGTCCCCGCCGGAACCGTCTTGACAATCACCTTGCCGCCTTTTACCTTACCCGCGTCGAACGAGTGCAACGGCTGCCCCAACTCGTGCAAGATAAAATTAGTCACGTCCACCACGTTATTAATCGGACGGAGACCAATCACCCGCAGACGGTTCTGCAACCATTCGGGACTCTCTTTCACCGTCACGCCCTTAATCGTCACCGCGGAATAACGAAGGCAAGCCTCGGTATTCTCCACGACAACCCCGATGGCCGGCGTATCATCGTCTATCCGAAATGCCTCTACCGAGGGAAGCCGCAACGTGACAGCCTTGCCGTGCCGCTTCAAGTAAGCGTATAAATCGCGAGCGACACCGTAATGCGAGGTAGCGTCCACCCGGTTCGGGGTAATATCCACCTCCAACACATAATCGCTCTTTACATTATAATAGTCTTTCGCCAATGTACCAACTACCGCGTCCGGGGGAAGCACGATAATACCACTATGATCGGTACCGATACCGATCTCGTCCTCCGCGCAAATCATGCCGTTGGACTCCACGCCCCGGATTTTCGACCGTTTGATAGTCACGCACGTATCTCCATCGTACAGCTTCGTACCGTTCACCGCCACGACCACCTTCTGCCCGGCCGCCACGTTCGGCGCACCACACACAATCTGCAAAGGAGCCTCGCCCCCCACATTCACGGTCGTAACATGTAAATGATCTGAATTCGGATGGTCCTCGCATGTCAGCACCTCACCGATCACCAATCCTTCCAATCCACCTTTAATGGTTTGAACTTCCTCAACCCCACCGGTTTCCAACCCGATAGACGTGAGCGCGTCAGCCACTTCCACTGGCGTTAAATCGAAATCAAGATACTCTTTCAGCCAATTGTAAGATATATTCATCGCTATAAAATTTATTCTTTAAAAAGACAACATCCAACAGTCTGTCTTCAAAATTAACGGACAAAAGTACGAATAATAATAGAAATGTTAAAACAAATCCCCTCAAACTTACGCAAGTTTCCCTATTTTTGCCTAAGTTTGCCCTCGCGATCATACAAGAAAAACGAATCGAACATGTTACGGATTTTAGCGGCGTGTATATTTTTCACTCGTTTGCCTTTCTGGAGAATAGCGGACGTCCCCATGGCCTACTACAAGAATATTGTCAGCTATTGGTCGATAGTCGGCTGGCTGACAGCGGGTTTATCCGTGCTGGCGCTTTATGCCGCCTCGTTGGTCCTGCCGGCCTCCGTAGCGATAATATGCGCTATCATCACCAGGTTGCTCATCACCGGTTGCCTGCACGAGGATGGCTTGGCGGATTTTTTCGACGGGTTCGGAGGCGGTTCCGACCGGGAACGCATATTAGCGATCATGAAAGACTCACATATCGGAAGCTACGGAGTCATCGGCTTGATTTCCTACTTTGGACTGCTCTTCGCGCTTCTTTACAGCCTCCCGGTAGAGCTGGCCGGATGCGCGATCCTGTCGGGCGATCCTTTCTGCAAAGGTGTCGCCGGTACGATCATCAATCGCCTTCCCTACGCCCGAAAAGAGGAAGAGGCCAAGAATAAGACCGTTTACAGCCCGATGACAACCGGCGAGTTCGTATGCTGCGCGGTGGGCGCCCTTTTGCCCTTGCTATGGTTGCCGCGGGTCATCTATCTATGGGCGGCTCTTTTCCCGGTTGCCTGCTACCTCTTATTAATCCGATTCATGAAAAAGAAAATACAAGGATATACGGGAGATTGCTGCGGAGCGACCTTCCTGCTTTGCGAATTGAGTTATTATATCGGTATTGTCATTATTTATCAAGCGAGCCTATGATTGAGATTTATTTAATACGGCACACCTCCGTGGATGTGCCTGCCGGATATGTATATGGACAAACGGACGTCCCGCTGAAAGCCTCGTTCGAGGAAGAGGCGGCGAAAGTGAAAGAGGGCTTGGATGGGTCGCGCTTCGACAAGGTATTCACCAGCCCGCTCAGCCGTTGCATGCGGCTGGCTTCGTTCTGTGGTTATCCGGAAGCGGAGCGAGAGGAGCGCATCAAGGAAATCAATTTCGGGGAATGGGAAATGCTCCCCTGGGACTCCATTTCCTCCGACCCTCGTTCCAAGGCTTGGTTCCAAGACTGGATCCATATCTCTACGCCGGGAGGAGAATCGCTACAGGAACAATTCGAGCGGGTAAGCGACTTCCTGGACGGCCTCCGCACGGGCGAGGCACGGAAAGTCTGCCTTTTCACGCATGGTGGCGTATTGACCTGCGCCCGTGTTTACGCGGGCGAATATCCCCTGCGGGAGGCGTTCCGGCACGTGCCCCCGTACGGCTCGATAATCCGGATCGAGATCTAATCAAGCGAACCACGCGGGATGATTCACGAAAGAAATTACATAATTATATAGCGTTATGAAAACCTTTACAAGTGTATTGATGAGCTTGCTCCTATTAGCGGGCTGCTCCAGCGTCCCGCTGACGGGACGGAAACAAGTGCTGTTGGTGTCGGATCAAGAGGTACTCGCGTCCAGCCTTACGCAGTATAACGATTACATCAAGACCGCAACCAAATCGACCGACAAGGCCAAGAGCGCGATGGTAATGCGGGTAGGCCAACGGATCGCCGCCGCCACGGAACAATATTTACGGGAGAACGGGATGGCCGACGAGGTGAAGAACTTCTCGTGGGAATTCAATTTGGTGAAAGACCCGCAAGTGAACGCCTTCTGTATGCCCGGCGGGAAAATCGTGGTGTACGAGGGATTGCTCCCGCTGGTTGCCTCGGAGGATGAACTGGCGGTCGTAGTCGGTCACGAGGTGGCGCATGCCGTGGCCAAGCACAGCAACGAGCGCATGAGCCAGCAGTTGATGGCGCAATACGGGGCGGCCCTCTTGGGCGTTGCCGTGAGCGACAAGAGCGCGGCGGTGCAAAAAGCGGCCAGCGCCGTATATGGCATTGGCGCGCAATACGGCGTGATGCTCCCCTTCTCGCGCAAGCACGAGTCGGAAGCCGATTACATGGGATTGGTATTCATGACAATGGCGGGCTATAACCCCGACGTGGCTGTCAATTTCTGGAAGAAAATGTCGGCGGGAAGCGGAGGCTCCACGCCGGAGTTCATGAGTACGCACCCCAGCGACGCTACCCGCATCGCCGATATACAGAAAGCGTTGCCGGCTATCAAGGCGAAATACCAAGTCAAACGGTAATTCCCATCTTACGCATCAGGAAGCAAGCGTTCATATTCCGGGCGATCCCCTCCCGTAGCTGATAGGAGAAGGTAAGCTCGTCGTCTTGAATATCCGCCTCGAAACGGTAGTCGCGGATCTGCCCGGGAAACTCTTCCTCCAGCGAGCCTAACACCAAATCGTGGGTAGCGATGATGCCACAGGCGCCAAACGCCACCAATTGCCTCATCAACGCGATGGAGCCTTTTTGCTTATCGACAGAGTTCGTGCCTTTCAGGATCTCGTCCAAGATGATGAACAAACGCTCGCCGGCACGCAAGCGGTCGATAATCATCTTCAAGCGTTTCAACTCGGCGAAGAAATACGACTCGTTGCTCGCCAGCGAATCGGAGGTGCGGAGGCTGGTGACCAACCGCGACGGATAGACCGTCAGCGACGCCGCGCATACGGGAGCGCCCAAGCAAGCCAACAGGAAATTCACGCCTACCGTACGCAAATAGGTGCTCTTCCCCGCCATATTCGCCCCCGTGATAATCAGGAAGAGGGGGCTCTGGCGCATATCGATATCGTTGCGCACGCAGACGCGCCGGTCCAGCAGCGGATGTCCCAAGGCTTTCCCTTCCATCTGGAAATACGTATCGGCGATTTCCGGATACACATAGTCCGGATGGTTGAAAGCGAATCCGCCCAGCGAGCTCAACGCGTCGAAACGGGCCAAGGCGTCGAACCATAGAGGCAGCCGCTCCGCGTACGTCCGGTTCCAACGCTCCAAGGCGATGGCGTGACGGGTATCCCGCAAATAAAGCAGGTTGAAGAGAAGACCCGCCAAGCTGAACCGCTGGTCCAGCCCGCCGATATAAGCGGAGAGCCGCTTGATGGCATCCGAGGCACGTCCTTGCTCGTCCACCAGCTGCCCGCGAAGCTCCCGAAGCTCCTGCGCTTGGAACTCCTCGCCCTCGATGCGCTCCATCAGTCGCGCGTATACCTTAAAAATAGATTCCATCTTATTCACCGCCGCGTAAAGCTCGTTGACCGCCTTCGCCCGGCAATAGGCTACCGCCAACACAATCAGGAAATAGACATTCAGCACCGAACCGGGAATCCATCCCAGCAAATACGCGCCCCCCAACGCGGCCCAAAGCATCGGGACCAACCAGATAAGCGCTTTCCAGACTACGCTATCCGCGAATACGTTCACACGCCGGGAGAGCTTCTCCAGCAAGGCAAGGTCGCCCTCCTGCTTCCGGTCGCCCCGGCGGAGAACACCTGTCACGTAAAAGCTCTGCCGCAAAGCGGACAAAGCCGACATCTCCCGCACCGCTTCTTGCCTATCGAGTATCTGCCGCTTATCCGTCAGGGGATGGAGGAACCAGTCGGCCAGGCGCTCGCGCCCCAAGGCTGTCACCGTCCGGTTGATGGATTGAAACAGGGAACGTTCGCCAAACAAGTCCAAGTCCAGGCTGAACGAATGGGAGGCGTCTATCTTCTCCGTCGCCCCGTCGAAGGCGCTGAAGTCGTAATCCAAGCCTTTCAGTTCCGCGCTATTCAGTCGCGCCAATGCTTCGGCGCGAAGCTTCAAGGCATACAGCTTATTATGCCATACCATCAAGAGCGCGAAAGGAACCGCGTAAGCGACCACGACCGCCGTCAAGCACGACCAATCCTCCGCCCGAAGAAACCACAACGTGAGGAGCATCAGCAACACCAACGCGAGCCGCACGCTGCCCAACCAATAAATCCGTTTGGCGTAATAAGCCGAACGCCGCGTATACGCCTCTATATTCTCTTGATAATAACGATATATTTCTTCCATGCCGCGAATATAAACCCGCTTTTCCTATTGAAAAACATATAAATCTTTTCCCTTGTTAAAAATAACTATTCATATATTCGCGTTTATTAAGCCTAACTAAATTAAATCACAACAGTATGTTAACAACCATGATTATCCTGTTCCTCGTTGGCTATCTGATGATTGCCTTGGAACATCCGCTGAAAATCAACAAGGCGGGAACCGCGTTATTACTGGGAACAATCCTGTGGGTCATGTACTCGCGGCTGGCTCCCTTGCCCACCATCGAGCAAGAACTCCTGCACAGCGTGGGAGAGATCGCCGAGACCCTCATCTTCCTAATCGGGGCGATGATTACGGTCGAGCTGATCGACTCGCACGGGGGCTTCACCTTCATCACCCGCTACATCACCACGACGGACAAACGGAAGCTGTTGCTCGCCATCGCCACGATTACGTTCTTCCTCTCCGCCGTGCTCGACAACCTGACGACCTCTATCGTGATGATTATGCTGCTCCGCAAACTGGTAGGCAACTATAAGGAACGGTGGGTATTCGGCAGTATCATCATCATCGCGGCGAACAGCGGAGGCGCTTGGTCGCCCATCGGCGACGTGACGACCATCATGCTCTGGGTGCGAGGCAACATCTCCACCTCCGCCACCATCCCGAACCTGATACTGCCCAGCATCGTATCCGCCTTGGTACCGGTGCTGTTCGCCATGCGCTTCCTGCACGGGAAGGTGACGCCGCCCCGCGTCATCGCCGGGGGCGACGAGAACAACGCGCTGCTGGAGAAACTGTTGCCGAAGACGAAACTCTCCATCCTGATTCTCGGACTGTTCTGCTTATTGTTCGTACCTATCTTCAAGACGATTACCCACCTGCCGCCTTTCATGGGCATCTTGTTAGGCGTCGGTGTATTATGGCTCTACACAGAGCGGATGTACGCCCGCACGCCGGTCGACGAGGAGCTGAAACTACGCCTCTCCAAGGTGGTCCACCGTATCGACGGGACGACGCTCCTCTTCTTCCTCGGTATCTTGCTGGCTGTCGATGCCTTGCGCTGCGTGGGCATCTTAGGCGATTTCGCCCTTTGGCTCGACCAATCGGTAGGGAACGTTTACGTGGTGAACCTGATTATCGGAACGCTCTCCGCCATTGTCGACAACGTGCCGCTGGTAGCGGGCGCGATGGGTATGTATCCGGTAGCGACCGACGCGATGATCGCCGCCGCGCCCGATCCCGCCTATATGATGAACTTCGCCCAAGACGGCGTGTTCTGGCAGTTCCTCGCTTACTGCGCCGGCGTGGGAGGCAGCATGCTGATTATCGGATCGGCGGCGGGTGTCGTCGTGATGGGCTTGGAGCGCATCAACTTCATCTGGTACCTGAAGAATATCTCGCTCCTCGCCCTGTTAGGCTACCTGGCGGGCGCGGGGGTTTACGTCCTGCAAAATATATTGTTGGGGATATGATACTGATAGCGGACAGCGGCTCCACGAAGACGGAATGGGGATGGGTGGAAGAGGGTAAGCTCACGCGTACCCTCACGTCGGCGGGTATCAATCCCTATTTCCAGACGCGGGAAGAGATTGCCCGGGAAATCGCGTCGGCGCTGTCGCCCGTGCCGGGTGGGCGCATCGACGCCGTCTATTTCTATGGGGCGGGCTGCGCCTTCCCCGAGCCGATAGAGAACGTGCGCGAGGCCATCCGCTCCGTGCTGCCCGTACCTACGGAAGTACACTCCGACTTATTGGCGGCGGCACGCGCCGTGTGCGGCAGGAGGCCCGGCATCGCCGGCATCCTCGGAACGGGTTCGAACGCGTGCCTTTACGACGGCACGCGCGTCGTCGACCATATCCCGCCGCTCGGCTTCATCCTGGGCGACGAGGGCAGCGGCGCGGCCTTAGGGAAACGGCTGGTGGGCGACTGCCTGAAGCGCCAACTGCCCCCGCGGATAACCGAGGCGTTCCTGGAGCGATTCCAACTCACGCCCGCCACTATCCTGGAACGGGTCTACCGGACGCCTTTCCCGAACCGCTTCCTCGCGAGCCTGTCCCGCTTCGTGGGCGAGCACCTCGCGGAACCCGCGCTCTATGCCTTGGCGCTCGACTGCTTCCGCCGCTTCTTCCGCCGCGACGTACGGCCCTATCCCGATAGCGGGCGCTACCCCGTCCACTTAGTCGGCTCCATCGCCTTCCACTATCAAGAGGTGGTAAGCGAGGCGGCCCGGCTGGAAGGCGTCACCCTCGGCACCATCGCCAAGGCGCCGATGGAAGGGCTCGTCCGCTACCATGCCGGCTGAACGCTCCTTACTCAATACGCTCCACATAGAGCTGGGCGTTCTCGAAACGGACGACACGCACGGGCGTACCGGGGGCGATGAAGCCGGATTCCGACACACTATCGTAAGGCTCGCCCTCGATGTCGACCGTGCCGGACGGGCGCAACACGGTGACCGCCACGCCCCGCTTGCCTACCAGCTCCGCCAGCGAGGGAGTGGAAACGGCCTCCTCCAAATCCGCGTGCAACGCCAGCCTGCGCAGCGGGCCCCGGTGGCCGATGCGGTTGGAGAGCCACACCACCAGCGCGAAGCCTATCCCAAGCCCCAGCAACACCGTCAGCGCCGCCCGGCCCGTATCGAAGCCGGACACGCCGCGGAAGTCGAAATCCCGGTTATCCAGCAGGCTCATCGTCAGTCCGCCCACGACCAACACGATCCCGCCGATACCCGCCACCCCGAAACCGGGGATGACAAACACCTCCAGCAGGATAAGGATAACACCGACGACGAACAGCAGAATCTCCCAATTCGCCGCCAAGCCATCTATATATAAAGGTATAAAGTAGAGCAACGCCGCCACGAGCGACACCGCCGAGGGGAAACCCAGCCCCGGCGTCTGCATCTCGAAGTAGATGCCGCCGATAATCAGCACGATTAGCAACCCTTGCACCACCGGGCTCATGAAGAAGCCCTTCACGTTGTCGAACCACGTGGGGGCGTAGCGCCTCACGGTATAATCCGCGTAGCCTAAGTAGCGGGTGATGACCTCCTCCTCGCTCTCGGCGATGCCGTCGCAATAGCCCCAGGCGAGCGCCTCGCGGGCGGTAAGGGTCAACACCTTGCCGCTGTCCACCAGGTGGGGCACCACTACCCGGTCGTCCACCATCGCCTCGGCGATGAGCGGGTCGCGCCGCCATTTATACACCGTGTCCCCCGCTTGTACGAGCGTGTCTTTCCCGTGCGCCTCCGCCGTCGAGCGTATCATCGAGCGCATATACGACTGGTACTTGTCCGGGGCCGCCTCGCCCGTCTGCTCCACCACCGTGGCCGCGCCGATATTGGCGCCCTCGCGCATAAATATCTTTTGGCAGGCGATCGAGATAAGCGCCCCGGCGGAGGCGGCGTTGTTGTCGATAAAGACATGCACCGGGATCGGGCTGTAAAGCACCGCCGTGCGCATCGAGTCGGCGGCCTCCAGCAGCCCGCCGTAGGTATTCATGTGGAGCAACACCGCGTCCGCCTCCAGCGCGCGGGCCTCGGCCAAGCCGTTGCGCAGGTAGAGCCACGTGGTGTTGTCTATCTCGCGACGGATGTCGATCGCGTACACCAGCGCCCGTCCCGGCTCCGCCGCCCTGGGCGACACGCCCGCCGACCCAAGCAGCGCCACCACCGCCAGCGCCCGCAGCCACGCACGGGACAGGCCGTAAATATCACTCATTTTCAGTAGAATTAACATCGGGAGAAACGCTCTCCCCGCTTTACTCTTAATAATTCTCAATTCACCTTGTTTATCCATGATAATGCCTATATTTGCCCTGTTCTTCAATAGTTGGAGAATAATACCGCGCACGCGGTATTCAACCTTATAAACAGGAATCATAATGAACGCGTCGCAATTTCATAAAAAATTATTGAGCGTGCAAGAAAACATGATGAATTTCGCGCTCTCGCTGACAGCGAATCAGGAAGACGCGCGAGACTTGATGCAAGACACGACGTTGAAAGTACTGGATAATCAAGAGAAATACGTAGACAATACGAACTTTAAAGGATGGGTGATGACCGTCATGCGCAATATCTTCATCAACAACTACCACAAGGTGTTGCGCACGCAGACCGTGGTCGACCCGAACGTCGACCTCTACAACCTCGACCGCGAGAACGAGTCGCCGTTCGAGACCCCCGACGGCGCTTGCCAGCTGCAAGACATCACGCGGGCGATCACGCGGCTGAACGACGAGGTACGAATCCCCTTCACCCTCTCCCTGAACGGCTACAAGTACAACGAGATAGCCGAGCGCCTGGGCATTCCCTTGGGCACGGTGAAGAGCCGCATCTACCTCGCGCGCCAAGAGCTGCAAAAGAACTTGCGCGACCTCCGCTCGTAATCACTCCGAGCTTCCTCTTCCCGTCAGGTTCAACGTAAAGGTATAGAAGTTGTTCGCGTAGAGCTTAAAGTCGCGACCCGCCGTACCGGGGGCGTCGGTGCCGAGGGTGGTCGTCCACGTGCGCGGCGTTTCGTTCTCGTCGGTGGCGGTGATGGTCATATCCTTATCCGCACGCACACGGTCGATGGTGCGGGCTATCTTCGCCAGCTCGGCGGCGTTGCCCCGGTAATCCGCCCGAATCGTAGAGGTGTTCACGGGGAAATCCAGGAAAGCCATGCCTCGCTCGTCGCGCGCCTTGCGCGTCTCCGCCTCGGGCTGGATATAAGCTAAGCGCGGCGTGAACACCACGGGCGTGAAGTCGCGCTCCGCCACGAGCCGCTCGGCGCTCGCCAACACCCGGCGCTCGCAGCCGCACGAATCCTCGTCCACATACAGCCGCACCCGTCCCGGCCGCTTCGCCACGGGCACCGCCGCCACGTAATCCACGCGCTGGGGCGTACCGTTCACGCGGCGCGTCACCTGCGTGCCCGCCGGCACCGCCTCCGCGTTGCGCTGGGCATAGATATACTGCCTGCGCCCCATGACGGCCACGCCCGGAAGCCGCGTCGAATCGGCCTCTATCCGCAGCCAAGGCCACAGCATCACCGAGCGATTGGCGGACAGCTCCAAGTCTGATAAGTCGATACGCATCCGCACGTGTATCGAATCGTCGGTCGCCCTCAGCTCCGCGCCGTCGATAGCGACACGGCCCTCCGGCACCTCTCGCGCCCATCCTTCCGCCACGCAGGCGAGGAGCGCTATACCTATATAATAGATGTATGTTCTCATTGCCAGAAATTTCATTTAAGGATTAAAAGAGATAAATCAGACTGACAGCCGCCTTGGTAGGACCGACATAATGGTGGGAGCCGTCGCCCACCTTCTCGCCACACTCCGGGCATCGGAACTTGTCGAAGCGGGAGAACGCGTAGCCCACGCCAATCTCCGCCTCGATATTCCAGTGCCGCCCCAGCATCCAGGAATAACCGTACCCGATGCCCGCGCCGACGAACCAGCCCTCGAAGCGGTAATCGCCCAATAGCGAGAAGTCGCTGCCGAGGAAAGAAATGCCGTTCGGAAGGTTGCCCACGTTGTACTGGCCGCCGTGCAGATGCGCGCCCAAGAAATGGCCATTGAACTTCTCGCACAGCCAATAGTGCGCCTCCGGCCTCACCAGCCAGTGCTTCCACTTCTTATTGTCGGAGAATGTCCACGGATTATAGCTGCCCGTCAGCCCGATTGTCCATTTCGGGTTGACGGCCCACTCCGCGCCCAAGTTTATCGTAGTCGTCAGGTCGTCCAGGAGGTTCGTCTTCACCGCCACCTCTTGCGCCCGGACCGTAGTCAGCGTGAGGAACCCTATAAATCCCCACAACCACAGTAGCTTGTTTTTCATATCTTACTTTACAGTTAGTATATTACGGCTCACCCTATAGTTTTTTATCAGAAGGCCCTATAAACTTCCCCTTTTCTAAAAAATATAGCGTAACCCCATTATTATTCCACGCTTCTATATTTTTCACCCTATTATCATCCCTGTTCAGCGTCGCCCTATATGATTCCATCCCGTCGAACACAAACCGTCTCTTCCCTAAGGAGACGTATCCGCTACAATTCCGTGAAGAATGTTTCTTTCGTTTGCCAAACAGAATAATTTTCCACAACAAAATTACGTCTTTTTCTTAATGCCCCCCTCTCTACCCCCCCCCTCTCATTTAACATTAATCAATATCTAAGATCCGGCGACCGTGCGCCGCGGCCATGCGCCCCGCTCAACGCACGTACGTGAAATCGCCAATGCACGTACGTGGAATCGTCAACGCACGTATGTTAAAATGCCAACGCACGTATGTGAAATCGCCAACGCACGTATGTTCGTGGAAAAATTCGTATCTTCGCGGCCCGAGTGCTTGATGAACCTCGTTAAAAACAAGAAGACATGCAGAAAACAAACGTTACGGTACCTTTCATGCTACTGGGCATCTTATTCAACGTATGCCTGGTGGCCGCGAATCTGTTGGAGACGAAAGTCGTCCAACTGGGCGGCATCACCGCCACGGCGGGATTGATTGTCTTTCCCATCTCTTACATTATCAACGATTGCATCGCCGAGGTGTGGGGCTTCCGCAAAGCCCGGCTGATTATCTGGAGCGGGTTCGCCTCGAACTTCCTCGTGATCGCGTTCGGGCAGCTGGCCGTGTCGCTTCCGGCGGCTCCTTTCTGGGAAGGCGAGGCGGGCTTCAACTTCGTGTTCGGCATGGCGCCCCGCATCGCCATCGCCAGCCTGATCGCGTTCCTGGCCGGCTCTTTCCTGAACGCTTACGTGATGAGCCGCATGAAAATCAGCTCCGGTGGAAAGCATTTCTCGGTGCGGGCGATTCTCTCCACCCTTATCGGGGAAAGCGCGGACTCGCTGCTTTTCTTCCCCATCGCCTTCGCGGGGCTTATCCCGGTGGAGGAGCTCCTCATCATGATCGGGACGCAAGCCACGCTGAAATCGCTTTACGAGGTGGCCATCCTTCCCGTCACCATCCGCGTCGTCCGCTACATCAAGAAAGTGGACGGGAGCGACGTGTACGACGTGGGCACCTCTTACAACATCTTGCGCGTCAAGGATATCTGACGCGGGGCGCACGGGCGCCACTCAGCCCCCGAACAGGCGCGACCAATCCTCCCTGGGCTGGGGCGCGTACGTACGCATGCCCAGCGCCTCGGCGGCCTTGCAGTTCGCGGAGGCGTCGTCAATCAGCAAGGTCTCCGCGGGCAGAAAGCCCGCGTCGTTCAAGACGTACTCGAAAATCCCGGTGTCCGGCTTTAGCATGTGCAACTCGTAGGAGAGATAAATCCGCTCGAAGAAGTCGGAGGCGGCGAGGCCCCGGTACGAGAAATACGTGTCCGCCGACCATTTCCAATGAATCTCGTTCGTGTTGCTGAGCAACACCACGCGATAACGCTCGCGCAACTCCAGCAGCAACCGCAGCTTGCGCTCGGGCACGCCGCCCAGCATCGCGATCCAGGCGTCGTCGATCTGCCCGTCGGTCAAGGGCCTTCCAGACAGCCGGCGCACATCGTCGTGAAAACACTCCACCGAGATGGCGCCCAGCTCTAAGCGCTCGAACAAGTCCTTATGCCGGGAATCGTTGGCGAGCCGCTCGCGGACATTCTCCACGCCCAGCCGCTCGAAGGCCTCGATACAACGGTTGCGCGTCAAGTCGACGAGCACGCCACCTAAGTCAATGATTAAGTTCCTTATCTCCCCCATATAGTCACTTTTTAGGTTCATCCGTCTTTCATGGATATCCACACGGCCGCGAAGATAATCTTAATTTTCCTTCGGAAGAAAAAAAAATTTTCCTCCGAAGGGAATTGGAATTTCCTTCGAAGGAAAATGAAATTTCTTCCGGACCTAAAAACGCCCGTCAGGCGAAGAACAGGATCATCAGCTGCGCCGTCAGCACCCGCAGGAACATGCTCAGCGGATACACCGTGGCATAACCCACCGCCGGGGCATCGTTGCCCGCCGTGGCGTTCGAGTAGGCCAGCGCGGGCGGGTCGGTCGTGCTTCCGGCGATCAATCCCATCAACGTGAAATAATTGACCTTATAGAAATAACGGGCGACACATCCCACGATGAGCAAAGGCACCGTCGTGATGATGAAGCCATAGCCCACCCAGGCGAGGCCGCCGTTGTTCACGATCGTGTCGATAAAGCCCTCGCCGGCTGAGAGTCCCACGCAAGCGAGGAACAACGTGATACCGATCTCGCGCAGCATGAAGTTGGCGCTCTGCGTCGTGTAGGTGACCAGCTTGTAATGATAGCCGAAACGGCTCACCAAGATGGCGACGATCAGCGGACCGCCCGCCAGACCCAGCTTGATAGGCTGCGGGATGCCGGGGAACGTGATGGGGATGCTGCCCAGAATGATACCCAAGCCGATGCCCACGAAAATGGCGATCAGGTTCGGCTCGTTCAAGCGCTTCATGGAGTTGCCCAGCACCTTCTCGACGTTGGCGATGCCCGTCTCCGTACCGACCACGTTCACGCGGTCGCCCACCTGCAAGGTCAGGTTCGGCGTCGCCACCAAATCCATGCCCGCGCGGTTGATACGGGTGATGTTGATACCGTACAGCTTGCGCAGCTTCAGCTGGCCTAACTTCTTGCCGTTCAGCTCCGGCTTCGTGATGAGGATGCGACGGTTGACAAACTGGCTCTCCATGCGAATCCACTGCTTGCGCTCCATGTCGATCTCGACGCCGAAGAACGTCTTCACCGCCTCGGCGTCGCGCTCGGTGGTGATGACGAAAATCTTATCGTTCTCGTGCAAGACCGTGGCCGAGGAGGCGATCTCGATCTGCTTGTTCTCGAACCTCCACACGCGGGAAATCACGAAATCCAGATGCCCCATCAAGGCGGAGAGGTCGCCCACCGTTTTCTCGAACACCGCCGGATTCTTCACGATGAGGGAGATGGGCTTCGCCTCGTTCTCGTGAGCCGCGTCCTCGCGGTTCAACTCCTCGTTCTCCTTATCGAAATTCACCCGGAACACATAGCGCACGAATATGATTGAAAGGATGATACCGATCACACCCAGCGGATAAGCCACGGCATATCCCAAGGCGATCGTGTTGTCGGCCACGCCGTACATATCGGAGTACGCTTGCTGCGCCGCGCCCAAGCCCGGCGTATTCGTCACCGCCCCCGACAGGATGCCGACCATCGTCGGGATGGGAACACCCGTCACGTAATGCAAGATCAGCGCGATCGCCACGCCCAGGAATATGATTCCACATGCGAGCATATTCAACGTGATGCCTCCTTGCTTGAACGAGGAGAAGAAACCCGGCCCGACCTGCATGCCCACCGAATAGACGAACAGAATCAACCCGAACTCCTTGAAGAAATTGAGCACGTCGTGATTCATCGTGAAACCCAACTGACCTAAGAAAATGCCGACAAACAACACGAAGGTTATACCGAGCGAGATTCCAAACACCTTCACTTTCCCCAACTGAATGCCGGCGGCAATCACGATAGAAAGCAAGAGTATGGAATGGCCGATACCCGTTCCCCATACTAAATCATTAATCCAATCCATGCCTAAACATTTAAAAATCTTATTGCCTATTAAAATCCGGCCGCGAAGTTAGAGATTTACTTTGTGTTTTACAACATATATACTACTTTTACATCCAAATTTAACGCGATGAGAAAAATCTGTTATATGCTATCGGCCCTGTGGTTGAGCCTGGCTCCCATCGGGGCGCAAGAGACGAGTAAAACGGTGGTTATCAAGACGAACGTGGGGACGATGAAGGCAATCCTGTACGACGACGTGCCCAATCACACACGCGTGTTCGTCGAGCGGGCCCGGCGGGGCGATTTCAACGGGACGCTCTTCACCCGCGTCATCCCGGAGTTCATGATCCAAGGCGGCGCGCCCGACTCGCGGAACGCCCCGGCGGGCGCACGGTGCGGCTTCGGCGACCGCTCCGCCGAGATCATGCCCGAGTTCAACGAGAAATATTTCCACAAGCGAGGCGCCCTGGCCGCCCCGCGCCAGCCGGACGACGTGAACCCCCAGAAGAAGTCAGATATGTCGCAATTCTTCATCGTGCAAGGGAAAGTGTACCGGGGCGGCGAGCTGGACACGCTGGAGCGAACCACCAACTACGCGGCGCGCCAAAAGGCGCTGAAAGAGTTTTACGTGCCCGTGCGCGCCGAGCTGAACATGATCAAGATGAGCAACCGCCGCGAGTATATCAAGCGCCTGCGGGTGATCAACGCCCAAATCGACTCCGTCATCCAAGCGACGCCCGGTCACCTGCTGTTCACCGACGCACAGCGGGAAGCCTACACCACCGTGGGCGGATGCCATCACCTGGATGGGGAATATACGATTTTCGGCGAGCTGACCGAGGGCTTCGACGTGCTGGACCAGATAGCCACCCAGCCCCGCGACGCGTACGACCGCCCGAAGAAAGACATCCGCATCGAAAGCGTAACTATAGAATAGAAATAAAGACAATATGCTGAAACGAGACTTTATACTGGTGCAAATCGAGGAATTGGGCAAGATGGTGGCCCAGATGACGCTCAACCGGAACGCGAACGACGGCGCGCGGGAGAATCCCGAGCTGATCCAATCGGTGTACGACTCGCTGCGAATCGACGCGGACTTCCTGCTGCGCGGCACGCCGGAGGAAATACACCGCACGCTGAACCGCGACGACGACCACGGCCTGCCGCGGATGGAAGTGGCGGCGAAAACGCTGCTGGAGGAGAGCTTCCTCGCCCCGGAGCCTCACCGGCTCCGGGCGAAAGCCAAGGAGCTGCTGGAATACATCCAGCGCGAGGACACGACCTTCTCGCTGGAGCGCATGGCCTTGCTGGCCGACATCGACAGCTATCGGGCCGGTTGTCCCAAGTAGGCGGCCACGCCCTCGGCGCAACGCTCGCCGTCGATCGCGGCGGAGACGATGCCGCCCGCATAGCCCGCTCCCTCGCCACAAGGGAAAAGCCCTCTCACCGTCACGTGCTGGCACGTCTCGCGGTCGCGCGGAAGGCGCACGGGAGCGGACGTGCGCGTCTCCACCCCGATAAGGGTAGCCTCGTGCGTCAGGAAGCCCTTGGCTTGTTTCCCGAAATGGCGGAAGCCCTCTTGCAGGCGGTCGACCACGAAGGCGGGCATCCAGAAATGCAACGGCGAGGCCAACAGCCCCGGTGCGTACGAGGAGACCGGCAAGTCGAACGAGTTCTTCCCGCGCAGGAAGTCGTCCATCCGCTGGGCGGGAGCCGTCTGCCGCATGCCGCCGTTCTGCCAGCAAATCTCCTCCAGCCGTTCCTGGAAAGCCATCAAGGCCAGCGGCGAGGCGGCCGTCACCCGCTCGCCATTGCGCAGACGCAGTTCCTCCGGCCCCACCAGCGCCGGATAATCCTCCGGATGAATCTCCACCACCATGCCGGAGTTCGCCCAGCGCGAGCCGCGGCTGGAGGGCGACATGCCGTTCACGACCACCTGCCGGGGACCGCTCGCCGCCGGGACCACGAAGCCGCCGGGGCACATGCAGAAGGAATAGACGCCGCGGCCCCGCACCTGCGTCACGAAGCTATATTCCGCGGCGGGGAGATAATCGCCCCGCCCTTCCTTCCGGTGATATTGGATGCGGTCGATCAACGCCTGCGGATGCTCTAAGCGCACGCCCACGGCGATGCCCTTCGCCTCGATAGGCAGCCGCCGATCATAAAAATAAGAGTAAACATCGCGGGCGGAATGGCCGGTCGCCAGGATGACGGGGCCGAGGAAGCGTTCCCCCGTGCTCGTCTCCACGCCAATCGCCTCGCCGTCCTTCAGGAGCAAGGCGTCCATACGGGTCTCGAAACGCACCTCGCCGCCGCACGCCTTAATCCGCTCGCGGATGTTCTCGATCACGCGGGGCAGCTTGTCCGTGCCGATATGCGGATGGGCGTCCGACAGGATGGACGGGCTGGCGCCGTGCTGGCAGAAGACGTTCAGTATCTTCTCCACCGAGCCACGCTTCTTGCTCCGGGTGTACAATTTCCCGTCCGAGTAGGCACCGGCGCCTCCCTCGCCGAAGCTGTAATTCGACTCGGCGTTCACCCGATGCTCGCGGCTAATCAGGGCGATGTCACGCTTACGGGCGCGCACGTCCTTGCCGCGCTCGATAACGATGGGCCGCAAGCCTAACTCAATCAGTCGCAAGGCGGCGAACAAGCCGCCCGGACCGGCGCCCACGACGACGACCGGCTTGCCTCCGGATACGTCCGGATAATCGACCGAGCGGTATTCCGGCTCCGTCGGCACCTCGTCGATAAACGCCCGCAACCGCACGTTGACGAATATCGTCCGCTGCCGGGCGTCGATCGACCGCTTCAACACGCGCACCGCGTGGATACGCCGGGGCGCCTCGCCCGTCTCGCGGGCCACCACCTGCCGCAACGCCTGCTCGCTCGCGGCTTCCTCCGGCAAGATCCGGAGCTGCAATTCCTTTATCATTCGCTATTTACTTAACTCTTTATCCAAATAAAAGGCGGAAGGCCTCCTCCACTTTCCGCGCCTGCGTGATCTGTATCCGCGCGCGGCCCGTGTCGAAGCCTTTCAGGTTATTATGCGGTATGATGATGCGGGAGAAGCCCAGCTTCTCCGCCTCCATGACGCGTTGCTCGATGCGGCTCACCGGACGGATCTCGCCGGAAAGCCCCACCTCGCCCGCCATGCACACGCCCGGCTCGACGCTGATGTCCAGGCTGGAGGAAAGGATGGCGCTGATGACCGCCAGGTCGATCGCCGGGTCGCTCACCCGCAGGCCGCCGGCGATGTTGAGAAACACGTCCTTCTGCACCAGCTTGAAGCCCGCCCGCTTCTCCAGCACCGCGAGGAGCATATTCATCCGGCGCAGGTCGAAACCGGTGGCGCTCCGCTGGGGCGTGCCGTACACCGCCGAGCTGACGAGCGCCTGCGTCTCGATCAGGAACGGGCGCGCGCCCTCGATGGTCGCGGCGATGGCCACGCCGCTCAACCCCTCGTGATCCTGCGTCAGGAGCAGTTCCGAGGGATTGCTCACCTCGCGCAGCCCGTCCTGCCGCATCTCGTAAATGCCCAGCTCGGAAGTGCTTCCGAAGCGGTTCTTGACACTCCGCAGGACGCGGTACAAGTAATGCCGGTCGCCCTCGAACTGCAACACCGTGTCCACGATGTGCTCCAGTACCTTCGGGCCGGCGATGTTCCCTTCCTTGTTGATATGCCCGATGAGCACGACCGGCACGCCGCTCTCCTTCGCGTATTTCAGGATGGCGGCGCTGCACTCGCGCACTTGCGAGACGCTGCCGGGCGACGACTCCACCGCCTCCGAGTAGATGGTCTGAATGGAATCGACAACCATCAGGTCGGGCCGAACATTCGACGCCTGCGCAAAGATATGCTCCAAGTTGGTCTCGCAAAGGATATAACAATCCGGATTATCGGAGGTCAGGCGGTCGGCGCGCAACTTCAGCTGCCGAAGGCTCTCCTCGCCAGACACGTAGAGCGTCCGCGGGCCCCGCAAGCGCAGGACGGTCTGCAACACCAAGGTCGACTTCCCGATGCCTGGCTCACCGCCAATCAGCACCAGCGAGCCTTTCACCAGCCCGCCGCCCAGCACGCGGTTCAGCTCCGCGTCGCCCAGGTCGACGCGGGCCTCCTCCTCCGCCGTCACGTCGCGCAGCAGCACGGGGCGCAGCTTACCTTTCTCCGGCGGCAATCCGGGAGCGAGCCGCCTCGCCGCCGGGGCCTCCTTCGCCACCACCTCCTCCACATAGGTGTTCCACTCGCCGCAATTCGGACACTTCCCGATCCACTTCGGCGAGTCCGCCCCACAATGGGAGCACACATATACCGTCTTTGTCTTCGCCATTTACCGCATCTCCTTTCCGATGCCCACTTTCTTGACGACGGCGCCGCTACCTTTCTCCTTATACAGATAGCCGCGGAACATGCCGCCACTGTTGAAAGGCATAGCGATGTTGCCGTCCTTGTCCACGGCGATCAGGCCGCCGTTGCCCGCGTCCTTGTTCAGTTCTTGGTGGATGATGTAATCCGCCGCCTCACCGACGCTCTCTTTCAGGTATTTATAACGGGCGCACACGTTGAACGCCACGGCATGACGGATGAAATACTCGCCATGCCCCGTACACGAGACAGCGCAACTCGCATTGTCGGCATAGGTGCCCGCCCCGATCACCGGTGCGTCGCCGACGCGTCCCCAGCGCTTCTTGAACATGCCGCCCGTGCTGGTGCCGGCCACTAAGTCGCCCCGCTTGTCGAGCACCACGCAGCCCACCGTGCCGTTCTTCTTACTCGCACGCTTCAACTCCTCCACCCAGCGCATCGTCTCCGGCGTGGCGAAATAGAGATTATCGTCCACCATCTCCAGGCCCTGCTCCCGGGCGAAAGCCTCGGCGCCCGCCCCCGTCAGCATTACGTGCGGCGAGTGCGCCTTCACGGCGTAGGCGGCATCGATGGGGTGCTTCACGTGCTTCACGCCCGCCACGGCACCCGCGCTCAAGTCCTTGCCCTCCATGATAGCGGCATCCAACTCGAAGGTGCCCTCCGCCGTGCAGGTCGCCCCCACGCCGGCGTTGAACAGCGGGTTACGCTCGAAGTAATTGATCACGGCGAGCACCGCCTCCACGCCCGCTCCGCCGGCCGCCAGCACCTCGTCGCCGATCATCAGCGCCGAGTCCAGCGCGGCGTAATAAGCGGCGGACCGCTCCGGATCCGCCTCCAAGCCCTTCATCTCGCCCGCGCCGCCGTGCACCACGATCACGTACTCGCGCTCCCGGGCGAAGCCGGCCGTCGCGAGCAGCAAGGCGAGCAGCAAAGCGACCGGCTTTACAGAAAACAATCTTCTTCTTCCTTTCCTATCCATAACTTTCCCTTTCATTCATTTGTGTACCATACCGGCCCTGGCTGGTCGCCCATCTCGAACTCCACCGTGGCGCCGGCCATGATCTGCTCGTGCGTGATGTAGCTCTTGTCGTACGGCCGGCCGTCGACCTTCACGGACTGGATGTAGATATTCTCGGCGGACACCTCCGGCGCCAATACCGTGAACGTGTTGCCGTTCGCCAGGCGCATCCGCGTCTCCCGGAAGAGCGGGGTGCCTATCTCGTAGCGGCCGCTAATGGGGTCGACCGGATAGAAGCCCATCGAACTGAACACGAACCAAGCGGACATCTGCCCGCAGTCCTCGTTGCCGCAAATGCCGTCCGGCGTATTCCGGTAGAGCTCGCGCAGTACCTGCGACACATACTTCTGCGTCTTCCACGGCTGCCCTACCTTATTATATAGGTAAATCACGTGGTGGCTCGGCTCGTTGCCGTGAGCGTACTGGCCGATCATGCCCGTGCTGAATATCGGCAGCTCCTCGTCGGCGCTCGGCACGTAGGTGAACATGCTGTCCAGCTTCTGGGCGAAGCGCTCCTTGCCGCCCACCAGGGCGATGAGACCGTCCACATCCTGCGGCACGTACCAGAAATATTGCCAGCCGTTACTCTCGCAGATATCCTCGGTATAATCGTCGGGGCTGAAGTTGGCGGCGAACTCGCCCTTCTCGTTCCTCGGCTGGATGAACGAGGTAGCCGGGTTGTACAGGTTCCGGTAGTTCCGGGAGCGCTTGTAGAACTCCTCGGCGATGTCCGTCTTCCCCAATCTCTCCGCCATGCGGGCGACGCAATAATCGTCGTAGGCGTACTCCAGCGTCTTCGACATCGACCAGCTCTCCCACTTCTTCGGGTCGCTATACGCCGGCACGTATCCCAGGCGCTTATAATCGCCAATGCCCTTATAATCCTCCCGGTTGGCGGAAACCACGCACGCCTCCAGCGCCTTCTCCGGGTCGAAGTCGCCGATGCCCTTCAGGTAAGCATCCACGATCACCGGCACGGCGTGATAGCCTATCATCATGTTCGTCTCCCAGCCATAGAGGTTCCACAAGGGCAGCGCCCCGCTCTGCTCGTAGAAGTGGAGGAAGCACTTCACCATATCGTTCACGCGCTCCGGATCGATGTAGGTAAACAACGGGTGGTTCGCCCGGAAGGTGTCCCACAGCGAGAAGGTGGAATAGTTCGTCCAACCGTCCGCCTTGTGCACCTGATTGTCCGGCCCGAAGTACGAGCCGTCCACGTCGCTGTAAATCGTGGGGGCTATCTGCGAGTGGTACATCGCCGTGTAGAACTTCACCAAATCGTCCTCGCTGGCGCCCTTCACCTCGATCCGCGCCAGGCGCTCGTTCCAGCTCGCCGCGGCACGGGAGCGGTACAGATCGAAATCGTCCGTCGGCGCCTCGGCGCGTAAGTTCATACCCGCACCCTCCATGCTGACACCAGAGAGGCCGGTAGCGACCACGAGCTCCTCGCCCGCCTGCGTGTCGAAATCGAAGCGGACGACGTAGGCCGTGCCGACGCGTCCCTTGTCCTTCAGCTCGATAGCCGTAGTATCCACCTCATAGGCATCGAACGGCCGCGAGAAGCGGGTCTCGAAATAGACACGCTGGTCGGGCGACCAGCCTTGCGAGAAGCGGTAGCCGCGGATGGTCACGGAGTCCACCACCTCCACGTACGAGTCCATAGTGAAATCCCAGTTCATCGCCTTGCGCAGGTTCAGAAAGACGGAGGCCTCCGCCTCGGGGAAGGTATAACGCTGGATGCCGCAACGCTCGGTGGCCGTCAGCTCCACGTCGATGTCGTAATCCGCGAGCCGCACCCGGTAATAGCCCGCCGAGGCCTCCTCGTCGTCGTGCGAGAACATGGAATGGATGCCTAATGGGGCGGGCGCCTCCTTATACGGGCGCGTCACCGGCATGAACGAGATGTCGTACAAATCGCCGGCTCCCGTGCCGGAAAGGTGCGTGTGGCTGAACCCCGCTATCGTGGAATCCGGATAGAAATAGCCGGAGATGCGATCCCACCCCGGCAGGCCGTTGTCGGGGCTCAACTGCACCATCCCAAACGGGACCTGCGCCCCAGGATAGGTGTTGCCGGTAAAATCCGTACCGATCATCGGATTCACGTAGCGCGCGAAATCCGCCTCCTGTTTCTTCTCGGGCGTGCAGGCCATAACCGCCAGCAAGGAGACCGCCCATAGTGCCATGTGCTTCATGTCGTACTGTTTCGTTTTGAGTTTGAGCAAACATACATAAATTATCCGGAAAATTAAACAATCCGGGGAAAAAAGCGCGGCGAACGAAGGATTTTTATCGAATATGACCAAGGAACGGGCTTCTTCGTCTTTCACCTGACGTGGGGTAAGCTTCCGCCTGAAGTAAAGCTCCAGATTCATGTCTTCTCATGATTCACGTATTCGCATTTATTGCCATATCCGTATTTCACATATTCAAGATTATCACACGCACGAAAGTGTCCGGTCCTGTCCATCATCATTTTTGCAAACCATTGGTTCGATGCGCTTGTGAACAAATGGAATGCATTAAACAGGAAATTTTCTCCGAAATCCATCCGTATGTGAGTGAATTTCACTATCTTTATTCCATCAGGAACAGCTATCCGCCTTGTATTTCCCTTGTGATTTGCTTTCATTCTTCTATCTTTCTTTGTGCTATTAGGAACAGCGGCTATCTGGGGACAGTAGAAAATTGATGGGGATTTATTTTCAAATTCCCTAATAAATCCGACCTTTGTCCTATGGAAAGGAATCAACTGGAAGTGCTTGCGCGTATCGTGCTGCCTTCGGAAATACTGGATCATTTT
>DXEN01000045.1 GCA_019114945.1 Candidatus Parabacteroides intestinigallinarum | reverse complement strand
GGGGAAAAAGGAGAAGGAAGAGAGAAGACGGCCTTAGCCGGTGAGCGTCAAGCGGAGCGGCGCGGGCGAGCGCCCGGGAAGATCCGCTGTTTGAGCGAAGCGAGTTTCGGATCTTCCAGCGAGGCGGAGGCGCGGAGTAGCGAAGCGGCGGAAGCCTTGATCTTTTGGTTCCTTTTGGATCAAGCCAAAAGGAACAATCCCGCGACAGCGGGAACCGGTGACGCGTCAGAACGCCTCCAGTTCCTGGTCGAACTCGTGGCTGATGGAGAGGCCCTTCACGAAATCGTAGAGCGTCAGGCGGCGGATCTGGTAGTAGCTGAGCCAATAGTTCTCCAAGGCGCTGATGTAATTCTTGTTCGCCTCGTCCTTGCGATTGGAGGCGAGGGTGAGCGTATTCATGTCGGTATTGCCCTCGATGAAGCGGGTCATCGTCTTGGCGTAGGCGCTCTCCGCCAGCTCCAGCGCGTACTCGGCGCTGAGGATGAGTTCCTGCTGCAGGTTGAAGTCGTTCACCGCCATGACGACCGATTGCTCCACCGCCACCTCCGACTGCCGCGAGGAGATCTCGATTACGCTGAGGTTGTTCTTCGCCATGCGGTACTTCCCCTTACGCACGCCCCAATCGAGGATGGGGATGGAGATAGAGAGCGCCACCATGTCCTGCCGGAGCGGGTCGCGGTAGGCGTCGCGGAAGTTCGACGCCGCCTGGTTGAACCCCACGCTGGCGGAAAAGCTCGCCTGGAACATCGACTCGCGGCGCGTCTTATCCAAGTCGCGCTCCGCCTCCAGGATGTCCTGCCGCGTTTGCAGATAGGTCGGGTTATTCTCGCGTGCCATCAGCAGCGCCTCCTCGGCGGTCAGCTGGTAGGCGTGCGTGCGGGTGGGCAACGTCAGCCGCAGCTCCGTATCCGGGTCGAGGTTCAGGTACGTCACGAGGGAGAACATCGCCCGCTTCAGTTCCAGCTCGGCGCTCCGCAACGTGTTGTAGGCGTTCACCTTCTCCAGTTCAAGGGTATACAGCTCGTCGTTGGTGATGGAGGTAATCTCGAACTTCCGCTGGCCGATGGCGTAGAGCGTATCCGCCGCGAGCTTGTTCTTCACCGCCAGGTCGTAATCCGCCTGCGCCATCGCGAGGGCGAAAAAGTACGACGTGGCCTGCTCGGCGATTTGCTCCGTATTATAAAGGAACTCCTTCTTGACCTTCTCGTATTTCAGCGGCTCGATTTTCTTCTCCCACTTGAAGGGGTTGTAGCCCAACAAATCCTGCTGGTAACCGATGCTGACGGGTACGGCGGAGAACTGGTTGGAGGCGTAATCGCCCATATAACGCAGGTATTGCAAGCCGGATTGGACGAAGAAGGTACCGCCCAGGATGTCGAGGTTCTGCTGGATGGTCAGCGCGCCCGAGGCGGAATACGAGCGTTGCAAACCGTAGAAGTCCATGTCCGTCTCCGAGTCGTAGCGCGACACGAAGCCGCGGTTGTAGTTGGCCGGCGTCAGGTCGAGCGTCACGCTCGGCAGGCGGTTCGCCCGGTAGCTGCGGTACTCCCAATAACCGGACAGGTAGAGGTTCTCGTTCTTGAACGCCTCCAGGGCGCTATCGGTAGCGAGGTCGATGGTCTGCTCCAACGTCAACACCCGCTGCGCCGCCACCGGGGCGCCAAGCGTCCCCAGCCATAAAGCGACGATAAAAACTATGTGTCTCATATCCTTTTTCTTCCTTTCATTATATTACATATGAATCATTACGCTCATACCGGGCCACAAGCCCTCGGGGTCGGTGAGCCGCGCCTTGACCTTGATCATCCCGTTCTCGTCCACGATGGGCAGGATATAGGTGATGGTCGCCTCATAGGCGCACGCCTTATCCACCGCGGGGGTTACGGCGATCCGCTCGCCCACGCTCAGCTCTTTCAAATCCCGCTCCAGGATGTAAAAGACGACGTCCAGCCATTCCGTGTCGACAATGGTGCAACACGGCTCGGTGGTCTTCGCGTAATCGTTGGGATAGAGCCTCAGGTCGTAAATGAATCCCGACGAAGGCGCCTCGACGCGGGTCTTCCGCAACTTCCGGACGGCGATCTCGTATTGCACCAAGGTGGAGGCATAGCCGCTCTTCACCCGGGCGAACTCCAGTTTTTGCCGGGGCACGCTCGCCGTATCCTCCCAAGCGTATCCCTGGCCAATCAGGATGTCGCGCCAGGCCAGCTCCTTCTCCCGCAGGCTTACCTCCAGTTGCCGGATCTGGTCCTCGTACTCCTCCGTATCCAACTGGAAAAGCAAGTCGCCCTTCCTCACCCACTCGCCCTCGCGGGCGTTCGATCGTATCACCAACGACGCCAATTGGCTGTACACCGACACCATGCGGTTCGCCTCGACCACGCCCTCGCCATACCGTTCCGATGGCCGCGGAACAGCCGGTTGCCCCGCGGGAGCGGCAGGCGACTCTACGGCGGGAGCCTCCTCCGCTCCCGCCTCCTCCGGCGCTTGCCCACCCTCCGTGTGACAGGCGGCGAACATGAAAAGCGACAGGACGCCCGCCCATAGCACGTTCCCTCCGCCGCGTTTATCGATTATCGTATCGCTCTTTCTCATAAATCCTTATTATAATTGACGTTTGCTCATCTCGTAAAACAATCCTTTCCGCGCCATCAACTCATCGAACGTGCCCTCCTCGGCGATTTTCCCTTTATCGAGGAAAATAATCCGGTCGCAATGTTTGATGGTACTCAGCCGGTGGGCGATTACCAGACGGGTGCACCCCAATTTGTCCAGGTTCTCCGTGATAATGCGCTGCTTCACGTTGTCCAACGCGCTGGTCGCCTCGTCGAACAGCAGGATGGCGGGTTTGTTCACCAAGGCGCGGGCAATCAGGATACGCTGCCGCTGCCCGCCACTGATGCCGCCTCCCGCCTCGCTGATAAGGGTGAACATATTCATGGGCATCTCCGCGATCTCGTCGGCGCATCCCGCCAAGCGAGCCGCCTCCCAGGCGTCCTCGCGGGTGCTCCACGGCGCCGTGATCGTGATATTGCTGAAGATATCGCCCGAGAAAAGCTTGCCGTTCTGCAAGCACGTACCGATGCGACGACGCAGGCTCCGCTTGTCCACCTTGCTCAAATCGTATTGGTCGTAGACGATCGCGCCCCGTTCCGGCGTCTCGAAACCGAGAAGCAGGCGGAACAGCGTGCTCTTCCCGCAACCGGACGTACCGGCGATGCCTACGTACTCGCCCGGCTTGATCGAGAGACTCAGGTCGTCCAAGATAAACGGCCCCTTAGGGTCGTAGCGGAACGAGAGGTTCATCACCTCGATGGCGCCACTCAAACGATCCACTTGTACGCTCTCCGTGTCGGCTTCCGGTTGGGCTTCCAAGACCGGCTTCATGAGCTTGTACATCGGTTGCAGTTGCGATAAGATGGGAGTCAAGGCAAAGAAGGAGATGAGCGCGCCGCTAATCATGCCGAACGCCGAGTTGAAGGCGATATAGTCCGACACGCCCACGCCGTTCTTAATCGTATAATAATAAAGGATACCCGCGCCACCCAACGTGCATAGGCCGGAAATCGCCGCGTTCATCCGCAGGAAGACGGGAGGATGCGCTTTCAGGTAGGCGCTTTCTTTGAACAAGTCGGTCCATTTCTTGAAGATACGGATTTCCGCGCCGGCGAGTTTTATTTTTTGAATTCCTGAAAAAATGCTGAAGACTAAGCCGACAACCCGCGAGTTGACCAAGAAGGTCTTTTCCCGATAGCCCGTCTTTGTCCAATAACTGAGGCATATGATGAGCAGGATGACGACAATAATCAGCAAGGAAGGCAGCAACAAGGCTTTCGCGTAAAGGAACACTTGGTAGAAATAGATTAACGAGAAGAGCATGGTCAGGAACGCGTTGATGATTTGGTCGTTCAGCAAGGTACAGATCATGGAGAAACTCATGATCCGGTTGCTCAAATCGCCCGATGAGTATTTCCGGAAGAAATTAACCGGGAGATTATAGGTACGCCCCATGATAGCGGCTTGCGCGAAAACATCCACCTTGTCCTTGATGCGCGACAAGACCAAGCTTCTCGTCACGCTGAACAGGACGGAACCCACGCTGGCGCCCACCAGCAAACCGGCGACCGGCAAGATATCGTCGTAACTACCGCTCGGGATGATGTTGTTGAAGATTTGTTTGTTCATGAAAGGCGTCAACGTGCCAAGCAGGGTGACAATCAAGCACGCCACGACGATATAAATCCAGTCCGACACATTCAACAAACGCCCCATGAAACGCAACAGGTCCTTGCCCGTAAGCGCGTGCGACGGCAACGAGGGATAAAAGAAATAAGCGTTGGGCTCGACACGCTCGTGCTCCCTCGCGTTCATCCATATCTTCTTGCCGGATTTCGGATGCTTGTAGTAATACCCGCTCCATGTGCCCGGCAAGAGCGCGATCAACTCGCCCGAACGCAGATGCGTCAAGATCGCCCCGGTGGAATCTTTCCACCAATTCTTGTCCAGCGTAATCCGGCGGTACATGATATTGTGACGGCGCAGGATCAGCTCGAACTGCTCCTGCAAGTCTCCCTCCAACGGATTCAACTCCCCGTCGGTCACGCCCAACGCGTCCAGGATCGCCTTGTACGCGTCGTCATCGCCCTGCTCCCGGCGGATACGTTCCTTTCCGGGACCTAACGCCCCCGCCAAGTTCTCAAAGGATTCCCATAGCGTCTTTTGCTCCTGTTCCCGTCGTTTCTCTATTTGTTCCTTAAAAATCAAAGCGTCCTATTTTCTTAGTTATTTTTCATCAATTGATAATACATGCCTTCTTCCCGCATAAGCGCCTCGTGCGTGCCCCGCTCCATCACATGGCCCTTGTCCAATACGATAATCTCGTCGCAATCGCGAATGGTGCTCAGGCGATGGGCGATAATAATCAGCGAGATACCCGCCTGGCGGATAGAGCGCATCACCCGTTCCTCGGTAGCGGCATCCAGCGCGCTGGTCGCCTCGTCGAGGATGAGCACCACCGGCTCGCGGGCAAGCGCCGAGGCGATCTCCAAGCGCTGGCGCTGCCCGCCGGAAAGGTTGCTTCCGCCTTCCGTCAACCGCTCGTTGAACCCATCGGGGCGGGTGACGATATCGGTATAGATTTGCGCGTCGCGACAAGCCATGATCATGGCGAAATCCTCAATCGAGCGATCCCATATCTTCACATTGTTGGCGATGCTGTCCTCGAACAACGTAATGTCTTGATCTACCATGGCGACCGAATTGGTGAAGACAGCCCGCTGGATCTCCTTTCGGGGCATCCCATCGAACAAAATCTCGCCCGACCACGGTTCGTACAGCCCGGATACCAACTTGGCGATCGTACTCTTCCCGCAACCGGACGAGCCGACCAACGCCACGCTTTTCCCCGGCTCCAAGGTGAATGAAAGGCCATCCAACAAAGGAGTAGAAAGCGGATTATACCCGAACACGACGTTCCGCACCTCCACTTTACCCCCCAACTTTCCCGAGCCCGTAATCGGTTCCGTCAACGCCTCGTCTTTCACGTCGCGCTCTGAGTTATATACATCCTCAATGCGCTCCATCTGCGTACGGGTCTCTATCAAGGTTTGCCCGGTATCCATCAATTTGTTCAGGGGGTTCATGAACGAGGTCATGAATCCTTGGAAAGCGGTCAGCATACCGATGGTCAACTCACCTTTCAGGATAAGATAGGCTCCGAGAACCAGGATGACGTTCGCGCTGAGTTGTTGCAACAGCAGGGGAAGGATCTCCAGATAGACCGATGTCTTGTTTTGCCGCACTTCCGAGTTCAATTTCGTGGCGAAAACACCGGACCAACGCTGGAAGAAACCCAGCTCCGCTCCTGCCGCCTTGATTGTTTCCATCCCTTCGATGCTGCTCATCGTGGTACCGTTCAGTTTTCCGTTATCCCGTTCCAGTACGCGGCCGAGGTTCATCCGCTTGTCGGCGATATAGCGCATCAAACCGAGGTTAAGCACCGCGACCGTCAGGCCTACCGCCGTGAGTGGCAAGCTGTATCTCGACATGACAAGCAGATAGATAATCAATAAAGAGATATCCACCACCGCCGGCGCGATTTTTTGTACCAAGTGGGCGGCACAGGTTTGGTTGCTCTGCTGTCGGATCACCAGGTCGCCGGCGAACCGTTGTTGGAAGAAAGAGATGGGCAGGTGCAACACGTGCCATATAAACGAGGTGTTGGCTTCGATATCCAGCTGCGCCTGGTAGATGACCCATCGGAAGTCTTGCATCACTTGCACGATAAACTGGAACACTACCAGCACGGCATACATGCCAATAAAGAATTTGAACCAATCCGGGTTTTTCCCCGAAAGAATATCATCCATGAAGATTTGCGAGAAAACCGGACTTACCAAACCGACAAAAGCCATCAACAAACCGGTCAGGAAAGTGAAAAGCAACGCCGCCCTGGCGCTCTTCATCCGCTGTCGCACAAACGAAAGCACGGAAGCATGTTGTCCCGATGGCTCGAACTCCGGTCCCGGTTGAAAGGTCAGCACAATGCCGGTAAACGAGCGGTTAAACTCCTCCATATCCACCAACACCCGTCCGCGGGCGGGGTCGTTGAGGCTGACTTTGTCGCCCTTGAAACCGTTGAACACGACGAAGTGACAAAAGTTCCAATGCAGGATAGCGGGATCCTCCACCTTGCGCAAACGCTCTACCTCCATGCGGAAGCCTTTCGCCACCATGCCGTATTTGCGGGCCGCTTTCAGTATATTAAGGGCGTTGCTCCCATCGCGCGACACCCCGCAGTCGATGCGCAGCCGCTCCAAGGGCAACCATTTCTTCCAATAGGCTAAAACCATTCCCAACGAGGCGGCGCCACATTCCAACGCCTCCATCTGCATCACCACCGGAACTCGCTTTACTCTACCCATAGCCGGACCGCTCTCGCTTTTTCATCGATTTCCTCAAACAATTTCCGATAGGCAGGCAAGCGTCTCGTAACGATCTGTATGTCGCAGAACGTTCCCATCGCGATCTTCTGCTCCTCCTCCCGGGCGTGCGACCACAGGATTTTACCCGGCTGTTCCGGATCCTCCTCCAGCAAGATGCGTACGACATAAGTCGCCTCCTCCTTCTCGGGGAATATATCACTTACATACGAATCGACCTTCAGATATTCCAACGCTTCCTGTCGTGAAAGCGGGTAATCGGCAATCTCGACGATTCGCCCCCGCATGTACCCGTACTTCTCACGCGGCAAATCGATGGGCGATACCTGCACCGGCATCCGGTCTTTCAGCTTCCGCAGATTCTCGAAAGAAGTAACGGCTACGATTTCCCGGTTCCTCCGGGCGCTATCTTGCCGGAACAAGTTGACGATAGGCTCGTAGGCGGCGAAGTCGGTCGAGCGCTCTTTCGCGGAAAGCACCGTACCCTCGTACGGTGAGATCAGCAAAGAGAATCGCTGATTGACACTCACCAAGGCGAGCCGGTCGCCCGCACGCACATAGTCGCCACGTTTCACATACAGCTCGCGCGTCACGCCATCCTCCGGCAGGGTCACCGATCGCGTCCCCTCAAAAGGGAAAACGACACCTTTAATCGTAACACTCTCGGAGACATGCCCGCAAAATCCCCACACCAACACACCTACCATAAACAGGAAAAGCGCGCCCAAGATAACAAAGGTAGAGATGGACGAGACATGGATATATTGGTCCACCCTTTCCGGCGAGGCGATGCCATCCAACGCGTCTTTTCGAAATAGATCGTTTCTCATGTTTTTCCGTCTTCTGTGTTTTTTAAGCTTTCGGCTTTTATCCTCACAAAAATAGGGAATATCATCGGAATAATCGAACAAATCCCCCCTACTTTTGTAATCGGATAGAAGTAACCGGGATTTGAATGCTATTATGAACAGATACGCGGTCTCAAATCGCGCTTCTATACTCATTCGGCGTACACCCCACCACCTTTTTGAACAGACGGCTCAAATGGTGCGGGTATTGGAAGCCAACTTGATAGGCTATCTCGCTCACGGTCTTGTTCGTGCTTGCCAGCAAGTCCTTGACGCGGTTGATGACGGTAAGGTGGATGTATTCGATGGCGGACTTGCCCGTTTCCTTCTTGATGAGGTCGCCGAAATAGTTGGCGGAAAAATGGAGCTGGTCGGCACACCAAGCCACGGTGGGCAGACCGATTTGTTCAGGTTTGTCGGAATCAAAGTAACCAACCATCAGTTCCTCGAAACGGGTGAGGACATCGCGGTTGATGGCTTCGCGGGTGGCGAACTGGCGGTCGTAGAAGCGGAGGCAATGGTTAAGCAGGACTTCGATGTTGGAGGTGATGATGCTCCGGCTGTGCTTGTCGATGCGGTGGTGCAGTTCTTCCTGTATCTCGGTGAAGCAGTTGAAGATGGTCTGGCGTTCTCGCTCGGACATGTGCAGGGCTTCGTTCACTTCATAGGAGAAGAACGTGTATTCCTTCATCTTGCGGGCAAGGCTTGTGCCACGCAGCAGGTCGGGATGGAACAGCAGGCAATAGCCCTCGGGATTGGGCGTTTCGCCACCGTCGTCGATGCCTGCTACCTGACCGGGAGCCACAAATACCAGCGTGCCTTCCTGATAATCGTATTGGCTTCGTCCGTATGTCAGCTTTCCGTGTATCTTCTCTTTCAGGTAGATGCCGTAGAAACCATAGAGCTTCTTTTTATGCTTCAAAACTTTGACTTGACGGAAGTCGATAAGCGTAATCAACGGGTTGAGTGTTTCTATCCCTAAAAACTCGTTGTAATCGTGGATGCTGCTGATATTTATGATGTCGCCCATATCT